>CAZMHP010000007.1:0-36132 GCA_964566095.1 uncultured Rhizobium sp. | reverse complement strand
ACGACAATCTGGGCAACATCACGAGCAAGTCCGACGTCGGGACCTACAGCTATCCGGGCGTGGGCAGCGCCCAGCCGCACGGGGTGTCCAGCATCGCCGGCACCGTCAACGGCGTCACCAATCCGGCCTACACCTACGACGCGAACGGCAACATGACGGCCGGCGCCGGGCGCACGGTCACTTACACCGCCTTCAACATGGCCGACACGATCACGCAAGGCACCACCACCGACGCGTTCACCTATGACGACGCGCACAGCAGGGTGACGCAGGTGCTGACCGTCGGCGGCACCGCCACCACCACGACCTACCTGAACGATCCCATCTCCGGCGCGATGGGCGAGAAGGTCGTCACCGGCGGCACGACCACCTGGCACGACTTCATCCAGGCGGGCGGCGCCCTCGTGGCGGAGCGCTTCTGCACCGGCGCCGCGCCCTGCAGCAGCGGCGCGACCTGGGCCTACTTCGTCACCGACCATCTGGGCTCGGCCTCGGTCCTGACCGACGGCACCGGCGCGGTCACCGAGCGCGACAGCTACGACGCCTGGGGCCGCAGACGAAACCCGGACGGCACGGACAATGCCGGGTGCGCGATCACCTCAACGACGACCCGCGGCTACACCGGCCACGAGATGCTCGACACCGTGTGCCAGATCGACGCCAACGCCCGCATCTACGATCCGACGATCGGGCGGTTCCTCAGCGCCGACTCCACCGTCCAGAACCCGTTCGATAGCCAATCCTTCAACCGCTACAGCTACGTCGAAAACGGACCGCTCTCGGCGACGGACCCCAGTGGTCACGATATCCCGTGCTTCGGCTGCTACGGCCCCGGCATCGAAGCCGATTCCGAAGGCAATATGGTGAGCCTGCTAAAAGAGCGGAATGGGTCGTCGTCGTCGAGCGGTGGCGGCGGCGTCGTCGTCAAAGACGGCACGACCGGCGAAATCGTCGGAAACTGCAGCACCGTCGCCGATTGCGGCAATCTCATCGACCACAACTTCAGCTCGGTCAGCTCGATCAGCAGCTCGATCGGGACCTTGACGTTCGGCGGCAGTTCTGAGGTCGGCGCATCGGTCGGCGGAAGCGGCAAGGCCGCTCCGACGGGAGCAGGCGCGACCGGAGCCGGAGCGGCGGGGACCGGCGGCAGTTCCTTCTCGGGCGGCGTCGAAACCGTCGTCGTGACTAGCACGTCGTTGCAGCAAGGCACAAATGGTGCACCGTCTGACTCTTTCTATAACTTTGGCCCAACACAAAGCGGAACCTTCGACTGTGGTAGCCGGCAGTGCAGCTTTGGAATGTCGTCATATCATTTGGGGAGCGGACTCCGCGGCGCACGGATAGTCGTGCAATATTCTGGTAGCAACAAAGTAAATTGGATCCAGACCTATACAGCAACGGGATCAGGCGACACGGGGCAGCCTAACGAAGACTGCGCCTACACCGCATGCCCCTTTTCTTCTAGCGGCGGAAATCAATTCTATGACGAGCCGGGGCGCTATTTCACCTCTGGAGCGTGGACCGCACAGACCTCGATTGTCCGACCTAATCAATCTGGCGGCTATAACACCATTGTTACGTTCACATGGGGTTTCCAACTCTCACCTGATGGGGTGTCGTTGATTGCGCCACACGTTGTGTCGCCATCGAACTTCCAACGGCAAATTGTCGGGAGTGCACACAAATGAAGAATGTTCGATATCTATCAGTTTTGGCAGGGTTAGCGATGCTTCTCACTGCCGCAGCAGGCGCGCAAATTAAGTGGCCTCCGTTCTTTGGGACAACGCCAAGCAACTCAGTTGCGCACTGGATCAATTATGCTGTCCTTGGTCCCAGAAATATGCCGTTCCCAAGCGTCTGGATGTCTCCGCAGCGCTTCAAGACATCGGGCTATCCGGAGTTTTTGATCGTATTGCCGCCGCTAAAATACGCAGTTGTGGCTATCTTCACACAATACCGAATTGCTCGTTACAACTGCGCAGGGGGCGAGCCTCAACGTCCGCCATGGTACACGCTTCAGGTATCAGAACATGATGATGGCCGTACTCAAACATGTGTGATGCTCCAAACGTCTGCGTGCCATTATTTATCCGATGTTCTTCATCTTCCCATCGATTGGAGCTTGAAAGAACGCCAGCCAATCGTCGATCTTGCACACAGCATTAAGTGCAAGGACGTTTAAAACTTGAGGCTGGCATCGTTGACATGGCCGGCGATGGATGCGGTGGGCGCTTTTGGTGGTCCAGTGGGTGCTGGCTATGCGGCAATATATTATGGGCTAGAGACGTTCTATCCCGGTGGGGTGGCGGGGGCTCTCAATCGATACGGCAACCAAATCCAACAAAACCAGGCGGTCAATCCGAACTATCTTCCCATGGACCCAGGAAAAATCTCGTTCCATCCAAAGAAGCGCGCACCGAACGCTATTCCTGATCGCAAAAAGCCCCAGAAGCGCGACGATGTGATCAACCCTTACGATCTTCCGATGGGCCCCAGAAGAATATGAGCCGCGCGCCATTGAAAGTAGCTTCCGGCCGCTCGATCATGCGCTTGCTGAAGGAATTGTATCTCTCGATCTTCGTTCTGTTTTTCCGAATATCGAGGTGGCGCGGCAGCATGAAAGCCCGCACTGCGGCTGGGGGGCTTACTATGGTCGAAGGGCTTCTTGCTGTGAGTCTGGGTATATGGATTGCGGCGGCGACGCATCAACGTATCGAAGTAAATCGTTGGATAATTGGAGGCGCTTTCGTAGTGCTGTATTTGGTGAACGACTATTTCTTGGTCGATCAGGGCCGCGGGATCGCGTTTGTCGAACAGTTCCGTGGCTTCCCGGCAGGCAAGCGCACCGTCTTGTATCTCGCGGCTATCGGCATTGTTTTGATGGCTGGCATTGCGGTGTACCTCTCAGGCACCAGCTATCACGAAGCGCTCCATCTTCCCCAGAAGTGAGGCTGGGGTCGCATTGGGACCGAGGTGCGCGCACTATTCCGATATGAAATTTGCTGTGTTGGCATCTTAAAAGCTGTCGTGGTCCTTAGAGAGATGGTTAAATGCAGGTCGGGGTCGCCGCGCGAAGGAAGAAGCAGGCTAACCTCTGCAACCCATCGCTGGTTAACAGGTTGCGGCAACCGCCCAGGGGGTATCCCCCTTCGGATTCCGAGGTTCAATACGATGTGGCCCGCAGGGCTCGCGACCCCCTACATCTGCGACGGCGCGGAGCATCGACACGCCGGAGCCGCACGGTCTGCAACCCACGCCTTTCGCGTACGCGAAGCGCGAACACGGCCAGCGCCGAACTGGCGCTGACGCAGACGACTGCCGGTAACGGCGTCGTCACCACCAACACCTTCGACGCGGCCACGGGGCGGCTGACGAACCTGCGCGCCGGTCCCTCCGACGCGGTCGCGTCGTTCGACTATCAGTGGGACTCGATCGGCAACCTGATCGCCCGCTCCGACAACGACCAGGGCGTGATCGAGAAGTTCTGCTATGACGGCCTCAACCGTCTGACCAACAGCGCGACGGGGGCGAGCGGGATCGCGAGCTGCACCGCGTCCGGCGGCGGCATCACCACCAAGACCGTCGGCTTCGACAACCTGGGCAACATCACGAGCAAGTCGGATGTCGGGACCTACAGCTATCCCGGCGTGGGCAGCGCCCAGCCGCACGGGGTGTCGTCCATCGCCGGCACGGTGAACGGGGTGACCAACCCGGCCTACACCTACGACGCCATCGGCAATCTCACCGCCGGTGCGGGGCGCACGGTGAGCACCACCGCCTTCAACATGGCCGACACGATCACGCAACGGGCCACATCTCCGGCGATCGTAACGCCGCGCAGAGCGCCAGCGGTGCCGAGGGATAGTGCGGATCGAAGCCGCTGGCCGCGATCGCCGGCCTGCGCCGATGCGGCGTTATCCAGAAGCCAGGCGCACGAGAAACGAACCGCAAAGCCGTCGCTCCAGGTGAATTGGACGCAGGTGCCCTGCGGTTCGGCGCCTGTCAGGACCGCGGCAGGTTCGGCAACCATCAGCGCCCGGGGCGATCGCCCGCGGCGATACGGCGCTCGATATCGACGAGCACGTCCGTCACATCGGCGATGGTGGCGATCACATAATCCGCGCCGGCTCCGAGCAAGTCCTGTTCGGCCGCCGCGCTGCGCGTATGCCGTTCCGCATCGCTCAGTGCTTGCCAGGCTTGCAGACCAAGTCCCACGCCGTTGCCCGACGCGGCGACGCCGATGGCCCAGGCGCCGGCGGCGCGGCCTTCCTGTATGCCCACCACCGCATCGTCGACCTTGACGCAGCGCCAGGCGGGGTAGGCGGCCAGTTCGACCAGCGCCTTCCACATCGGCAGCGGCGAGGGGCGGCCTTCCGGGGTCTCGCCCGCGCAGACCACGACCGAAGGCGCGTAGCCTTGGGCCGCGGCGCGCGGCAGGATGGCGGCCATCATCGCGCGCGTATAGCCGGTGCCCGATCCGATTTTGATGTCGCGACGCGTGAGCCACGCGGCGGCCTCGGCGGCGCCCGGGATCAATGTCGTGTACGCGGCGGCCTGCTCGCGCATCAGGGGCTCGAGCACGGCATAGAGCCTTTCGACATCGGCCGGTGCGGGCGGCTTGCCGAAGCGCTTCGACCACGCAGCGCTCACGGCCCGATCGCTCAGCAGGGCGGCGAGGTGATCGCGCTTTGCCCGTCCCATGTCCCTGCGCGCCTGCGCCTCGGTGATCGGCACGCCTTGCGCGGCGAACGCATCCTGCAACGCGCGCACGGGCGCGAGGCAGCCGAAATCGATCATCGTGCCCGCCCAGTCGAACACAACCGCCGCGATCTCGCTCATGTCATGGTCCCGATTTTACGGTCGAACAATTCGCCGATGACCTCTTCGCCGATGGCAAACGCGGTGGAGGCCCCGTTGCCGCCGGTGACGACGACGATGCGGATCGAAGGCGACGGCGCGTCCACGAACATGGATTTGTCCGACGCCGAGGCATAGACGCCCGTCCACCGTTCGATGATGGGTGCGGCGATGCCGGTCGCCGCCTTGAGTTCACTCAGAATGAGTTGTTCGGTTTCCTCCGCGGCGAAGGGCTGCGGCGTACCGTCATAATGGTGGCTGTCGCCGACCACGAGCGAGCCGTCGGCGCTTTGCACCGCGATGATATGGACGCCATGACGAAGATGGGCCGGCTGCTCGGCCTCAAGGCGGCGGCGCAACGGCGCGGCTTGCGGCAGATCGCCATAGCCGCGATACCGCGCAAGTCCCAAATCCGACATGAGCGCGGCCGGCAGGCGAAAGCCGGGATCCGCCAGCCGCATCATGCTCAGTCGGCACTTCGTTACCTCGTAAGGCGCGATGCGATCGGGGAAGAGCGACACCAGATCGTCGCCCGGGCAGACGATGGCAGCTTCCGCCGCGATCGTGCCGCGCGCGGTGCGGATGCGCGGTGGATCGACGTCCAGGACCGCCGTTTGGTACTGGAAATCCACGTTCCAGCGATTTTGCAGCCATTGGGCCAGAAGCGGAATCGCCGTGCGCGATTCCACGCGCACGTCATGCGGGCTCCAAAGCGCGCCGATCGCCCCCGTCGCGCCGGACTGCGGCAAGCGTTCCAGCAGTTGCGCGCGGCCAAGCAGGGCACAGCCTTCGCCCATCTCGGTTTTCAGGAACGCCTCGGCGACGGCAAGAGACTCCGGCCGGCGCATGGTCAGCAGCAGGCCTTCCTGTTCAACGGCAATCCCGGCGGCCGCGGCGGCCTCCACCCAGACGTCGCGCGAACGCCGCGCGCGCCGCCAAGCCTCGCCGCGCGGCTGGCCGGTGACCGTGACGAAGCCGAAATTGCGGATGGAAGCGCCGTTGGCGCGGCCGTCGCGCTCGATCACGATCACGCGCTTGCCCAGCCGCGCCGCGGCATAGGCATGCGCCAACCCGACGATGCCGGCGCCGACCACGGCGAGATCATAAGTCTTGCTCATGCGGCGGGCTCGTCGCGGTAGCGGGTCAGCGCGTCGCCCAAGGCCGATTTGAGCGGCTCGAGTTGCGGCTCGTACTTCTTCCACTGGTCCAGACCGTCGCGAAAGATCGGCCGGCGCACCTGTTCGGAACTGGCGGTGCGCACTGCGCGCTTTGTCTCGTGAAATGTCAGACAGGCGGGTTCGAACGGCAGGCCGCAATAGTCGAGGATGCGGCGCACGCTGCCCTCCAGATCGGCGACCACGTCTTCATGGTGCACGCGCAATACGCGGCCGGGCAAAGCCTCGTCCCAATGGCGCATCAATTCGAGATAGGTCCGGTAATAGCGCGCGATGTCGTCGACGCTGTAGGTGAACTCCTGACCGCTCGCGAAGAGCTGCTTCAGATTGGAAAAGCAGCAGGCCATCGGCTCGCGCCGCGCGTCGATGATCCGGGCATTGGGCAGCATCAGATGGATCAGGCCGATGTGCCGGAAGTTGTTCGGCATCTTGTCGATGAAGAACGGCTTGTCCGTGCGATGGATCTGGGTGTCGGCCAGGTATTTCTCGCCAAATGCCGAAAGGGCCTGCGCCGGCAAATCCGCGAGGCCGGCCGGATAGAGCGGACTGTCGATCGCGGCGTCGCGTCCCTGCAGCCTCGTTACCGCATTTTGAATGTCCGAGAGTTCGTGCGTGCCCTCGACTTGGCTGTGCGAGGCGAGAATTTGCTCCAGCAGCGTGGAGCCGGCGCGCGGCAAACCGACGATGAAGATCGGGTCGCGACGCGCGCACCCCCATCCGGCACGCTGCTCGAAAAACGCGCGGGTGCACGTTTCGATCTGGCGTCGCGTGTTGCCTTCGATGACGTCGGCGCGATAGGCGCTCTCCGCCCGTTTCAGGGCGTTGCCGCGTTCGTAGTAGGCCCAGGAGCGCGCGACCTCGCCGCGGTCCTCGAGCGCCTTGCCGAGCGCAAAACAGAGATGATAGCGGTCGATCAGAACCGTCGAGGGCGCGGCTTCCTCTGACCGCATCCGTGCGACGTCGTCGTCTTCGAAGCGGTAGGTCTTGAGATTGGCCAGGCTCCAATAGGCATCGCCGAAATCGGGCCGGGCGGACGCCGCGCTTCGATAGGCGGCGACGGCGTCCGTTATGCGCCCCGTGGTCTTCAGCGCGTGGCCCAGCCACAAATTGATATCCGGCGCGCCGGGCGTTTCGCTCAGCAGGCTGCGATAGGTCGCAATGGCGCTGTCGTGCTTTCCCAATCCCACCGCGATGGAGGCGCCCAGGCGGCGATATTCCTTGCTCTGCGGGTCGGTCCGCAAAAGGCGCTCGATCTCGCCCTGCGCCTGCGCATATTTGTGCTGCAGCATGAGCACCTGCGCGTAATTGAACCTGGCCGCGTCGTAGTCCGGCGCCAGAACCAGCACGCCTTCGAGGAGGATTTCGGCGTCGTCATAGACCTCGCGCGCGATGCCGATCCGGGCCAGCAGGCGCATGGCATCGGGATGATGGCCGTGCCGGATCAGGAAATCGCGGATCATCGGCTCCGCGCGGTCGAGGTTGCCGTCTGAGAAGAGGGCGGTGGCGGATACCACTTCGGGCGGAAGGTGCTTCAGCGTGGCCAAATTGTCTGCGGCCAGCGCGGCGTTCTGCGCATCTGCAGTCATGCGGTAGATGCCTTCCAGCATGCGCCAGCTGAATGGCAACGCCGGATTGAGCGTGACCGCCGCAAGCAGCGATCGAATGGCCTTGGGCGCGTCCTTTCGCGCGACATGGCAGAGCCCGCGCTCCTCGTGCATCAGGCTGAAATGCGGATGTTTCCGCTCCAGGGCGGCGAGCCTCTCCAGGGCATCGTCCAGCCGGCCGAGGTGGCGCAGACTGGATGCCTCGATCAGCAGCAGGTCGCGATGGTCCGGTGCGTCCAGCAATAAGGATTGGGCGCCGCGCAGCGCCTCGGCGTGCTCCTTGCGCTTTTGCAGGTCGCGCAGACGGACAAGCTCTTCCGCGAGCGGGGACGTGTCGGTGAGGGGGTTATCCATCGCTACCCGTAAAACGACTTCGGCGGGCACTGCGACCCGCCGAAGCTTAACAGACTGTGGCGGCTTCGCTCAGTACGAGAAGCCGACTTTCACACCCACCACCATCGGACGCAGCGGCACTTCCGATTTGATCCACTGGGCCGAGGACGTGAAGGTGCTGGCGTGCGAGTTGCCGAGGTTCTCGCCGTAAATCTGCGCATTCCAGCGGTCGTATTCCACGCCAAACGCCGCGTCGTAGGTCGTGTAACCGGGCATGTAGTAGCGCAGATAGGTCGTCGTGGGGATCGCCAAACCGACGCCGGAGACATAGTTCGCCGGTTGGTTCCACATCGGGCCGGTATAGCTCAGCCCCGCCGAGGCGAAGGCGAGATAGTCGCCCACCGTCCAGTCCTTGCGGACCCGGAGGTTGCCCTGCCACTTCGGCGAGAACGCGGCCTCGCCGCCAACCACCCCATAGGGGTTCGGATACGCGCCGCCATTGGCCTGGGTGATGCAATGGCCGAAGGTCGCGCTCGCCGGAATGTTGCTAATCAAGCAGGGCGAAACGTCCTCGGTGTTCTCGTTGTAGGTCGCCGAACCCTCGACGGTGAGGCCTTCCATGGGGCGGCCGATGAACTGAAGCTCGGCGCCTTGGATGAGGTAGGACGGACCGTTGGTCGCGAAGGTCACGTTGCCGGTGTAGAGCGGCTGGAAGAACAGGAACTGCACATTGCGCCAGTTCATGTTGTAGGCCGACAGGTTCACCACCAGGTTGTGATCGAAGAGCTGGGCCTTGATGCCGATTTCCTGATTGGTGAGCGAGTCCGGGCCGAAGGCGTTGGGCGTCGTGTATTGCGGATTGGCGCCCGGGTTCAGGTTGAGAACCTGGTTGGTGTTGTAGCGGTTGAAGCCGCCCGGGCGGAAACCTTCCGAATAGGTGTAATAAGCCATGATGTCGTCGGTGACGTTGTAGGTCACGCCCAGACGGCTCTTGAAGCCGGCATAGGTCTTGTGGTCGTTGTGCGCGTCGATGTCGCGCTTGGGATAGGCGCCGCTCAGGAATGCCGGATTGTCGTAGCAGACCAGCACATTCTGGCATTTCGGATTCGTCGTGTAGACCGAACCCAGTTCGTATTCCTGGTACTGATACCAGCGGCTGCCCGCGCTCACGGTCAGGCCCGGGACGAATGGGATATCGTAGTCGAGCGAGAGGAAGAACGCCGTCTGATCGTAGCCGCGCTGCACGTCCTCACCGAAGGCCGTGGCATCGCTGCGCGGGGTTGGATCGTTGGCGGTGGCCGGCGGAATACCCGCGCCCGGATTGCCCGGATAGGGTTCTGCCAGACCGAGGCAGACCGGCTCGCCGGCGGTTTGGCTGGCCAACCACTGCGGCGTGCAAGATGGGATCGTCCGGTAGTTGAAGTTCATGTCGTCGTAGATTTTGAACTGCTCGTAATACGCGCCGACAATCCCGCGGATCTGCCAATCGCTCGGCGTGCTGGCGCGCAACTCGTGGCTCATATGCGTGCTCTTGATCGTGTCATGCCAGCTGCCGATCGGCGAGTAGCATTTCTGCGGCCCACCGGAATCGAAATTCGAGTACGAAGTGGTGCCGCCGGAACAGGTGTAATAGGTGCCGTAATAGGTGCGCGTGTAGTTGGAATACTCCATCTGCTGGTTGATGTTCCGCAGCGTCCAGCCGCCGGTATAGATCAGCGAGATGTCGCCGATCTTGCCATTCACCGTCCAGGCGGTGTTGGAGTAGTCGTCCTTGTTCCAGGACGGGGAGAAGGCCGTCACCTGCAACGGCTTCAGGGTCTGGAGGTCCGATCCGGTCGGGTATTCGACCGACAGGCCTTCCGCATCGAGCTTCTGCAAGCTCTCCGTGATGAGGACATTCCAATCGTCGTCGACGTTATACAGCAGCGAGGCGCGTGCGCCCTGATGGGTCACGGGATTCTGATTGTCTCGCACGAGGTTCGCGTTGTTCGCGATCGGCGCGTTGGGGAGCGTACACCAGGCTTGGCCGCCCTGCTGCCAAGCCTGCGCGGCCGGCACGCCGTCGGGGCAATGGCCCGCTGTCGGGTGGATGCCGAGGATGACGTTGCCCGGATCGGAGTCCATGCGGGTGAACTGGCTGTACACGTTGTCGATATAGCCGCCCTGTTGATCGTCATAGATCACGAGACGAACCGCGAGCTTGTCTTGGATCAACGGGATGTTGATCGTCACGTCCGCGCTCGAATTGGGATCGCCGCCATTGGTCATGCCATAGTTGGCTTCGACCTTCGCGCTGAACTTGCTGGGGTCGGGCTTGTTGGTGATGTAGCGCACCGCGCCGGCCTCGGCGCCGCCGCCGAACAGCGTGCCCTGCGGGCCTTCGAGCACTTCGATGCGCTGCATGTCGGCGACATAGATATCGACATTGCGCGCCGGGAACTGCATCGACTGCTCGTCGAGATAGATCGCGGTGTTCGGATAGAGGCCGACGGTGCCGGTGGACTGGTTGCCGCGGAAGCCGTTGCTGAGGCCGCGGATGAAGAGTTCGCCCTGGCCCGGACCGTTGTTGCCGTAGGTCACGCTCGGCGTGTATTTGAGCAAATCCTGGATCGTGCTGACGTTGAGATCGGCGAGCTTGTCGCCCGAGAAGGCAAGGACGGTCAGCGGCACCCGCTCGACGCTCTCGTCGCGGCGCTGGGCCGATACCACGACCGTCTCGATGCCGCCGACCGGCGCGGCGGTGTCGTCGGCCGCGAACGCGACGCCGCATCCGCTCAACAGCGCCGCCACGGCGCAGGAAAACTTGTACTTGGATTGCATGATTTTAAACCCCCGATTGCTCAAACTGGACCCGCCCAACGGCACCGAACGACATGCGGGGTGGACGCCCGTTTGAGGCCCCCGGCGCTGCTCGGTGCGATACGGCGATACATGCCTCCGGCGAAGCGGGAGCAGCCAATACTTCGCTTGAATGCGCGCCATAGGAGATTCCTATGGCGGCACGTACGTCATAAATTCGTTGGCATCGGCGGGTAGCTTTGCTGGTTGATCGGTTTTGCGTGGGGCGAGCGAGGCGTGAGCGTAAATCACCAGCATTTGCGCGCATTTCATGTGATCGCGATGGAAGGCAGCATCAGCCGCGCCGCGCGACGGCTGAACGTCTCGCAACCGACATTGTCGCAGCAGCTCAAGGCCTTGGAGGGCCGCCACCAGGCCGCCCTGTTCGATGGCCGCAAGCCGCCGCTGCGGTTGACCGCTTTCGGGCAAAAATTGTTCGACCTGACGCAGAAGTTGTTCGTCACGTCTCAGGACATCGACGATCTGCTGCGCGATGCTGACGGACGCGTGACAGCCGACCTTCGTCTCGGCTCTGACTCGCCCTTTTTTGCGGTGCGGCTAGCGGCCGCAATCCATCAACGCATTCCGTCGACATCGATCCGCGTGCGCATCGGCAACGCGGTCGAGACATTTTCGTGGCTAAAGGATGGGCAGATCGATGTCGGAATCGTCAGCGATCCGCCGGGAGACAACGCCTTCGCCTACGAACCGCTCTTTAATGACAGACTCGTGATGGCGGCGCCAAAGGATCATCCGCTGGCTCAGCGCGACGTGTTTCCCCTTGCCGCCCTGGCGCAGCAGCGGCTGCTGATCCGCGAACCGAATTCGCGCACGCGCCGGGCGACGGAGGCGCTGCTGCAGGAAGCCGATATCGTTCCGGCGGAGGTGATGGATTTGCACACCCGCGAAACGATCCGCGAAGGTGTGGCGATCGGTCTGGGTTTCGGCCTCTTCTTCTCGCTCGAATGTCCACCCGACGAACGCATCCGGTTCCTTCCCGTGGATCGCGACTTCAGCACCTGCCACCTGACCGAATTCGTCGTCTGTCTGAACGAAAGACGCCGCACGACGTTGCTCGGCGTGGCGATGGACGCCGCTGCGGAGCTGCGGGCGATGAGCCCGCTGCCGGTGACGCCGACCGCCGCCGACGCGGCGACGATGCCCCATGCGCATGGGAAGACCGGCGAGCGGGCCTTGGAACCGGCGCTGTGACCGGCGTCGTCGAGGAGATATTCGATCTGTTCGCGCGCTTCGGCGGCGGAGAGTACGGCGAAGCGCTATCGCTGGAACGGCACATGCTGCAATCGGCCGCCATGGCGCGGTCGCTGGGCGCGTCGAATGCGGTCGTCGTCGCCGCATTGCTGCACGACGTCGGTTACTTCCTGGTGCCCGACAGCGCGAACGCGATCGCGGAAGGGCGCGATATCGGCCATGAAGCGCTGGGCGCGGCGTGGCTGTCGCAGGCATTCGGGACGGACGTGACGGCGCCGATCGCGCTGCATGTCCAGGCGAAGCGATATCTTTGTGGCGTGGAGCCGGACTATTTTGCCGGCCTTAGCAAGGCTTCGCGCCTCAGTCTCGCGTTGCAAGGCGGCGTCATGCGCGCGGATGAAGCCGAGCGGTTCGCGAGCGATCCGGCGTTCGAGGCGGCTCTGCTGCTGCGCCGCTGCGACGACCGCGGCAAGGACCTGGCGGCCGCAACGCCCGCGCTTGAGGATTTCCGCCAATTGCTGGTGGCGACGTTGCGGCGTTAGACGGCCGCGATGTCCGCCAAGGGGACATCGCGCGACGCCTCCCGGCGGCGCAGATATCGCAGAACAGCCGCGCCGAACAATCGCGCAAGGAAATTGACGTAGATGATCATCATGCCCATTGCGGCCGCCGGCGCGGCATCGCCCGCGTCGTCCATGTTCAGCACGGCCACGGCCGCGAGTTTGAAGTCGGGCGGATAAAGAAAGACGACGACCGACACGGTGGTCATGGCGTTGACGAACAGATAGAGCGCTATTTCGACAAGGGCGGCGGACGATAGCGGCACGGCGACGGCGCGGAACACCGTGAATACGCCGCGCCCCGACATCGCCGCGGCCGATTCATATTCCGGGTCGAGCGCCTTGATCGCCGAGATGGACGTCAGATGCGGCACCGTGAAGAAATGCACGACATTGGCGATCAACAGCACCCAAAATGTACCGTAGATGACGTGCAACGGATTGATCGGGTCGTTGAAGAACAGCGCATAGGCGAGACCGAGCGCCAGGCCGGGCACGGCCGCCGGCGCCAGCGCGAAAGCGGAGTAGAGCATGCGCACCGCGCGAAGCGGCCTGAGCCGCTCCGACGCATAGGCCCCGCCGAACACCATTGCCGTGCCGATCAGTGCGGTCGTGGCGGCAAGCAGAACGGAGTTGGCGACCGCGTCCCACCCGCCGCCGTCGAAATCGCCGAAGCGATAATGGTCGAGGGTCCATGACAGATCGTAGGGCCACAGCTTGACGACCGCCGCCAATTGGCAGACCAGTAGGATGCCGGCGATGCACAGCACGATCGTCGTACAGCAGACGAAGAGCGTGCCGTCGCGACCGAAATTACCGTCCGGCGTGAAGGGCGTGGCGCGTGCGGTGCGCGTAGCGGCCTGGCGCTTGGCGGCCCAGCGCTCGAACAGCACGGCCAAGACGGTCGGCGCCAACAACAGTATGGCGACGACGGCGCCGAGGTTGAAATTCTGCTGGCCCAGCACCTGCTTGTAGATGTCGAGTGCCAGAACGTCGAAATTCCCGCCGACGACCTTGGGCGCGCCCACATCGGCGATGGCGAGCGAAAAGACGACGAAACAGGCGCTGACGATGCCGTGACGCGCGGCGGGTAGGGTCAAGGCAAAGAAAGCGCGCCAGCGCCCTGCGCCCAGCAGGTTGGCCTGCTCGTACAATCTTCCATCCGCCGCCGAAAGGGCCGTGCGAAGGATCACCAGCGCGTGCGGGAACGTCGCGATTGTCTCGGCCAGAAGCAAGCCTGGCGCGCCATAGATCGTGCCGCCGCCCATGACAGACCGGAACAGTCCTTGCTGTCCGAACAGATAGACCAGCGCCATCGCCGGCAAAAGCGACGGCGCGAGCAGCGGCGCGGCACCGAGAAGCGCAAAGACGCCGCGCAACGGCATGCGGCTCCGCTCGATGCCATAGGCCAGCAGGAACGCCAGCGGCACCGTCAGAAGCACGGTGCCGAAGCCCAGGAGGGCGGTGTTCCGTAGCGATGCGAACAGATCGGGCGCATGCAGATACTCTGCATAGTTCGCCAGCGTCAGGCCGCCATCGGCCCCTGTCAGCGACCGGGCGGCAAGAAGCCCGAGCGGCGCGACGAAGAACAGCAGGAGAAAGCCGCCGTAAAGACCCAGCGTCAACCAATCCGCCCTCGGTCGAAAGCGCGGCCGGATCATCGATCGGCCGAAAAGAGGCGCACATGCTCGGCCGCGATGCGAACCGTCGCGCGCTCACCGTGCCCGGCAAGCGCATGCGCATTGCCGACATCGGCCAGGATCGGCTGCTCGAAGCCGTCCACGAGGAGCAGGAGGCGGACAAAGGCGCCTTGGAATTCGCGATCGGCGATCCGCGCCGCGAGCGCGTCCGGTCCGGTCACCGGCGAGACATCGACGAATTCCGGACGTATGGCGGCGAGCGCTTTGGCGCCCTTGGGCAGCTCGTTGTTCAAGCGCAGCGGAAGTCTTGCTAGGACCCGCACGGTCTGGGCGTCTTCGACCGTTGCCGGCAGCAGATTCATCGCACCGACGAATGCGGCGGTGAAGGGATCGACGGGAGTGCTGTAAATCTCCCGCGGCGGTCCGACCTGGTGCAGACGACCGGCGCGCATCACGGCGATCCGATCGGCGATGGCCAGGGCCTCGGCCTGATCGTGGGTCACCATCAGCGTCGTGATGCCCAGCCGTCGCTGCAGGGATTTCAACTCGTTGCGCAAACGGCCGCGGATCTGCGGGTCGAGGGCGGACAGCGGTTCGTCCAACAGCAGAAAGCGTGGTTCGCGCGCCAACGCGCGGGCGATGGCGATACGCTGCTGTTGGCCGCCGGACAATTCGTTCGGCCGCTTGCGGGCAAACTGGCTCAGGTCGACGAGTTCAAGCAGTTCCGACACGCGAGCCTGGCGGTCCTTGGCGTTGCGCTCGCGGCCCAGCGCAAAGGCGATGTTCTGCGCGGCGGTCATGTTGGGGAACAAGGCATAGGACTGAAACACCATCCCCATGCCGCGTTCGGCGGGCGCCAGCGCCGTGAGGTCGCGCCCGTTGCTGCGAACGCGGCCCGCCGTCGGCTTGTCGAGACCGGCGATGATGCGCAAGGCCGTCGTCTTGCCGCAGCCCGACGGCCCCACCAGGCAGACGAACTCGCCTTCCACAAGATCGAGCGTCAGTCCGTCCAGGGCCGTGATCGCGCCATACCGCTTGCCGAGGCCTTCGATCGCGAGATGGGTTGCGCGAGCGGTCGACGACATCACCGCGCCGCGCCGTAGCGCGCGCTCCACATCTTGACGATCCGGTCGCGGTTTTTGGCCATCCACAGCAAATCGTTCTTTGCCAGGTGCGAGGGATAGTCGGGCGGCAGATTGGGCACCGGATGCGCGAACCCTGCGGCGCCGACGACGGAAAAATTCTTGGCGTAGAGACGCATCGCGTCGTCCGAGAGCGCCCATTCGATGAAGGCCTTCGCGGCCTTCTCGTGCGGCGTTCCCGCAACCAGTGCCGTCGCTTCGATGTCCCAGCCGACGCCTTCGCTGGGGACGACCACCGCGATCGGATAGCCCTGGTCCTTCATCTGGGCGGCGCGAAAATCGATCGAGATGCCGATCGGGGTTTCACCGCGCGCGGCGTCCTTGCAGGGCTTGGAGCCCGAATGCGCGTATTCCGTTACGTTCTTGTCGAGCGCGTCCATGAACTGCCAACCCTTGTCCTCGCCGAAGATCTGCAGCCACGCCGCGACGGCCAGATAGCCGGTGCCGGACGATGCCGGATCCGGCATGGTGACGGCGTGGCGATAGACGGGCTTGGTCAGATCCGCCCAGCTCGTCGGAATCGGCAGGCCATGCCGCGCGGCTTCGACCGTGTTCACGCATACCGCCGCCGACCACAGATCCTCTCCGGTCCAATGCGCCGGATGGATCGGATCGCGAAAGCGCGGATCGATGCGCGCGGCCAGTCTGGGCGTGTAGGCGGCCAGCAATCCCTGTTCCTCCAGCAGCATCATGGACGTCGCGGCGAGCGCGAAGACCACGTCGGCCTGCGGCGCCTTCTTCTCGGCCAGCAATTTCGCCGTCACGATGCCGGTGGAGTCGCGCACCCATACGAGATCGATGTCCGGATGCGCATGCGCAAAGGAGGCTGCGTAGGCCGGCAACTGGTCGGCTTCCGCCGCGGTGTATACAATCAGGCGTTCCCTCGGCCGCTCGGCCGGCGAGCAGCCGGCAAGGATCGACGCGAGCAGTGCCAACACGATAATCCGGCGCATGGTCTTTCCCCGGTCACGAACGCCCTGGGCACGTCCGTATCCCCAAACGAACAGTGTCTAATCGCCGATTGCGACGTTTTTTGTTCAGCGGCGGCCGTCGCTCTGTCGCAACACCGTTATAGGGTTGCGGTGACGAGATCGAACGGCGAGAAGGACAATTCATGACACAGGATCGGCGGCGTTTTTTGACGACGGCCGCGCTCGGCACGGCGTTCGCGGCCCTGCCGCCGGCGCTGCGTGAAGCCTTGGCCGTTCCGGCGCGTCAGCGTTCCGGCACGATCAAGGATGTCGAACACGTCGTGATCCTGATGCAGGAGAACCGCTCCTTCGATCATTATTTCGGCACGCTGCAGGGCGTGCGCGGCTTCGGCGATCCACGGCCGGCGATGTTGCCCGGCGGCAAACCGGTCTGGTACCAGCCGGCGAAAAGCCATGCCGACGGCTTCATCGCGCCGTTCCGGTTGGATAGCGGCGCGACGCGCGCGCAATGCCTCGAGAGCCTCGATCATTCCTGGAAGGGCTCGCAGGATCTGTGGAAGAACCACGACGCCTGGATCGACGTGAAGGGTCCGATGACGATGGGCCATTTTGCCCGCCAGGACATTCCGTTCTACTACGCGTTGGCCGATGCGTTCACGATCTGCGACGCCTATCATTGCTCGGTCTTCGGGCCGACCAATCCGAACCGGCTTTTTCTGTTTACCGGCACCAACGGATTGACGGTGGGCGAGAGCGGCGCGCAGGCGATTGCAAATCCGCGGGACGAACCCAACGAGTCCGCCGATCCGGCGAATGACGCGGCGAATTTCAAGCCATACAGCTGGACGACTTACGCCGAGAGGCTGCAGGCGGCGGGCGTCAGCTGGCACGTCTATCAGGAATACGACAATTACGGCGACAACGCGCTTGCCTATTTTGCGCGGTTTCGCGGAGCGGCCGCCGCCGGCGAAATGGGGCGCAAGGCGCGCAATTGGTCGCCGGGTTCGACGCCGCAGAACGCCAAGGCCTCGCGCGGCGAACACCTCATCGCCGAATTCGCGCGGGACGTCGCACAGGACCGGCTGCCGCAGGTATCCTGGATCGTCGCGCCTTACATCATGTGCGAACATCCGTCCGCGCCGCCGGGCTATGGCGAGGCGTTCGTATCCGGGCTGCTGTCGGCGCTGGCGGCCAACCCGGACGTTTGGGCGAAAACCGCGTTCATCCTGAACTACGACGAGAACGACGGCTTCTTCGATCACGTGCCGCCGCCCGTCCCGCCCGCTGCCGGTGCCCGGGGACGCAGTACCGTCGATCTCGCCGGCGAAACCTATCAGGGCGTGCCGGTCGGCCTTGGGCCGCGCGTGCCGTTGCTGATCGTGTCGCCCTGGACGCGCGGCGGGTTCGTGAATTCTCAACTCAGCGACCACACGTCGGTCATCCGCTTCCTGGAAGCGCGTTTCGGCGTGGTCGAACCCAATATCTCGCCGTGGCGTCGCGCCGTTTGCAGCGATCTGACATCGATGTTCGATTTCGTTGCGCCCAATGCGGCGTGGGACGCATTGCCATCGACCGACCACACCATGGCGGCGGTCGATCTGTCGCGCGTGAAGGCGCTGCCGACGGTACCGAACGTGCAAGCGCTGCCGCGGCAGGAGCCGGGGCAAAGGCGGGCGCGGCCACTGCCTTACGATATTTCCGCCGACGCGACGATCGCGGAGGACGGTCTGCGGCTGCGCCTGGACAACCGCGGCCGCGTTGGCGCGGCGTTGACCGTTTACGCCGACGCCGGCCAGGACGGGCCATGGTATTACGCGATCGAGGCGGGAAAATCCGTCACGGACACGCTCCCCTTCGACGGCGGGCGATATGCTTTCACCGTGCATGGCCCAAACGGCTTCCTCCAGAGCTTCCGCGGTCTGCGCGTCGGGCCGAGCAGCCGGATCGCGACGTCCGTGAGCTACGAAGCGGACGGCGAAACGCTGGTGGTCAAAGTGATGAACCATGGCGCATCGGCGCTCGATGTCACGGTCTTGCCCAACGACTATTTGCAGGAAGCGGCCCGCTCCGGCCGGCTGGACGCGGGCCGGACACGAGAAGAGCGCTGGAAAATCGCCTCGAGCGCGCACTGGTACGATGTGTCGGTCCGCCTCGGTGCGGAGCAGCAATATCTGCGTCGATTTGCGGG
This sequence comes from uncultured Rhizobium sp., assembly GCA_964566095.1. GTDB lineage: Bacteria > Pseudomonadota > Alphaproteobacteria > Micropepsales > Micropepsaceae > Rhizomicrobium. The sequence continues at coordinate 17,651 of CAZMHP010000007.1, read as the reverse complement.
ACACATCGAAACCGGACAGGCAAGCCGGAGTGACCCGGCTTTTGGTCGCCGGCGAGGCGACGGTTGAACGGTAGGTTGCAATTCCCCGCGCGCGAGTTCGATTCCGGCCGGCGATGCCGGCGCCCGCGATCGATGCGACTTGCGCCTCAGCGCGACAGCCGCACCAGATCGCCCGGTCGCAGCGAGTCCGGCGGATTGTCGATGATCCGATCGCGGCGGCTGAGGCCGGACGCGATTTCGACCGTCGTGCCGTAGTCGCGCAGGATCGTCACGGGTCGCATCGCGACGCGGTTGCCGGGGCCGACGAGCGCGACTTGCGTGCCCGCATCGCCGAAGATGAGCGTGCTGGCCGGGATTTGGATGGCGTTGCGCGCCGCCGGCAGATTGAACGTCACCTGGGCGTAGTCGCCCGGGTTGAACAGGTTCTGCGCGTTGTCGGCCAGAAGCTGCACCAGCACGGTTCCCGTCAGAGTGTTCACGGACTGCGCCGTGGCCGCCACCGTCGCAGTGAACACCTGGCCCGGATGTTCGGGCACGGTGAACTGCGCCGTCATCCCGGGCTTGAGCTGGCTCGAACTGTTCTGCGGCACGCTCACATAGATGCGCACCTTGCTGTCGTCGGCCACGGTGAAGAGCGGCGTCGCCGAACCGTTGCCCGCCGCGACGTAGTTGCCGATGTCGATCGAGCGGCTGGTCAGGGTTCCGTCGAACGGCGCGACGATGCGCGTGTAGTTGAGGTTGATCAGCGCCGCGTTCAGGTTCGCCTGGTCGAGCGCCACGATTCCCGCGTCCGAGGCCACCACGGCCCGTTGCGAGGAAAGCTGCTGATCGGAAATGGCGTGCTGGGCGCCCAGCGCCGCGTAACGCGTCAGATCGAGCTTGGCTTCCGACAGGCTCGCCTGGTCGCGCGCCAACGCGCCTTTCGCCTGGTCGACCGCCGCCTGATAGGTGCGCGGATCGATCTGCGCCAGAAGCTGGCCGGCCTTCACCGGCGTTCCGATGTCGACATACCATTTTTGCACGGTGCCCGTGATCTGGGCATAGATCGGCGCGCTGTTGAACGCCTGCACATTGCCGGGCAGCACGAGGCTTCCCTTCGCGCTGTTCGCCAGATTGATCACGGCGACCGACGGCAGCACGTTCGCTTCCGTCCAGCTGTCGACCTCGCGGCTCGCCATGACGCGCGTGACCAGACCCACGACGACGATCAGGATCGCGACGGCCCCGGCTATATAGCCGGCAAGCTTCAACCGCGGCGGCGGGACATAGCTCAAGGGATTGCTGGTCTCAGGCATAGGCTTGGTCTCCGGCGGACGGAACGGCTTGGCTGTGGTCGCCCGCGGCGCGGGGAGCCCTGCGTCCATGGACGATGCTGAACACCACCGGCACGAACACCAGCGTGGCACAGGTTGCGAAAATCAGGCCGCCGATCACGGCGCGGCCCAGCGGCGCGTTCTGTTCGCCGCCTTCGCCCAGCCCCAGCGCCATCGGCGCCATGCCGATGATCATCGCGAGCGCCGTCATCAGCACGGGGCGAAAGCGCGTGATGCCGGCTTCGATGGCTGCCAGTGCCGCATCGCCGGTCGCCGCCAGCCGCTCGCGCGCGAAGCTGACGACCAGGATCGAGTTCGCCGTCGCCACGCCCATGCACATGATGGCGCCGGTCAGCGCCGGCACCGACAGCGTCGTGCCCGTCGCGAACAGCATCCACACGATGCCGGCCAGCGCCGCGGGCAGGGCGGTGATGATCACGAACGGATCGAGCCATGACTGGAAGTTCACCACGATGAGCAGATAGATCAGCACGATGGCGGCCAGCAGGCCATAGGACAGGCCGGTAAACGCGGTGTTCATCGTCACGACTTGACCGCGCAGGTTCACGGTCACGCCTCGGGGCAGATCGCCGGCCGTGTCGGCGATGGCTCGGCGCACGTCGGCTGCGACCGCGCCGAGGTCGCGGTCCTGCGTCGTCGCGTAGAGATCGATGGAGGGCTGAACATTATAATGCGAAACCACGGCGTCGGACTGCTCGCGCGAGATCTTGCCCAGCCCGCCCAGAATCTGCAGCCCGCCGGTCGCGCCCGTGACCGGCACGTTCTCCAGACCGGGCAGGTTTGTGATCTGGTATTCCGGCATCTGCGCCACGATGGGATAGGACACGCCGGTCTGCGGATTGAGCCAGAACGTCGGCGCGGTCTGCGAACTGCCGGCCAGCGATGTCACCACGCTATTTGTGACGTCACGCTCCGTGAGCCCGAACTGGGCCATCCGAGAGCGGTCGACGTCGACGCGCAATTGCGGATTGCGGAAGGATTGCTGCATGCGCGCGTCCGCGATGCCCGATATGCGCTGCATGCGATTGAGCAGGACCAGCGCATAGGCGCGGTCCTTGTCGATCTTCGGCCCGGCGATCTGCACGTCGATGGGGGCCGGCGCGCCGAAGTTCAGGATCTGGCTGATGATGTCGGCGGGCAGGAAGGAGAACGCCGTGCCGGGGAACTGCACCGGCAGGATCTCGCGCAGCCTGCGCACATAGTCCGCCGTCGCGCGATGGCCCGGCTTCAGCGTGACATAGATATCGCCGTCCTGGTAACCGATCAGACCGGAATTGTTGTAGACCGTGTTGATGGCGCTGGTCGGCAGGCCGATATTGTCGACGATGGACGCGATCTCGTCCGGCGGGATCGTCTTGCGGATCTCGCGCTCGACGTCGCCGAACGTCGAGGCGGCGTGCTCGATGCGCGTGCCGACCGGCGGGCGCACATGCAGCGTTATCTGACCGGCATCGACCGAAGGAAAGAAGTCGGACCCAAGTAGCGGAAACAGCGCGAAAGAGACGACGACGAAGCCCAGGAACCCGATCACGAACACCCGCCGGTTGCCCAGCGCCATCGCCAGCAGGTTGCGATAGCCCTCGCGGATCGCCTCGAAACGGGCTTCGAATCGGCGCTGGAAACGCGAAAAGACATTATTGCCCGCCGCATCGTGAAGTTGGTGATCGCATTCCTCGGGCGGGTCGTCGGGATCCATGTGCGGCTTCAGAAGATACATCGCCATGGTCGGCACCAGCGTGCGCGACAGCACGAAGGACGCGATCATCGCGAACACCACGGCTTCCGCCATCGGCACGAAGAGAAAGCCCGCGACGCCCTTGAGGGCGAACATCGGCACGAACACGATACAGATGCACAGCAGCGACACGAAGGCCGGCTGCACGATCTGCTGCGCGCCGTCCAGGATCGCCGTCTTGACCGGCTTGCCGTGTTCCAGATGCCAGTTGATGTTCTCGATCGTCACCGTGGCGTCGTCGACCAGGATGCCGACCGCCAGCGCCAGCCCGCCCAGCGTCATGATGTTGAGCGACTCGCCGCCGTACCACAGCCCCGCCAGGGCGCAGAGAATGGCGAGCGGGATCGAGATCGCGATGATCACCGTCGAGCGCCAGCTTCCCAGGAACAGCAGGATCATCAGGCTCGTCAGCGCCGCGGCGATGGCGCCTTCGCGCACGACGCCCGAAATCGCCGCCTTCACGAACACCGATTGGTCGTTGAGCAGGCTGATCTTGAAGTTCGGCGGCAAGGTCGCCTGAAGCTTGGGCAGCGCATCCTTGACGCCCTGCACGATGTCGAGCGTCGAGGCCGAACCGGTTTTCAGGATCGTGGTGAGCACGGCGCGCAGGCCGTCGACATGCACGATGCTCTGCTGCGGCGGATTGCCGTCGCGCACATGCCCGACGTCGTGGATGTAGATCGTCGCGCCGTTCACCGCCTTGATCGGGATGTTGTTCAGGTCCGCGATGGTCACCGGCGCGTCGTTCAGCTTGACCGTGTATTGCGTCGCCCCGAACTTGACCGTGCCCGCCGGCAGGATCTGGTCCTGCGCCGCGATGGCGTTCTCGACGTCCTGCGCCGACAGGCCCTTGGCCTGGAGCGCCTGTGGGTCGAGATCGATTTGAAGCTCGCGCACCTTGCCGCCGTAGGAATAGGGCACGGCGGCGCCGGGGATCGTCGTCAAGGCGGGCCGCACGAAATTCTGCGCCAGGTCGAGCACCTGCTGCTCCGTCATGTGCTCGCCGGAGAAGGCAAGCTGAAGGATCGGCACGGTGGAGGCGTTGTAGTTCAGGATCAGCGGCGGCGTGGCGCCGGGCGGGAACTGCTTGAGCGCGGTCTGCGAGATGGCGGTGACCTGGGCGTTGGCGAGGCGGATGTCGACGCCGGGCTGGAAATAGATCTTCTCGATGCCGATGCCGGGAATCGACGTGCTTTCGATGTGCTCGATGTCGTTGACGGTGGTGGTCAGCGCGCGCTCATAGGGCGTCACGATGCGCCCCGCCATTTCGTCCGGCGACAGGCCGGTGAACTGGAAGGCGACGCCGATCACGGGAATCTTGATGTCGGGAAAGATGTCGGTCGGCATCTGCATCGCGGCCAGGGGACCGACGATGACGATCAGGATCGCCATCACGATAAAGGTCAGCGGCCGCTCGAGCGCGACGCGAACGATCCAGGTCATCTAGGGTGGTCTCTCAACGCTGCATTCCAACAACCACACGACCGGGCCGTCGGTCCGGTGACAAATCCCCGTGCGGTTCGAGGCGTCGAACCGGATCGTGCACCGTGCTCGCAACTGGGCCGGCTCCATCGGCTTGCAGCACGAACTGTCGCAAACTATGTTAACGAACGGTACGGTACGCAGGACCATATATGTACCGCTCGGTTACATCGTCAAGGCGCAAGACTGTGACAAAAAGAAAGCCCGTCCAAGCCGCGCGCAGGGCCGCAAAGCCTGGCAAGAGAGCGGCGGAACGCATTCGCGAGACCGCTCGCGACCTCTTCTATCGCCAGGGTATCCGGGCCGTCGGCGTCGAGGAAATCGTGACCCGCGCGGGCGTTACGAAGCCCAGCCTCTATCGCAGTTTTCTGTCCAAGGACGCGCTGGCGGCCGATTATCTTCGCCATATGGGCGAGGAGGGGCTGGCGCGGTTCGACGCCGCGATCGCCGCGGATCCGCAAAATCCGCGGGGACAGCTGCGCGTCTGGCTCATGGAACTGCAGGCCAAGGCGGACAAGAAGGACTATCGCGGCTGCGGCACGACCAACGCGGCCGTCGAATATCCCGATCGCCGCCATCCCGCCCGAAAGGTCGCGAGCGACATCAAATCGCGCTTTCGCGGCCGGCTCGCGGCGCTGGCGGCGTCGCTCGGCGCGGCGGAGCCGGACCGGATGGGCGATGCGCTGATGCTGCTGTTCGAGGGCGTCTTTGCCTCCGGCCAGTTGTTCGGCCCCGGCGGCCCCGCGCGTGTCCTGTTGGAGGCGGTGGACGCGGTGATCGACAGCTATCTTGCATCGGATCGCACGGCAATCCGGGTCGATTGACGACGATCCTTGCCGCTGTGATCGTCCTGCCATGACCTCCAGACCCCGCAAGCGGACGCAAGGCGTCCCGTCGCTGCTGCATCTCAAGATCGATGCGGCGAGCGATCTGAGTTTGCAGAACCAGATCCGCCAGAAGATGATCGACGCGATCCTCTCGGGCGCGTTCCCCGCCGACCGGCGCCTGCCGTCGTCCCGCGAGCTTGCCAGGCATTTCGGCGTCGCGCGCAACACGGTGGTGCTGGCCTATCAGCTTTTGACGGCGGAAGGCTATCTGATCGCGCGCGAACGCAGCGGCCTCTACGTCAACGAGGACGTGGTCAAGGGGCGCGCGCGCTTTGCGCGGGTCGGCGGCTCGGTGCAGAGCGTCGCCGGCATTGCGTGGAAGGAGCGCCTGCGGGCGCCGCTCGCCGATGCGGACGATTATCGCTATCCGCCCGATTGGCAGAAATATCCCTACCCCTTCATCGAGGGCCGCTTCGACCGTTCGCTGTTTCCGGTCGCCGAATGGCGCGAGGCGGCGCGCATGGCTCTGGGACTGCGCGAGATCAACCAATGGTCGACCGACGCCGCCGATACCGACGATCCGATGCTGGTCGAGGAGATTCTCAAGAAGATCCTTCCCCGTCGCGGAATCGAGGCGCGGCCGGACGAGATCCTGGTCACCGCCGGCAGCCGGCAGGCGCTTTATATACTCTTCGAACTCTTGGCGGACCGCGCGACGAAGATCGCGGTCGAGGAGCCGGGCAACGGTTCGGTGCGCCAGATGCTTCAGCGCCGCGGCGTGCGGATGATTCACCAGCCCGTGGACCAGGACGGCCTTGTCGTGAACGCGTCCCTGGACGGATGCCGGGTCGTCTACGTCACGCCCAGCCATCAGCGTCCGACGGCGGCGACGCTGTCGATGGAGCGCCGCCAGCAGCTCCTGGCAATGGCCGCGGCGAAGGACTTCGTCGTCATCGAAGACGATTTCGAGTGCGAGACGAACCATCTCGACGATGCTTATCCGGCGATGCGCGGCCTGGAGGGCGGCGACCGCGTGATCTATGTCGCCGATCTCTCGCGCGTTCTGGCCCCGGGGATCGGGCTGGGCTTCATCGTCGCGTCCGCCGAAGTGATCGCGCAGGCGAGGCGGCTTCGCGCCCTGGTGTCGCGCCATCCGCCGCTCAACAATCAGCGCACCGCCGCGCTGTTTCTCGCGCTCGGCCACTACGACAGCACCATGCTGCGCCTGGGGCGCGTGTTTCGCGAACGCCTGCTCGCGCTGCGCGATGCGCTCAACCACTATCTGCCGCAATCGATCGCGATCGCGCCGGTGCGCGGCGGAACGACTTACTGGGTGCGCGGGCCCGCCGGTCTTTCGGTGCACGATTTGGCGCGCGAGGCGGAGGCGCGCGGCGTGCTGGTCGAGCCGGTCGACCGCTACTACGCGGCGGGCATTCCGCCGGAGCCGGTGTTCCGGCTGGGCGTGACGGGCATTCCGGCGGCGCGGATTCGCGACGGCATCGCGATTTTGGCCGAGGTGATCCGCGCATTGTCCGGCAGTCTTCCTCGCGTCGATCTCAAGGCGCCCGGCTGGCTCACGCCGGCCGAACTGCGCCGCCAGATGCCTGGCGCCACGCTGCTCTGCAAATCGGTCTTCGGCGAGCCCTGCACGATCGAGCTGTCCGCCGATGGACAGCTGATCGGGCGCGCCGGCTATGCCAACGAGGACCGCGACGAGGGACGGTGGTGGATCGAGGAAGACCGCTGGTGCCGGCAATGGAACACCTGGTCGTATGGCGAGGTGGCGCGCTTTCGCACCCGCCTCGAAGGCGAGCGCATCCAATGGTTCAACGATGCCGGCCGGCTTGTCGATTCCGCGGTTTTCGTGCCGCGCCGGGCCCACGCCGCCTGACCGGGACTAACGCGGCGCTGGCTGGAATGTAGTCTTGGTGCCAGTTTTGTCGGCAATTGGAACATATTTGTGAAACTGGACCAATAGGCGGCGCCAGACTGGTCCTAGCGCATTGCCCCGGTCCCTCGCATGGTCGATCCGACAAGGGGGCTTGCTTTGCGAACATTCGCCATCGCCGGATTGCAACTGGAGCTTGGCCGCGGCGACAATGTCGATCTGCTGTGCGCGGAAATCCGCATCGCCAAGAAGCGCTTTCCGTGGCTCGACATGGTGGTGCTGGGCGAACTCAATGCCTACGGCACGGCGCTGACCAATGCCGAGCCGGCCGGCGGGCGCGTGGAGCAGGCCTTTGGCCGCGTCGCGCGCGAGACCGGTCTTTGGCTGATCCCCGGCTCCTATTACGAACAGCGCGGCGACAAGGTCTTCAACACGGCGCCGGTGATCCGCCCCGACGGCGAAGTGATCGCGCGCTACCGCAAGATCTTCCCCTTTCTGCCATATGAAAAGGGCGTTTCGCCGGGCGACGGCTTCGTGGTGTTCGATGTGCCGGGGCGCGGCCGCATCGGCGTGTCGATCTGCTACGACATCTGGTTCCCCGAGACGACGCGATCGCTGGTCTGGCTGGGCGCCGACATCGTCGTTTGCCCGACGCTGACCAATACGATCGATCGCGACGTCGAACTGGCGATGGTTCGCGCCAATGCGGCGATGAACCAATGCTACGTCTTCAATGTGAACGCCTGCGGCGCGCTGGCCTTCGGCCGCTCCATGGTTTGCGGCCCGGGCGGCGAGGTGCTGCATCAGGCGACGACGGGCCAGGAAATCTTCCCCGTCGAGTTCGACTTCGACTATCTCGCGCGCGTGCGCGAACGCGGCTGGCACGGCCTGGGCCAGGTCCTGAAGAGCTTTCGCGACAACGATGTGCAGTTTCCGGCCTATGTGCAGGGCGCCCGGTCGCTGACGCTCGATGCGCTCGGCGCGTTGCAGACGCCGGCCGGTGCGTCGGAACAGGGTTCGAGACCGGCCGTCGCGACGACGGATTTGAAGGTGGCGAAAACCTGAGTGGTGCGCCGGACGCGATCCTCCGCGGCGGACGGTGCAGTTGTTTTCCGGGGCGCGGATGGGGGCAGCAGTGAAGGGGATTACCATGGACAGGGCTCTGAAATCGCGGTTCGTCAGCGCATTGCTGGGCGGCACCGCTCTGGCGGGATTCTCGGCGCCGGCATTGGCGGCGGATGCCTCACCGGCCGCCGCGATCGAAACCGTGACCGTCACGGCGGAACGCCGGCCGGAGAACATCCTCGACGTGCCGTACAACATCAGCGCCGTCGGCGGCGACGTGATCGCCAACAACCACGTCCTCGACGCGGCCGAGCTGATGCGCTCCATCCCGGGCGTTTCGGTGGTCGATCGCGGCGACCGCAACGCCAGCACCGTCAACGGCATCCGCATCCGCGGCCTGAACGTCGACAGCTCCGCGCTCGGCGACTACGCCGTGTCGGCGGCGGCAACCGTCTCGACCTATGTCAACGACACGCCGCTTTTCGCCAACTTCCTCCTGACCGATATCGCGCGCGTCGAAGTGCTGAAGGGGCCGCAGGGCACGCTTTACGGCTCGGGCGCGCTCGGCGGCACGGTGCGCTATATCCTGAACGCGCCCGAGCTCGGCGTGTTCAGCGCCGGGCTCAGTGCCTCGGCCTCGAATGTCGACGGCTCGTCGGGCGTCGGCGTGTCGGGCACCGGCACCGTGAACATCCCGCTGGGCGACACCTTGGCCCTGCGCATCACGGCCACGCACAATCAGTATCCCGGCGTCACCGATTACGTGAACCTCTACCAGCTCGACGCGAACGGCGTGCCGGTGGCGCCGTCGGGCGTGCTGTCGACCGACGCGGCTTATACCACCAAGAAGGACGCGGACTTCGCGCACCAGACCTATGCGCGCGCCGCGCTTCTGTGGAAGCCGACGGACAATTTCGACGCGACCGCCAGCTTCACCATCCAGTCCGACCAGTTCGGCGGCCGCCGCGGCATGTCGCTGGGCACGGACGGTTTCGGGGTGCCGTACAAGGATTCCGAGATCGGCTCGGCGCAGCTTGAGCCGGCGTCGCGCGACGTGTACCTCGGCGCGCTCGAAGCCAATCTCGATCTCGGCTTCGCGACGCTGACGTCGAGCACGTCCTACTACAACCACCGCGGCGAGATCACGAGCGAGAACACCGGCTTCTACGCCCAGAACGAGTGGCTGCACGACTTCTACTACAACTATCCGCGGCCGCTGGCCTCGGCCGTGCGCCATTACGGCGACAAGGCGTTCATCGAGGAAGTCCGGCTGGTGTCGGATACGAGCGGCCCGGTGGAATACATCCTCGGCGGCTATTACCAGAACCAGCAACTCCTCAGCACGCAGGACAGCTTCCTGCGCGGCTTCAAGCGCTGGTGGGATACGGCGTATCCCGCCTTCGCGGCATCGGTGATCAGCGACCAGGACTATCTGTATCGCCACCATGAGGAGTTCACGGAGAAGGCGATCTACGGCGACGCCACCTATCACATCACCGATGCGCTGCAGGTGACGGGCGGCTTCCGCTGGTTCGACGACCGCTCCAGCGCGATCGTGCATCAGGAAACCGCGCTCTACACGGGCTTCTTCGACTCCTCGACCACGACGGGCGTCGTCGGCGGGAGCAAGGTCCTGTTCAAGGGCAATGCGTCGTGGAAATTCGACGATAGCGGCCTGCTCTATGCCACGGTCTCTCAGGGCTATCGCCGCGGCGGCTCGAACGCCACGCCGACCACCGGCCATTTCGCGGAGAGCCCGGCCTGGCTGACCTACAAGCCGGACACCAACGTCAACTACGAACTCGGCGTGAAGGGGCGGTGGAACGACATCGTCTACAATCTGGACGCCTTCTACGTCGACTGGAAGGACCCGCAGTTCAACACCGCGACGACGTTCTGGGGCTTCTTCGCGGTTCAGAACGCCGGTAGCGCGACATCCAAGGGCATCGAAGCGCAGATCGACGGCTATGTCGGCGACAGCCTGCATTACGGACTCGGCTACACCTATACCGAAGCGACCTTGGGCAAGGATCTCTACTCGGCGGACGGCCTGGATTTCATCAACGCCAAGGGCGCCCAGCTGCCCGGCGCGCCGCGCCATGTGCTGACCGCGGCGTTGGACTACACCGTGCCGACGCTGTTCGACGTCCTGACGACGTTCCACCTGGACGGCTACTACCAATCGTCGATGCAGAACACGCTGTCGTGCTCGACCTGTGCGCTCAACTTCGTGCCGTCGTTCATCAACGGCCTGCCGGCGTTCACCGGCGAGCCGAAATTCTACGCGCACCTGCCGGGCTACACGCTGTGGAACACCTCGGCGCGCCTGGCCTTCGGCGACAATTGGGACGCGATGTTCTGGGTCAAGAACATCTTCGACGCCCATGCCGTCTCGGGCGTCTACACCGAGGCCTATATGGGCACCTCGCCCGGCCAGAACTATTACGGCAACGGTTCGAAGGCGCTGACGGCGCTGCCGCGGACGGTGGGCATAACCTTGAACTACAAGATGTGAACGATCGGGCCGGGCGGCACAGGCCGTTGCCGCCCGTTCTTTCGCGTGACCGGGCAGTGCTATGAATGTTCCGATGCAACGCGCGCCGGGCAATCCCGAAGACGCATATCGGCAGGTCGAGGATCTGCTGCGCCGGCGGCAATTCCCGGCGGCCGTGGCGCTGGCGCGGCGGCTGACGCAAGATCGCCCGGCCGATTGCGTGGCCTGGATTCTGCTGGGGCGGGCGCATCAGCAGGCGGGCGATGTCGCCGCCGCCCTGACCGCCGCCGAGCGCGCGCATTCGCTCGATGCGCGCCATTCCGGGGCCACGCTGCTTCTGGCCGAGTGCCTGCTGCGAAGCGGCGTGGTGGCGCGGGGCCTCGCCGCACTTGCGCAGTTGGAAAGCGGCGCACAGAACGACGCGCGGCTGCTGCAGCATCTGGCGCAGCTCTACACCCATTCCAATCGCCATGTGGAAGCGGAGCGCTGCTACGCCCGCGCCGCGGCGCTGATGCCGGGCGATCCGCAATATCTCTACAATCTCGCGACGGCGAAAATCGCCTTGGGCCGGCTCGGCGAGGCGGAGACCTTGCTGACGGACGTCATCGCCATCGCGCCGGCCGACTACGACGCCTATTACAATCGCTCGACGCTGCGGACGCTGACGCCGACGGACAACCACGTTGCCGAGCTGGAGCGGGTTCTGGCGGCCCCGCTGCGCAATCCGATGGGCGCGGTCCAGCTCAACTATGCGCTGGCCAAGGAGCTGGAAGACCTGGGCGACAGCGCGCGGTCCTTTGCGCATCTGAAAGCCGGCGCCGATGCACGGCGCAAGATGCTGTCCTACCGCGTGGAAGACGACATCGCCGCGATGGTGGAGATCGCGCGCGTCTTCACGCCGGATGTGTTCGCGAACGCGCCACCCGGCCACCGCGACAAGCGGCCGATCTTCGTGCTCGGCTTGCCGCGCAGCGGAACCACGCTGGTCGATCGCATTTTGAGTTCGCACAGCGCCGTGGCCAGCGTCGGCGAGACCAGCGATTTCGCGCAGGCGCTGATGCGCGGCGCCGGCGGCGGCGGCAAGACCACGCTGATCCGCCGCTCCGCCTCGCTCGATTTCGCGCGGCTGGGCAAGGACTATGGCGACGCCATCGGCGCGCTCGACGGCACGACGCCGCATCTCATCGACAAGACGCCGATCAATTTCCTCTATCTCGGATTGATCGCGCTGGCGCTGCCCGACGCCAAGATCGTCCATGTCCGCCGCCAGCCGATGGACGTCTGCTATGCGATGTACAAGACGCTGTTCCGCATGGCCTATCCCTTTTCCTACGATCTCGGCGATCTCGGTCGCTACTATCTCGCCTACGAGACATTGATGGCGCATTGGCGCGCGGTGCTGCCGGGCCGCTTCCTGGATCTTGACTACGAAGACCTCGTCGCCAACCAGGAATCCGTTTCGCGTCGGATGGTCGCCCATTGCGGCCTGGAATGGGAAGACGCCTGTCTCGCCTTCGAGCGCAACGAAAGCCCGTCGCTCACCGCCAGCGCCGCCCAGGTCCGCCAGCCGATCCACAGCCGCTCGGTCGGACTATGGCGCAACTATGCGCGCGAGCTGGCGCCGCTCGCCGAGCAGCTGCGTTCCGGCGGCGTTCGCGTCGAGATGCCATGAGAAAATTCCTTCTGGAGATGGCGGCGATGGCCGCGCTCGGCATCGCGCCGGCGCGCGCCGACACGCTGCTGTCGGCCGATTTCCAGAACGGCAGCAGCGCCGGCTGGGTCGCGATGGGGCAGGGCGAGGTCGGGCTCAGCACCTATGGAACGAACATCTCGCTGCGCATCGGGGCGAACGGCGCCGCGCTGACGGCACTTCCCACCAAGGGCTATGCCGACGTGACCGTCGTGGTTTCGTTTGCCGCGTCCGCGCTCGGGCCCGGAGGCGCCTGCATCGCCGATGCGTCGGCCGACGGCGGCCAGACCTGGAGCGATATATTTCGCGTCGGCGCCGGTCAGGATGACGGCCTCACCCTGCACGCCGGCGGCCAGACCCTCCCTGCGATGGCCGATCGGGTGAAAGTCATCCTGCGCCTGCGCACGGTCTCCGCGAACCCTGCGGCGAGCTGCTGGGCGGACAATATAAGAGTGTCGGCGCGATCCATGGCGGCTTCCGTGGCGGCAGCCGGTCCGGACGGCCAGCGCGCGGCCTTGAGCATGGCATCGCTTCTGGATGCGCATGCCGCGCCGGCCGCGGTTTCCATGGCGGCCTATACGCCGCCCGCCCATGTGCTGGCGCCGACCAACCGGTTCGAAGGCCGCCTGATCCTGGGCGAGGAGCGTTCGGGTGCCGGCTTCCGCGTCCTGCGCGACGATGACAAGAACGCCGACGATCCGTCTTGGCATCACCTGCCGCCATTCGACTTCGCCTTCGTCCAGTCGGGCGACGCCCTGATCCCCGTCCAACGCGGTGCGATCGCCAGTACGCATGCCATGTGGGAGTTCATCCTCGAACCCGGCCGCGTTTGGAACGAGCCGGGCGACGCCGGCTACACGCGGGCCGCGCTGCCGTTCACGCTCGAGCAGAAAAACGCGAACTGCATGCACAACGGCGTTCTGACGTTCCTGTTCAAGAACGACGGTTCGGTCAGCGACGTGGCCTATCAGGTCGCCGCCGAGACCTGCCTCTATTTCAAGTTCGACCTGTGGGGCCGCGCGGCGGCGCGGTATGTGCCGCAGCCCGTGCCCGACGCCGCGCGGATCGCGTCGGCCTATGCGCGCGAGGTGGCGTCGCGCCTGCCGGTCAAGCCCATCGCGGTGCTGGCGCAAGATCATCCCGGCATCGATCCCGCCGCGTTCGGCTCGCCCGCCGAGATCGATCCGGCGGACATGACGACCTATGGTCTCGTGCTCGATGGCGTGAATTATCGCGGCGGCTGCGAGACGCGGATGGGGCCCTATCCCTTTTGCGAGGTCATGGACCTGCCGTCCTACTCGCTCGCGAAATCGATCTTCGCCGGCCTCGGCACCATGCGTCTGTCGCAGCTCTATCCGGGTGTCGCGAGCCGGACGGTTGCATCGCTCGTTCCCGCATGCGCCGCCGCCGGCACGTGGCAGGACGTGACGCTCGGCAATCTGCTCGACATGGCGTCGGGCCATTTCAATTCGCCGGCCGACCAGGCCGACGAGGACGCCGACGACATCGCGCCCTTCTTCGACGCGTCCGATCACGCCGGTCGGATCCAATTCGCCTGCACCCATTATCCCCGCAAAGCGCCGCCCGGAACACAATGGGTCTATCACACGGCGGACACCTATATTCTCGGCACGGCCCTGAATGCCTTCTACCGCAGCAAGGCCGGTGCCGGCGCCGACGTCTTTCGCGACGTGCTGACGCCGATCTGGCATCAGCTTGAACTTGCGCCGCCGATCGACGTGACGCGGCGCAGCTATGACCGCGCCGCCCAGCCCTTCACGGGGTGGGGTTTGACCTTGCACGCCGACGACGTCGCGAAGCTCGCGAATTTCATCGCCGCGTCGACGCCGCTGCTCGACCGCAAGATGCTCGACGCCGCGCTTCAGCGCGATCCCGCGAGCCCGGGCCTGCGCGCGTCGAGCGCCGACTTTCGTTATCACAACGGCTTCTGGGCCTGGAACGCGGCCGCCACGCTGGGCTGCAAGGCGCCGGCATGGATCCCGTTTCTGTCCGGCTATGGCGGTATCGCGGTCGCGCTGATGCCGAACGGCGTCACCTATTACTACTTCAGCGACGGCGGCACCTTCTCCTGGGCCCGCGCGGCCGTAGAGGCCGACCGCATCAAGAGCTTTTGCGAGAAATAACGCATGACCGCGACCACCCGCCGCTTTCCCACCACCGCGCCGGACGGGCTGATCGCCGCGGTCTTGCTGTCCTTTCTGGCGACCGCCGGGCTTTTCTACGTGAACATCATGGCCGCGCTGGTCTCTGGACTCGTCGAAGGATTGCATTTCAGCCAGCGCGACGCCGGCTTCGTCGCGTCCGCCAACGTCTATGGCGCCGCGCTGGGCGCGTTGATCTCGATCTTCTTCGTCAAGCGCATTGCGTGGCGGCCGGCCGCCATTGCCTTGCTCGCCGCGCTGATTGCCGTCGACTTGCTTTCGACCCTCGTTCATCAAAGCGGCCCGCTGATCGGCACGCGCTTCTTCCATGGCGCGATCGGCGGCATGCTCGTCGGGATCGGCTTTTCCGTCATCGCGCGCACCCGCGTGCCGGACCGCGTGTTCGGCATGCTCCTGGTCGTGCAGTTCGGGCTGGGCGGCCTGGGCGTGATGCTGCTGCCGCGCCTGGTGCCGCTGTTCGGCACGCCGGTCCTTTTTCTCGCGCTGGCGCTGTTCAGCGCCGTGACGCTGGCGATGGTGCCGTTCCTGGACGACTATCCGCGCGCGCCGCCGCACGACGCCAAGGCGCGGGGCGGCGCGGGCATAGATTGGTTTCCGCTGAGCCTGGCGCTCGCGGCGACGTTCCTGTTCCAGGCCGGCAACATGGCGCTGGGCGCCTACATCATCGAGTTGGGCCGCCATTTCGGCCTCTCCATCGCGTTCATGAGCCCGACGCTCGGGATCGCGGCCTGGATCGGCGCCGTGGGATCGCTGCTCGTCGTGATGTTCGGCACGCGGTACGGCCGCTTCGTGCCGCTCACGATCGCGCTGGCGCTGACGGTGGTCGGCAACGCCGTGTTCTATTGGAGCGGGTCGGCGACGATCTACGCCGCCGCGAATGTCGGCACCGCGATCACCTGGGCCTTCGTCATTCCTTATTTGCTCGGCATGTGCGCCGCGTTCGACCGCACAGGGCAGACCGCGGCGATGGCCGGTTTCTGTTCGAAGATGGGCTTGGCGACCGGCCCGCTGGTCGGCGGACTCATCTTGGGCGCGGACAATTACATGCTTCTGATCACGGTCTCGGTGCTCGTCCTGGCGGCCAGCGCCGCCGCCGCGCTCTATCCCGCCCGGATGCTCGACCGCACGCAGCCGCGCAGCCGCGCCGCGGAACAATGACGCTCCCAATCGATGTGAGGATCGCACCATGAGTGCCAACGCAGACCTGCTTGCCCGCCGCACCGCCGCGATCCCGCGCGGCGTGTCCGTCGCCACCGGCGTGTTCGCCGCGCGGGCGCAAAACGCCGAAATCTGGGACATCGAAGGCAAGCGCTATGTCGACTTCGCCGGCGGTATCGCGGTCTTGAACACCGGGCACCGCCATCCCAAGGTGATGACGGCCGTCAAGGCGCAGCTCGACGCCTACACGCACACCGCGTTCCAGGTGATGGCGTATGAGCCTTATGTCGCGCTGTGCGAGCGCCTCAACGCGCTCGCGCCGTTTCGGGGTGCCGCGAAGACCGTCCTGTTCACGACCGGCGCCGAGGCGGCGGAAAACGCGGTCAAGATCGCGCGCGCCGCGACCGGACGCTCCGCCGTGATCGCCTTCACCGGCGGCTTTCATGGTCGAACGATGATGACCATGGCGCTGACGGGAAAAGTTCTGCCCTACAAGCGCGCCTTCGGCCCCATGCCGAGCGAGGTGTTCCACGTGCCGTTTCCGATCGCGCATTACGGCGTGACGGTCGAGGATTCGCTCAAGGCGCTGCAATTTCTGTTCAAGGCCGATGTCGATCCGGCGCGCGTCGCCGCCATCATCGTCGAGCCGGTGCAGGGGGAGGGCGGCTTCCACACCGTGCCCGCCGAGTTGTTCACGGCGCTGCGCAAGATTTGCGATGCGAACGGCATCCTGCTGATCGCCGACGAAATCCAATCCGGCTTCGCCCGTACGGGCAAGATGTTCGCGATCGAGCATTCCGGCGTCGAGCCCGATCTGGTGACCATCGCCAAGTCGCTGGCCGGCGGCTTTCCGCTGGCGGGCGTCATCGGCCGCGCCGCGGTCATGGATGCGGCGGAGCCGGGCGGCCTCGGCGGGACCTATGCCGGCTCGCCGGTCTCCTGCGCCGCCGCGCTGGCGGTTCTCGACGTCATCGAAGACGAAGGCCTTCTGGCGCGGGCGGAGGCGATCGGCGCGTATCTTCACGAACGGCTGACGCAGGCCTCGCGCCGCAACGATCTGGCGCCGATCGCGCATGTGCGCGGCCCCGGCGCCATGGTGGCATTCGATCTGGTGAAGACACGCGGCACCGCCGAGCCCGATCCCGACATGGCCAAGAAGGTCACGGCGCGCGCCCTGGAAGGCGGCCTGGTTCTTCTGTCCTGCGGCATATATGGTGAGACCATCCGCATCCTGGTGCCGCTGACGGCGAGCGACGCGCTGATCGACGAGGGTCTCGACATCCTGGAAACCTCGCTGCAGGTGAATGGGCGATGAAGCTGACGGACCCTTCGCTCCTGCGCAGCGATGCCTATATCGGTGGGGCGTGGCTGCCGGCGCGCGCGCGCTTCGCGGTCGCCGATCCGGCGACGGGAGAGGTCCTGGCCGAGATCGCCGATCTCGACGAGAACGACGCCGCCGATGCGATCGCGCAGGCGGCTCGCGCCCTACCCCAATGGCGCGCCAAGACGGCCAAGGAACGCGCCGTCCTGATGCGCAAATGGTTCGAACTCATCCTGGCGAACCAAGAGGATTTGGCGCGGCTGATGACCGCCGAGCAGGGCAAACCGCTGGCGGAGAGCCGCGGCGAGATCGCTTATGGCGCGTCGTTCATCGAATGGTTCGCCGAAGAGGGCAAGCGCATCTATGGCGACGTGATCCCGACCTTTTCCGCCGGCAAGCGCGTGCTGGTGTTCAAGGAGCCGGTCGGCGTGGTGGCGGCGATCACGCCGTGGAATTTCCCCAATGCGATGATCA
>CAZMHP010000006.1:0-37603 GCA_964566095.1 uncultured Rhizobium sp. | reverse complement strand
CGGGTTCGGGCAAGTCGGTCGGCCTCAACACCATGATCCTGTCGCTGCTCTACCGGCTGACGCCGCAGCACTGCCGGATGATCATGATCGATCCCAAGATGCTGGAGCTTTCCGTCTACGACGGAATCCCGCACCTGCTCTCGCCGGTCGTCACCGATCCCAAGAAGGCGGTGGTGGCGCTCAAATGGGCCGTGCGCGAGATGGAAGACCGCTATCGCAAGATGAGCAAGCTCGGCGTGCGCGGCGTCGAAGCGTTCAACGAGCGCGTCCGCAAGGCCAAAGACAAAGGCGAGACGCTCAAGCGCACCGTGCAGACCGGCTTCGACCGCGAGACCGGCAAGCCGACCTATGAGGACGAGGTGCTCGAGCTCGAGGCCATGCCCTATATCGTGGTCATCGTCGATGAGGTCGCCGATCTGATGATGATCAGCGGCAAGGAGATCGAGGGCGCGGTGCAGCGGCTGGCGCAGATGGCGCGCGCCGCCGGCATCCATCTGATCGCGGCGACGCAGCGCCCGTCGGTCGACGTCATCACCGGCACGATCAAGGCGAATTTCCCCACCCGCATCTCGTTCCAGGTCACCAGCAAGATCGACAGCCGCACCATCTTAGGGGAACAGGGCGCCGAGCAGCTGCTGGGCGCGGGCGACATGCTCTACATGATGGCCGGCGGGCGCATCAAGCGCATCCATGGGCCGTTCGTCACCGATCGCGAGGTCGAAGACGTCGTGCGCTTCCTCAAGAGCCAGGGCACGCCGGAATATCTCGATGCCGTGACGGAAGAACCCGACGACGACGGCGACGATCCCTATGCGCTGATGGGCGCGGGCGGCGGCAACGCGGAAAGCGGCGACGATCTCTACGACAAGGCGCTGGCGATCGTGGCGCGCGAGCGCAAGGCGACGACGTCCTATCTGCAGCGCCGCCTCCAGATCGGCTACAACAAGGCCGCCAGCCTGATCGAGCGCATGGAGCATGACGGCGTGGTCAGCCGCCCCAATCACAAGGGGCTTCGCGAGGTCCTGTTGCCCGATCATGGCGAGACCTAAGGCGTCGCATCCTTCGGGCTGAGCAGCAGATTGAGCAGCAGGCCGCCGACGCCGCAGGCTGCGATCACCGCCGCCATCGGAAGCGCGCTGGGCTGCGCCAGGGCGCCGAGCAGCAGCGACGAGACCGTCGCCAGGCCGAACTGGAACGTGCCGAGCAACGCCGAGGCCATGCCCGCGTTGAGACCGAAGGGGCGCATGGCGAGGCCCGCGCCGGTCGGCACGATGGCGCCGTTCAATCCGACATAGAGCATCAGGCCGAACGCGATGCCCCACAGCCCGCCCAAACCGGTGAGCGCCAAGCTCAGCAACAGCAGGCCGGCGCAAGCCTGGCCGAATTGCGCGCCGACGAGGACGCGCTCGGCGCGCATGCGGCGCATGAGCCGGCCGGCGACCTGCGATCCGGTCATCAGCGCAACCGCATTGGCGCCGAAGAACCAGCCGAAATGCTGCGCCGGTACGGCGAAGATGTCGATGAACACATGCGGACTGGCGGTGATGTAGCAGAACAACCCGGCATGCGACGTGGCGATGGCGAGCACGAAGCCGATGAAGCGGCGGTCGATGCCGATGCGCCAGAAGTCGAGCAGGAGCGTCACCGGCGTCAAGGCGCGACGCGGACCGGTGTGACTCTCCGGCAGCCGCACCAGCACGACCAGGAACGCCGCGAGGCCGAAGATCCCCTGGATGAGGAACACCGAGCGCCAGCCGAACCACAGCAGGAGGTAGCCGCCGAGCAGCGGCGCCAGCAGCGGTCCTAAGCCCATGATCAGCATCATCACCGAGAAAATGCGCGGCGCTTCGTCCGGCGCAAACAGATCGCGGACACAGGCGCGCGCGATGACCGTGCCGGCGCAGGCGCTGACCGCCTGCACGAAGCGCAGCGCGATCAGGGGCGCGATGCCGGTCGTGGCCGAGCCGAGGAGACAGGCCAGCACATAGAGGCCCATGCCCCAGAGCAGCGGACCGCGGCGGCCGAAGCGGTCGGCCAGCGGGCCGAACAGCGCCTGACCCAGGGCGAAGCCCAGGAAGAACGCGGCCAGCGTGTGCTCCACCGCGCCGATGGCGACATGGAAGTCGCGCGCGATGGACGGCAGCGACGGCAGGTACATGTCGGTCGAGATCGCCGCGAAGGCGGTGAGCGCGCCGAGCAGGGCGATCAGCTCGATGCGGCGGGCACCCGTGGGCGCCGGACGGGCGGCGGTCATCCCCCTTCCTAACGCAGCGGCGGCAATGTGTCCTCTTCGACGGCGAACTGCGAGGCGACCCCCGCTTCTGTCGGGGCGGCGAAATCCGCTATGCTGCGGCACGTCGATTGGAGACCTACATGCGCAGAACGATTGCCTTCGCCGCGGTGCTGCTCGCCGCTTCCCCCGCCATCGCGGCCGACGCGAACAACGGCAAGACGGTGTTCGCCCGCTGCGCCATCTGCCATACCGCGACGAAGGGCGGACCCAACGGTTTGGGCCCCAACCTGTTCGGCGTGGTCGGGCGCAAGGCCGCGTCGCTGCCGGACTTCATGTATTCGGGCGCGCTCAAGAGTTCCGGCATCACCTGGACGCCCGACAAGCTGGCCGCCTGGGTCGGCGGCCCGCAGCGGCTGGTGCCCGGCACCAAGATGGCATTCGGCGGCATCACCAGCGCCGCGCAGCGGGACGACGTCGTCGCCTATTTGCAGACGCTGAAGTAGCCGCGCTTTCACGGTGAGTTGAAGATCGGAGGGTGCCTGCCGGCTGGTAGGCTCGCGGCGCGGACACGCGCGGCGGCGTATGACGATCCAACTGAACCGCAGACTGTTCCTGGCCGGGACCGGCACGGCCCTGGTCGTCGGCCTGAGCGCTTGCAAACCGCGTCACGCGGCGCGGACCGGCGCGGCCATGGACGACGCGTTGAACCTGTGGGTTGCGGTCGCACCGGACGGCATCGTCACGATCCGCATGAACGCGACCGATATCGGACAGGGCGCGCAAACCGGCATCGCGCAAATCGTCGCCGACGAGATGGACGCCGACTTTTCCAAGGTGCGCGTCGAGATGGCGCCCGTCACCGATGCCTATCTCATCAAGGGCGACGACAAGGGCTACTACACCGGCGGCTCCAGCTCGATCGCCGAGCAATACGAATTGTTCGCCCGGGCCGGCGCGGCCGCGCGTGCGATGCTGGTGGCCGCGGCGCAGGCCGAATGGCAGGACACCGACGCGCCCTGCAGCGTCAGCAATGGCGTCGTGACGAATCTGGCGACGCGGGAAGCCCTCTCGTTCGGCGCATTGACCGCGCGCGCCGCGTCCATGCCGCTGCCCGCTCATCCGCGTCTCAAGGCGCCCGGCGAGCGACGGCTTGTCGGGCGCGACGTTCCGCGACTCGACATTCCCAACAAGGTGCGCGGCCGCACGATCTACGGCATCGATGTGAAGATCGACGGCATGCTGGTCGGCACGATCGCCCAGTGCCCGTGGTTCGGCGGCAGTCTTAAATCCGTGGACGCGGCACCCGCGCTGGCGATTCGCGGCGTCGAGCGCGTGGTGCGGCTTTCGAACGCCGTCGCGGTGGTCGCGCGGAATTTCTGGACGGCCCGCAAGGGGCTCGAGGCGCTGTCGCCGCAATGGACGAAGCCGGCCGATGCGGTCGCCTCGGATGATGCGATGCGGCAGGCGCTGCAGGCCGAAATCGGCGCGCCCGACTCCTATGTCGGCACGCCGGATTCCCGGACGAAGAGCGCGACGATCGAACGCGTCGCACAGGCGTTGGCGACCTCCCGGCGCGTCTTTCGCGCGCAGTACGAGGTCCAGCTTCTGGCGCATGCGGCGATGGAGCCCATGAACGCCACGGCCCGCGTGACGCCCGACGGCTGCGAGCTATGGGCGCCCATGCAGAGCCAGGGCGACATGCGCAAGGACGTGGCCCAGACGCTGTCGCTGCCACCCGCCGCGGTCACGCTTCATTCGATGACCTGCGGCGGCGGCTTCGGGCGGAGATTGAAAACCGATTACGGCGTGCTCGCGGCCTTGGTCGCGCGCGAGGTCGGCCGGCCGGTCAAGCTGATCTGGACGCGCGAGGAGGATTTCAGCCACGACTTCTATCGCCCCGCGAGCGCCGCGCGCCTCACCGCAAGCCTGCGAGACGACTGGACCATCGCGGCGCTGGATTATCGGGGCGCCACGAGCAACGACACCGCGGTCGGCGGCTTCTTGCACAATTATGCCATCGCGGCGGCGGCGGTGCGGCAGAAGAGGACGGCGCTGCAATTTCCAATCGGGGCGTGGCGGTCGGTCGATCCGTCGATCACGATTTTCCTCCTTGAAAGCTTCATCGACGAGATCGCGCATACCGCGAAGATCGATCCGCTTCAGTATCGCCGGATGCTTTTGGCCAAGGAGACGCGCCATCTGCGCGTGCTGAACGCCGCGGCGCGGATGGCGGATTGGGGCAAGCCGCGCGCGGGACGGGCGCAGGGCCTGGCATTCTTCAGCAGCCATTCCTGGGGCACGGCGGTCGCGCAGGTCGTCGAGCTGTCGGTCGATTCGAAGAACAAGATCACGCTCCACCGCGTGTGCTGCGCCATCGATCCGGGGCTTGCGGTCAATCCCAACCAGGTCAGGGCGCAAGCGGAGGGCGGAATCATCTTGGGGCTTTCGGCGGCGCTGGGCGAACGGATCACCCTGAAGGACGGCCGCGTCGAACAGACCAATTTCGACACCTATGCCGTACCGAGACTGGCGAGCATTCCCGAAATAGCCGTCGCCGTTCTGCAAAGCGACGGCGTGCCGCCGGGCGGATGCGGCGAACCGCCGGTGCCGCCGATCATGCCGGCGCTGGCGAACGCGGTCTTTGCCGCGACGGGCAAACGCATCCGCCGCCTGCCGCTATCGACGTCCGGATTTGCGGTCTGAGACAGTCGTCCCGGACTTCCCGCCCAACATGCGGCGGAATGACGCGTCGCGGCCGGGATTGCTGCGGTGCAACCAAGAATTCCGAGGGATTCATTGCTCTTGTTTCGCCAGCGAAACCGGAATGACGCTTCGTTGACACGGGGACGGCGCCGGTCCTAGTTTTTGCGCCGCAAAAAGAGGGGCGGGACACAAAATACGCAGGCCGCCGATCTGCGGCAGCGCTACACCAACCGCCTCGTTCAGGGATCCGCTAAGCTCATGAAGGTACTGGTGCCCGTCAAGCGGGTGATCGACTACAACGTCAAGGTTCGCGTGAAAGCGGACCAGACCGGCGTGGACCTCGCCAACGTCAAGATGTCCATGAATCCCTTCGACGAAATCTGCGTCGAAGAAGCGGTGCGCCTGAAGGAAAAAGGCAAGGCGACGGAAGTCATCGCCGTCTCCATCGGCCCCCAACAAGCCAGCGAGACCATCCGCACCGCGCTCGCCATGGGCGCCGACCGCGGCATCCTGGTGAAGACCGACGCCGAGGTGGAGCCGCTCGCCGTCGCGAAGATTCTCAAGGCGATCTGCGAGGCCGAGAAGCCGTCGCTGGTGATCGCGGGCAAGCAGGCGATCGACGACGATTCCAACCAGACCGGCCAGATGCTGGCGGCGCTGCTGGGCTGGGCCCAGGGCACCTTCGCCCACAAGCTGGAGCTCGAAGAGGGCAGCGCCAAGATCGAGCGCGAGATCGACGGCGGCTTGCAGACCGTGGAGGTGAAGCTGCCGGCGGTGATGACCGTGGATCTGCGCCTCAACGAACCGCGCTATGCCTCGCTGCCCAACATCATGAAGGCCAAGAAGAAGCCGATCGACGAGAAGAGCCCGGCGGACTACGGCGTCGACATCGCGCCGAAGCTGAAAGTGCTGAAGGTCAGCGAACCGCCCAAGCGCCAGGCCGGCATCAAGGTGAAGACGGTCGCCGAACTGCTCGACAAGCTCAAGAACGAAGCGGGAGTGATCTAACATGGCCTCGCTCGTCATCGCCGAACACGACAACAAGACGCTGAAGGAAGCGACCGCCAAGACCGTCAGCGCCGCGGCGCAGGTTTCGACGCCGGTGCATGTGCTGGTCGCCGGATCGGACGCGGCGGGCGTCGCGCAAGCGGCCGCCAAGATCGCCGGCGTGGAAAAGGTGCTGCTCGCCGACGATCCGCTCTACGGCAAGATGGTCGCCGAGACGATGGAGACGCTGATCCTGTCGCTGGCCGACAAATACGACGCGATCCTCAGCCCCGCCACGACCAACGGCAAAAACACCATGCCGCGCGTCGCCGCCAAGCTGGACGTCGCGCAGATCAGCGAGATCATCAAGGTGATCAGCGCCGACACGTTCGAGCGCCCGATCTATGCCGGCAACGCCATCGCCACGGTGCAGGCGGGCGCGGGCAAGAAGGTCATCACCGTGCGCACCACGACCTTTAAACCGGCCGGTGACGGCGGTTCGGCCGCGGTCGAGAAGATCGGCGCCGCCGCCGATCCGGGCCTTTCCAAATTCGTCGGCGAGGAACTGTCGAAGTCCGAGCGCCCCGAACTCACCTCCGCCAAGATCGTCATCTCGGGCGGGCGGGGCATGCAATCGGGTGACAATTTCCACATGCTCGACAAGATCGCCGACAAGCTGCACGCCGCCGTCGGCGCCTCCAGAGCCGCGGTCGACGCGGGCTTCGTGCCCAACGATTATCAGGTCGGCCAGACCGGCAAGGTGGTGGCGCCGGAACTTTACATCGCCGTGGGCATTTCCGGAGCGATCCAGCATCTCGCCGGCATGAAGGATTCCAAGGTCATCGCCGCCATCAACAAAGACGAAGAGGCGCCGATCTTCCAGGTGGCCGACTACGGCCTGGTCGCCGACCTGTTCAAGGCAATTCCCGAAATGGACGAAGAGCTCACCAAACTCGGATACTGAGTTCTTAAAGGATCAGCGCATGACTATCGAACGCATCGGCGTTATCGGCGCGGGCCAGATGGGCAACGGCATCGCCCATGTCCTGGCCCTGGCGGGCTACGACGTGGTGCTGGACGACGTCAACAAGGACCAGCTCTCCAAGGCGATCGCGCGCATCGACAAGAACATGCACCGCCAGGCGGCGCGCGGCCTGATCAAGGACGAGCAGGTCGCCGACGCGATGCAGCGCATCCGCACCACCACCGCGCTCGACGACATGAAGGACCGCGATCTCGTCATCGAGGCGGCGACCGAGGACGAGGCGGTCAAGAAGAAGATCTTCCAGGACCTGACGCCGCGCCTGAACGACAAGGCGCTGATCGCCACCAACACCTCGTCGATCTCGGTGACGCGGCTGGCCACGGCCACCGACCGGCCGGAACGCTTCATCGGCATCCACTTCATGAATCCGGTGCCGCTGATGCAGCTGGTGGAGGTGATCCGCGGCATCGCGACCGACGACGCGACGTTCCAGGCGGCGCTGGAGATCGTGCGCCGCACCGGCAAGACGGCCGCCTATGCCGAGGATTTCCCGGCCTTCATCGTCAACCGCATCCTGCAGCCGATGATCAACGAGGCGGTCTATACGCTCTATGAGGGCGTCGGAAACGTCGAGGCGATCGACACCGCGATGCGGCTGGGCGCCAACCATCCGATGGGGCCGCTGCAACTCGCCGACTTCATCGGCCTCGACACCTGCCTCTCCATCATGCAGGTGCTGTACGAGGGCCTGGCGGATTCGAAGTACCGCCCCTGCCCGCTCCTGGTGAAGTATGTCGAGGCCGGCTGGCTCGGCCAGAAGACCGGCCGCGGCTTCTACGACTATCGCGGCGAGCACCCGGTCCCGACGCGGTAAGGCTCAGACCTTGCACTCCGCGCTCTTGCCGCCATGGGCGCGCAGGACGTCCTTCGCGTAATACGCCGCCATGCCCTGCGCCTGTTTGTCGGGTCCGGCGCCAGGCAACGCCGCCACCGCCGTGCTCCAATCGGCGGCGCATTCCTTGGCGTCGCGCGGTGAGGCGGCGCAGGCGATGAAATCGTCGAAGGCCCTGCGGTAGGTCGCGAACTGCGCCCGCGACATCGGCAGGCCGTGCCCGGGCACCAGGACGCGGAACGGCGTGCGCGCAATCCGGGCCAGCGCCCGGCTCCAGCCGGCGGGACAAGCGGTGTCGAGGAAGGGCGCGGGCAGCGTCACCAGATCGCCGGCCGCCGCGACGCGCGATTTGGGGTCGTACACCCAGACGTCGCCGGCGGTGGCCGCGTCGGGCGCGAGATTGACGTCCAGAGTCTTGCCCGCGATCCGGCGCGCGGCCGATGTGTCGATCACGACATCGGGCTTGAGCGCCGCGCCGTTCGCGATGGTGGCCATATCGTTGCGCAGATCCTCCATCGTTTCGGGCGGCAGCTTGCCGCTGTCGAGATAGGGTTTGGCGTCCGCCGCGCTTTTGGGCAGAAAGCCGGTCAGCGCGCCGTCGATCGCGCCGCTGGCATAGACCTTGAGGCCGGGATAGGCGGCGCGCAGATCGGGATTGCCGCTGACGTGATCCAGATGCCAATGGCTGTTCACGATGGCCGCGATGGGCTTGCCCTGCGCCTTGGCGAAATCGAGGATCGCGGCGCGGTGCCAAAGATGGCGGCCGGTGTCCATCACGATGAGGCCGCCCGGCGCATCGAACACGATCGTATTGCCGTCGGGCTGGCGGTTGGGCCGAATGCCGCCCGGGATCAGCCACACACCCGTCGCCACGCTCTGCGCCTGGGGATGGGGGACCTCGTCCGCCCAAGCCGGCAGAGCGATCAAAAGCGCAGCGGCCATCGCGACACGAAACGGCATCGTCCAATTCCCCAACCAAAGCGGCGCCAGGATCGGACCGTCGTTACGCCCTGTCGATGCACGATCCGGTGATGGCGATCACCCCGCGAACCGCTTGCCGTAAAGGCTGGGCGCGACGCCGAACTGGCGCTCGAAGGCGCGGCGGAAGCTGTCGGCGCTGGCATAGCCGACCGAGGCCGCGACGCTATCCACCGTCTGGTGCGGCGCACCCAGGCGCTTGCGCGCCTCGTCGAGGCGCAGCCTTTCGACATAGGCGGCCGGCGGCATGCCGAACACCGCGGTGAAGCGGCGGCTGAAGTGGCGCACGCCGAGCCGGGCACGGGCCGCGAGCGCCTGCACCGACAGATCGCCGCGCAGGTGGCCGGGAATCCAGGCGGCGAGATCGGCGAAGCGATCGGTGGCGCGGACCTGAAATTGCAGCGGCTCGGAGAACTGCATCTGCCCGCCCGAGCGCTTCAAATAGACGACGAGTTCGCGCGCCACGGCGAGCGCGACGCCGCTGCCCAGGTCCTCCTCGACGAGGGCGAGCGCCAAATCGATGCCGGCCGTCACGCCGGCCGAGGTGTAGATGTTGCCCTGGCGGATGAAGATGGCGTCGGGTTCGAGCACGATCAGCGGAAAGCGCCGCGCGACATCGGCGGCGAAGCGCCAATGCGTCGTGGCGCGCTTGCCGTCGAGCAGGCCGCTCTCGCCCAGCGCATAGATGCCGGTGCAGACCGAGGCGATGCGCCGGGTGCGCCGGCGCTGTTTGAGCCATGTCGCGATCGCCCGATTGGTCGCGGGATCGCGCACGCCGGCGCCGCCGGCAATCACGATGGTGTCGAGCGGCGGCGCCTTGGCCAGCGGCAGATCCGGCACGATCCTGAGCCCGGCTTCCGACACGACCGGCTTGCCCGTCGGACCGAGCACCACCGTTCGATAGGCATCGCGGCTGTGCGCGTTGGCGGTGTCGAACACCTCCAGCGGCCCGACAAGATCGAGCGCGGTGATGGCGTCGTAGCAGATCAGGCCGATGCGGCGGGTCATGGCGGTCCTCCACCCCGCAGTTTTGTGCGGGCCAGGGGCGCGGCCCAGAAAAATTCGCAGGTCAAGTCCGAAATTGTCGGACCTTTGTCCTAGCGGCCCTCGGGCGCGCGGACCAGCATGGCGCGCTCGACGGAGGATCGAACCATGCGCCTTGTCGCCATCGCCCTGCTTGCCCTCTTGGCCGCGCCGGCCGCCGCCATGGTGCCGGACGCCAAATTCCCGCTGCCGAAATCCGGCGTCGTGAAGGTTGCCTTCGTGGTCTCCAACGACGCGACGCTGATCGACATCGCCGGCCCGATGCAGGTGTTCGACCAGGTCCAGTCGCCGGGGCAGACCGGCTTTCAGACCTTCACCGTCTCGGCCTCGCGCGCGCCCATCCATGCCGGCACGATGACCGTGGTGCCGGACTATACCTTCGACACCGCACCCGACGCGGACATCGTGGTCGTTGGCGCGCAATCGGGCGTCTCCGCGCCCTATATGGACTATCTGCGCCGCATGACGGGGCGCGGCAAGCTGATGCTATCGATCTGCACCGGCGTCGCCAAATTCGCGGAGGCCGGCATCCTGGACGGACTGCAGGCGACCAGCCATCACGACTTCATCGACATTTTTCAGAAGAAATTCCCGAAGATCCATTTCCTGCGCGACAAGGCCTGGGTGCACAGCGCGCCCATGATCTACACGGCGGGCGGCGAGACCTCTGGTATCGAGCTCGCGCTGCATGTCGTCGAGCTCTATTACGACCACGATGTGGCGGTGAAGACCGCGCGCTACATGGAATATCGCGGACCGGCCTGGCAGCGCTGAGCGCCCTTCCGCCGGCGCCGCACGGGCGCTAGCGTCGGGGCATGAAGAGATATCGCATCGGGGTCATCGGGCTCGGCCAGCGCATCGCGCATGTGCTGCGCGCCATGGACGAGGTGGGCTGGTCGCTCGACATTGCCGGCTATACCGATCCCAGGCCCGTGGGCCTGCCGATCCTGGCCGAGCGCGACATCCCGCCGGGAGAATCCTATCGCGATGTCGCGGCGCTTTTGAAGGACGGGCCATTCGATCTCGTCATGATCGGTTCGCCCAATCATCTGCATTACGAGCATCTGCTGGCGGCGTTCGCGGCCGGCTCTCCGATCTTCGCCGAAAAGCCGATCGTGCGGACGGAAGGGGAGACCTTCGCGCTGGCGCGGCATCTGGCGGACGGGACAACACCGCCGCTCTATATCGGCCTCGTGATGCGATCCATGCCGATCGTGCGCGAAACCATCGCGCGGGTGGATCGCGGCGAACTCGGCGAGCTGGTTTCGATGGACGCGACGGAGCATCTGCCGCCGGAGCATGGCGGCTATCTGGCGCGCAACTGGCGGCGCAAACGCGAATGGGGCGGTTCCTATTTCCTCGACAAGGTGTGCCACGACTTCGACATCTTCGGACGGCTGGCGCGGTCGCGCGCGTCGCGGGTCGTGAGTTTCGGCGGGCGGCGCATCTTTCACGCCGGCCGCACCGAGGCGCCGCGCACCTATTCCGACGGCGCGCCGGCCTATGCGATGCGCGACGCGGGCTGGGCCGGCGCCAACGACGCCTTCCACTCCGACATGGACGTCGCCGATCACCAGACCGCGCTGGTCGAATATGACAGCGGCTTCCAGCTTTCGTTTCACTCCAACAGCCATGTCGCCTTAAGCGAACGGCGCTGGTACATCGCCGGCACCGACGGCACGCTGCTGGCCGATCTGGTGCGCAACAAGCTGATGATCCGCCGCGCGATGAGCAAGCAGAAGCCGGAGCGCATCGACTTCGCGACGCGCACCGCCGACAACCATAACGGCGCCGACCAGGCGATGGCGCGCGATCTTCTGGCGACGTTTCAGGGCGGCGCGGCGTTTCCCGTGACGCCTTACGAGTCGATGGAGGCGGGCCTCACCGTCATGGCGATCGATCGCGCCCAAGCCGAGAGCCGCGTCGTCGACTGCGCGGCCATGTGGTCCGACTACGACGCGGCGCGCGCGCCGGACAGCGCCCGGAAATAGCCGATCGCGTCCGGCGAATCCCAGGCCGCCGGACCGACGGCGCGGCCGATCTCACGGCCTTGGCGGTCGATCAACACGGTCAGGGGCAGACCATAGGCGCCGAAGGCGCGCAGCAGCGCGAGATTGGAATCGACATAGGTGCCCAGCGCCCTGGCGTCATGCGCATCGAGGAAGCTTCGCGCCTCCGCGGCGCTGCCGCGCCCGACATCGACCGCGACGACATCGAAATTTCCGCCGGGCACGGCCGCCTTCAGCCTGGCGAGGGCCGGCAGCTCGCGCACGCACGGCGCGCACCACGTCGCCCAGAGATTGAGCAGGACGTATTTTCCCTTCAAGGACGCCAACGGGATGAGCCGGCCGGTGCCGTCGGCGATCGCCACCTGCGGCACCGCCGCCGGCGCCTTTTCCGCGGCGAAGGGGGCCAGGGCCGCGGGGGGCACGGCGCTTACGTTTGCAGGCCATTTCCAATATAGAACCACAGCCAGGGCGAGCGCGGCGACGGCGGCGATCGCGATCAGATTTACACGGGAAAGCGTCACGGGCGTCTCATGGTTGCGAACAAAATGTGGGGCGGACGCTTTGCCGGCGGGCCCGCCTCCATCATGGAGGTCATAACGCCCTCCATCGATTTCGACAAACGGATGGCCGCCCAGGACATCGCCGGATCGAAAGCGCATGCCCGGATGTTGGCGTTGCAACAGATCATCGGCCATGCCGATTGCGAAGCCATCCTGGGGGGCCTCGAGACCATCGAGAAGGAAATCGCGGATGGCACGTTCGCCTTCAGCCGCCAGCTCGAGGACATCCATCTCAATATCGAGTCGCGTCTGAAGGAGCTGATCGGCGATGCGGCGGGGCGGCTGCACACCGCGCGCTCGCGCAACGACCAGGTGGTGACCGATTTTCGGCTGTGGGTGCGCGAGGCCTGCGCCCGCGTGGACGAGGCGCTGGCCGGCCTGCAGCGCGCGCTGCTGGCGCAGGCGGAAACGAATTGCGCGACCATCATGCCCGGCTATACGCATATGCAGCCGGCGCAGCCGGTGACGTTCGGGCATCACTGCCTCGCCTATGTCGAGATGTTCGGACGCGACCGCACGCGCTTCGCCGATTGTTCGAAGCGGCTGAACGAGAGCCCACTGGGCGCCGCCGCCCTGGCCGGCACGCCGTTCCCCATCGACCGCGATGTGACGGCCAAGGCGCTGGGCTTTTTGCGGCCGATGCGCAATTCGCTCGATGCGGTGTCGGCGCGCGATTTCGCGCTGGAATATCTCTCCTGCGCCACCATCGCGGCGACGCATCTGTCGCGGCTGGCGGGCGAGATCGTGCAGTGGTCGACGCCGGCCTTCGGCTTCGTGCGCCTGTCGGATGCGTTCACCACCGGCTCCTCCATCATGCCGCAGAAGAGAAACCCCGACGCGGCCGAACTGATCCGCGGCAAGACCGGCCGCGTGCTGGGCGATTTCGTGGCGCTGGCGACGGTGGTGAAGGGCCTGGCGCTCGCTTACGGCAGCGATCTGCAGGAGGACAAGGAGCGCGTGTTCGACGCCGCCGACACGATCGAGATCTGCCTGGCGGCGATGGCGGCGATGATCGCGGATCTGACGGTCAAGCCGGAGGCCATGCGCGCGGCGGCGGAAGCGGGCTATCCGACCGCGACCGACCTCGCCGACTGGATCGTGCGCACCCTGAAGACGCCGTTTCGCGAGGCGCATCACATCGCCGGCAGCATCGTGCGCCGCGCCGAGGAGCTGAACCTGCCGCTCGAGAAACTGCCGCTCGCCGAAATGCAGGCGGTCGAACCCGCCATCACCGACGCGGTGTTCGCCGTGCTGCCGCTGGAGGCGTCGGTCAAGGCGCGGATGAGCTTTGGCGGGACCGCGCCGGACCGGGTGCGCGAGCAGTTGCATTTCTGGCGGGAGAAGCTGAAGTGACAATTACCGCCTGCACGGAGTCGAGCGCTCTAGATTTTCCCACAATCGTCATGGCCGGCTTTATGCCGGCCACCCATACTCACAATTGCATCAAGGGTGATCTTGGGTGGCCGGGACAAGCCCTGCCATGACGATTGGGTTAGGGTAAAGTCATGACAAAGAAGATCGCTCTGCTGTTGGCCCTCGCACTCGCCCTCGGCGTCGCCGGTTGCGGGGTGAAGAGCGACCTCGTCCTTCCCGACGGCAAGCCGACGCCCAAGGGCCAGAAGGACCCGTCCAAGCCGCCGAACCCGCAGCAGCAAGGCCTATGAACCATTTCGACTATCGCGGCGGCGTTCTGCATGCGGAAGACGTCGATCTGAACGCGCTGGCCGATGTCATCGGCACGCCGTTCTATTGCTATTCCTCCGCCACGCTGGAGCGGCACTACAAGGTGTTCGCCGCGTCGTTTCCGAAGGACGCGCTGGTCGCGTTCTCGGTCAAGGCGCTGGGCAATGTCGCGGTGCTGAAGACGCTGGCGCGGCTCGGCGCCGGCGCCGACGTCGTCTCGGGCGGCGAACTCAAGAAGGCGTTGCGCGCCGGCATTCCCGGCAACCGCATCGTGTTCTCCGGCGTCGGCAAGACAAGAATCGAGATGGCGCTGGGCCTCGATGCCGGCATCTACCAGTTCAACGTCGAGAGCGAACCCGAACTTCTGGCGCTGGACGAAGTGGCGCGCAGCATGGGCAGGCGCGCGCCGGTGACGCTGCGCGTCAACCCCGACGTCGACGCCAAGACCCATGCCAAGATCACCACCGGCACGGCGGAGACCAAGTTCGGCATTCCGTGGTCGCGCGCGCGCGCCGCCTATGGCCTGGCCGCGACGCTCAAAGGCATCGAGATCGTCGGCATCGACGTGCATATCGGCAGCCAGATCGTCGCGCTGGAGCCGTTCGAGCAGGCGTTCAAGAAAGTCGTCGCCCTGGCACTGGAGCTGCGCGCCGACGGGCATGCCATCTCCCGGCTCGATCTGGGCGGCGGGCTGGGCGTGCCCTACATCACCGACAACGCGCCGCCGCCCGATCCGTCGGCCTATGGCGCGCTGGCGACGCGGCTGACCAAAGACCTAGGCTGCCGCCTGATCCTGGAGCCGGGGCGGCTGATCGCGGCCAATGCCGGCATCCTGGTGACGCGGGTGCTGTACATCAAGAAGGGCGAGGCCAAGACCTTCGCCATCGTCGATGCGGGAATGAACGATCTGATCCGTCCGGCGCTGTACGATTCCCATCACGAGATCGTGCGCGTCAACGAACCGGCGATCGATACGCCGCGCGGGCGCTATGACGTGGTGGGGCCGGTGTGCGAAACCTCCGACATCTTCGCCGCCGAGCGCGAATTGCCGGAACTCGAAGCGGGCGATCTTGTCGCCATCTTGAGCGCCGGCGCCTATGGCGCGGTGATGTCTTCGGCTTACAATGCGCGGCCGCCCGCGCCCGAAGTGCTGGTCAAAGACGCGCAGTGGAGCGTGGTGCGGCCCCGGCAGGACGATGACGCGCTATTTGGAACCGAGCGAATTCCGGACTGGCTCGAAGGCTGACGCCACCGCGCGGCTGGTTGCGCTGTCGCGCGCGGCGATCGGATGGGAACGGGTGTGGCCGGCGCTGTGGCCGGCAAGTGGGCTCGCGGGCGTGTTCGGCGCCGCGGCGCTGTTCGATCTGTTCGCGCCGCTGCCTTGGACGGTACATGCCCTGATCCTGAGTGGCGCGATCACCGCGCTCGGCCTGATGCTCTATTTCGGGCTGCGCGAGGTGCGGCTGCCGGGCTGGCTGGACGGGGCGCGCCGGCTGGAGCGGACCAGCAACCTCAAGCATCGCCCGATCTCGGAAGCCGGCGACACGCTGGCGGTCGGCGCCGGCGATGCGCTGGCCGAGGCCTTGTGGGCGCTGCATCTGCGCCAGCTTCTGGCGAGCATCGGAAAGCTGCACGTCGCCTGGCCGGCATCGGGGATGCCGCAGCGCGACCCGCGCGCATTGCGCTACTTCGTGCTGCTGCTGGTGGTGGCGGGGCTGGCGTTCGCCGGACGCGACACCGGGCGGCGGCTGTGGGCCGCGTTCAACGACGAGAGCGCGGCGCAGGAGGCGACACTGGACGCCTGGATCGATCCGCCGGCCTATACCGGCGTGGCGCCGATCTATCTGTCGCGGCACGACACGCTGGCGGTGCCGGCCGGCTCGATCCTCAATCTGCGCGTCCACGGCGCCGGCCATGCCCCGGGACTGTCGGCCGATGGCGGCGGGACGACCGGTTTCGCGGGCAGCGACGGCGAATACGCCGCGAGCGCCCGCATCGCGGACAGCGGCGAGGTGCGGGTACGCAGCTCCGGCCGCGCCATCGGCACCTGGAACATCACGGCCATCGCGGACAGGCCGCCGTCGATTGCCTTCGCCGCGCCGCCGGGCCAGACCGAGCACCAGATCCTCAAGCTCGCCTTCAAGGCGTCGGACGATTACGGCGTCGCGACGGTGCGCGCCGTGATCGTGCCGCATCGCCGCCACGGCGCGGCGCTTACGGTCGATCTGGCGCTGGCGGGCACGGCCAAGCGGCTGGACCAGACCGCCTATGAGGACCTCACGGCGCATCCCTATGCCGGACTCGAGGTCGACATCGTGCTGCAGGCGATCGACGGCGCCGGACAAGTCGCGTCGACCAAGCCCATGACCATGCGGCTGCCGGCGCGCGTCTTCACCAATCCCCTGGCGCGCGCGCTGATCGAACAGCGTCAGATGCTGGCGACGGCCATGACGGACGCCGAGCGCGCCCGCGTCGCCGCGATGCTCGACGCGCTGACCATCGCGCCGCAGATTTTCTATGCCAACCAGTCGGGCATCTATGCCGGCATCCGTGCCGCGCGCTGGGCACTGGTCCATGCGACGCATGCGGACGATGTCGAGCATGTCGAGAACCTGCTCTGGCAGATCGCGACGGGACTGGAACGCGGCGGCCTGCTGTCGGCGGCGGAGGATCTGCGCCGCATCCAGGCGCTGCTCGCCCAGGCGCTGGCGCAAGGCGCGCCGCAGGACGTGATCGACGCACTGCTGCAGCGTTATCAGGAGGCGATGCAGCGCTACATGCAGGCGATGGCGGCGAACCCACAAGCCGACGGCGCGCCGCCGCCGCCAGGCACCAAGGTGCTGGGCCAGCAGGACCTGGAAACGCTGCTCAAGACGATCCAGCAATTGGCGCAAAGCGGGGCGCGCGATCAGGCGGCGCAGATGCTCGCGCTCTTGCAGAACCTGCTCGAGAATTTGCGGCTCAGCGCTGGCGGGGGCGGCGGCGACGCGGCGAACAGTCCGCAGAACAAGGCGCTGAGCGACTCGATCCACGGGCTGGGCGATCTGATGGGCAAGCAGCGTTCGCTGCTCGACAAGACCTTCAAGGGCCGGCAGGGCGAGGCGGTCGACCCCAAGGCGCTGCAGAAGGAACAGGGCGACATCCAAAAACAGCTCGGCGATATCGAGAAGGGGCTGGGAGCGCAGAAGATCCCGCCGCCCGGCGATCTTGGCCGCGCAGGATCCTCGATGGACCAGTCGGGCCGCGAACTCGGCGGCAAGGATTACGACGGATCGAGCGTCGATCAGAAGAACGCGCTCGATGCGCTGCGCGGCGCCGCCAACGACCTGGCCAACAAGCTGATGAAGCAGTTGGGCCAGGACCAGCAGAACGGTCAGGAAGATCCGCTCGGCCGGGGCGGCAACGGCACGTCGATCGGCAACGACGTCAAGGTGCCGAGCCAATCGGAACTGCAGCGCGCACGCGGCATCCTGCTGGAACTGCGCCGCCGCGCCGGCGAACGTGGAAGGCCGCAGCAGGAGCTGGACTACATCGATCGGCTGCTGAAGGCGTTTTGAGACGCTTGATCCTCCCCCGCGAAGCGGGGGAGGTGGCATGCCACAGCGAAGCGAAGGCATGACGGAGGGGGCGGCCGCCTCGCACCATCATCGCGAACTACGAAGGGTTGGCCCAGTCTCGCCCCCTCCACCGCTCCGCGGTCCCCCTCCCCCGCGTTGCGGGGGAGGAAAAGAGAGGCGTCACTCTCCTGCCCTTGCAAAGCGCACTTCGAGGTCGTGGGTGGCGACCGGCGGGCTGGAGAGCCGGGTGCGGAATTTCGACGTCTGGCCCGGCCCGAGCGTGGCGACGCCCGGCACGAAGGTCCAGTGATAGAGCTCGTGGTGATCGAGATCGAACAGCGTGACGCGCACAAGCGGCACGGTCAGTTCGTGATTGCTGCGGTTGAGGATGCGGCCGGTGACCGCCAACACCTGCTGGCCGTCCTCGGTCTGCAGCTCCTGCTTCACATCGGCGAAATCGATGCCGCGCGGATTCACCGGCAGGCCCGCCGCGGCGTAGAAAGACGACGTCTGCGGCAGCCAGGTCGCGATGGCATCGCGGAAGCTCACCGCCGCGGCGCCGATCACCAGGACCAGGACCACGAGCACGACCCAGCCGGCGACGACGGCCGCCCGGCCGAGCCAGGCGCCGCCGCTGCGCGCCCGCCGAACATCGTCCGCCGTCAACGCGGGCTGGACCGTAGGCTGCGGCGCGAAAGCCGCCACCCGGGCCTGCACGGGAGCGATGTCCGGTTCCGGTGGGGGCGGCGGAGGCGGCTGGACCGCGGGGCGCTCCTGGACCTCGATCTCGGCCTCGGGGTCGGGTTCGGGCGCCGGCCCGATCTGGTGCCAGACGTTGCCGCACTTGGCGCAGCGCACGCTGCGGCCGGCCGCCGGAAACTTCGACGCATCCGCCTGGTAGCGCGTTTCGCATTGTGGGCAAGTCAGAATCATACGAAGGAGTGTCCCCGGTTAGGGCAAAAATACCTTTAAGGCGCAACGGCTCGCAAGGCGGCCGGCCGCTCGATATGGTCCAAGTCCATGGTTCGCTTTGAAAATGTCGGCATGCGGTACGGGGCGGGTCCGGAAGTCCTGCGCGACGTGACCTTTCTGCTCGAACCCGGCTCGTTCACCTTCCTGACCGGTCTGTCGGGCGCGGGCAAGACCACCCTGCTCAAGCTCATCTACCTGGCCGAGCCGCCGTCGCGCGGATTGATAACACTGTTCGGCAACGATATGGCGACGGCGCGGCGCCGGGATTTCCCGGCCATGCGCCGGCGCATCGGCGTGGTGTTCCAGGATTTTCGCCTTCTGCCGCATCTGTCGGCCTTCGATAACGTCGCCTTGCCCTTGAAGCTCGCCGGACGCCATGAAGGCGAATACGAGCACGATGTCGAGGAATTGCTCTCCTGGGTGGGCCTTGGCGACCGCATGCAGGCGCGTCCCGCGACGCTGTCGGGCGGCGAGCAGCAGCGCATCGCCATCGCGCGCGCCGTGGTGGCGCGGCCCGATCTTCTGATCGCCGACGAGCCGACCGGCAATGTCGATCCGGAGATCGGCGCGCGGCTGATCCGGCTGTTCGGCGAGCTCAACCGGCTGGGCACGACGGTGCTGATCGCCACCCATGACCGGGCGCTGATCGAAAGCACCAAGGCGCGCGAGATGCGCCTGGTCGATGGGCGGCTGGTGGAACTCAGATCGGCGGTGCGGGCGTGAACGGCTCCAAACGCCTTCTGCCGCGCGAGAAGGGCGCGGCGCCGCTCGACGTCGTGATCGGCGTGATGGCGTTCCTTGCGGCGTTGGCCTTGGGCGCCTCGCTGTTGGCCGAGCGCGCCTCGATGGGCTGGCGGGCGGGCCTGTCCGACCGGCTTACGGTGCAGATCCTGGTCCCGACGCATGGCGACGTCACCGCCGCGCTGACACAGCAGACCGACGCGGCGGTCCATGTGTTGCGCGCGACACCGGGCATCGCACATGCCGCGCCGCTCACCGAGGCGGAAATGCAGAGCCTGGTCGAGCCGTGGCTCGGCAAGGGCGCGCTGGTGGCAGAACTTCCGCTGCCCAGACTGATCGATGCCGCGATCACGCCGGGTGCGCGCGTCGACCTTGTGGCTTTGACGGCGCGCCTGAAAAACGCCGCGCCGGACGCGCAGCTCGACGATCACGGCCATTGGATCGCGCGGCTGAAGAGCCTGGCCGACACCATCGTGTGGAGCGCTTACGGCATCCTCATCCTGATCGCCGCCGCCACCGCCTCCATCGTCGCCTTCGCGACGCGCGCGGGTCTTGAGGCGCAGCACGACATGGTGGCGCTGCTGCATCAGATGGGCGCGCATGGCGGCTTCATCGCGCGCGCTTTCGAACGGCACTACGCGCTGGCGGCTTTGGGCGCGAGCGCGGCCGGCGCGCTGGTCGCGGCCCTTCTGTTCCTGATGGCGGGCGGGTTGGAATTCGCGGGGCTGGAGGCGGTGCCGTTCCTTCCCCCCATCGCGCTGACGGTGCGCGAAGCGGCCTGGCTGGCGACGGTGCCGCTTGCCGCGACGCTGATCGCCTGGGCGACTGCGCGATTGTCCGTTCTGGCGGCGGTGCGGGAAATCTATTGACGACGACGCCCGCATTTTTGCCCGGTTTGGCGCCTAACGATCTCCTGAACGGCGACGCAGGGTTGTAACGATGAAGCTTTTGCAAATCCTCGGCGTGGTGATCGCGATCTATGTGGCGGGCTTTCTGCTGTTCGTCGCGACGCTGCCGGCGCGGCCGGAACGGCCCTTGCGCGCCGACGGGATCGTCGCCCTGACCGGCGGCGGCGCCCGGCTGGACGCCGCCGTGGCGCTGCTCGAAGGCGGCACGGGCAAGCGTCTTTTGATCTCGGGCGCCAACAGGGCGACGAGCAAAGTCGAGCTCAAGCAGGTGGTCGGCGGCCGACAGCGCTTCGATTGCTGCGCCGATATCGGCTATGCGGCGGAAGACACGTATGGCAATGCCGAGGAGGCCGCTTCCTGGACGGCGCGGCACGGCTACACCAGCCTGATCGTCGTCACCGCGAGCTATCACATGCCGCGCAGCCTGAGGCTGTTCCACGCGGCCATGCCGCATGTGCGGCTGATCGGCTATCCGGTCGAGCCGGCCGGCGTAGACATGACCAAGTGGTGGCATCCGGGCATGCTGCACTTGCTGCACAACGAGTACCTGAAGTATGTCGCCAGCTATGTGATGACCGCGGTTGACCGCAAGACGGTCGGCGGCAAGGCTTGAATTCCATCCCCCGGCGATTCTTCTTAGACTGATGACCATCCTTCGTTCGACGATCTTCATCGTCTGGTTCTCTCTCGTGACCGCGGTCATGGCCGTGGGATTCCTGCCGGCGCTGGCGCTGCCGCGACGCGTCACCGCGTGGATGGCCCGCCGCTGGGTTGCGCTCATTTTCTGGGGACTGCGCGTGTTCGCGGGTCTGCGCTTCGAAGTGCGCGGGGCCTTGCCGCCCAACGGCGTCCTCGTCGCGCTCAAACATATGAGCATGTGGGAAACGATGGCGATCTACCTGCTGCTCGACGACCCGGCGATCGTGCTCAAGAAGAGCCTGCAATATGTGCCGTTCTACGGCTGGTACATCGCCAAGGCGCGGATGATCCCGATTGACCGGGAGGGCAAGGCCAATGCCCTGCGCAGGATGGCGGCGGCGGCGAAAGCCGAACTCGAACACGGCCGCAGCATCGCGATCTTTCCCGAGGGCACCCGCGTCAGGCCGGGCGCGCCGCCGGCCTACAAGCCCGGCGTGGCCGCGCTCTATGGCCAGCTCGGCGTCGCCTGTGTGCCGGTGGCGCTGAATTCGGGGCTGTTCTGGACCGGGCCGGTCGGCTTCCTGAAGAAGAAGGGTACCATCGTGATCGCCTTCCTGGAGCCCATCCCGCCGGGGTTCAAGCGCCATGCCTTCATGACCCGGCTGGAAGGCGCCATCGAGGAGACGACCGGCCGGCTGATCGCCGAAGGACGGGCTCTTCTGGCCCGCTGAGCGTTTACCTTTTCTGAACAAATAGGGAACGTTTCTTGACTTTAAGGCCTTGAGGCGTTAGCTGTCTATCCCGCTTGGCGCGGGCGAAACCGACGAGCCCATGAGCGATATCTCCCGCCAGATCTGGGACATGAAGTACCGGCTGAAGACGCCGGACGGCACGCCCGTGGACCGCGATATTGCCGATAGCTGGGCGCGGGTCGCGCTGGCGACCGCGGCGGCCGAGCCGGCGGACCGGCGCGCCGAACAGGCGCATGCTTTCGCCCAGGCGCTGGCCGGCTACCGCTTCCTGCCCGCCGGCCGCATCCTGGCCGGCGCCGGCACCGACCGCAGCGTGACGCTGTTCAACTGCTTTGTGATGGGCACCATCGAAGATTCGATGGACGGCATCTTCTCCGCCTTGCGCGAAGCGGCGCTGACGCTGCAGCAGGGCGGCGGCATCGGGTACGACTTCTCGACCTTGCGGCCCAAGGGCGCGCTGGTGAAGGGCGTGGGCGCCGACGCGTCCGGCCCCGTGTCGTTCATGGAAGTGTGGGACGCGATGTGCCGCACCATCATGAGCGCCGGCAGCCGCCGCGGCGCGATGATGGCGACGCTGGCGATCGATCATCCGGACATCGAGACCTTCATCGACGCCAAGCGCGAGGCGGGACGGCTGTCGAACTTCAACCTGTCGGTGCTGGTCGGCGACGCGTTCATGGACGCGGTGAAAGCAGACGCACCGTGGGAACTCAAATTCGGCGGCGATGTCTATCGCACGGTCAGGGCGCGCGACTTGTGGGACCGCATCATGCGCGCGACCTACGAGACCGCCGAGCCCGGCGTGATCTTCATCGACCGCATCAACGCGGAAAACAACCTCGCCTATTGCGAGACGATCGCCGCGACGAACCCTTGCATCACCGCCGACAGCTGGATTGCGACCGCCGAAGGGCCGAGGCAAGTCCAAGAACTTATCGGCCGTTCGTTCGAGGCGCTGGCGGAGGGTCGCGCCTGGCCGAGCGATCCGCGCGGGTTCTTCTCCAACGGGATCAAGCCGGTCGTCGCGTTGGCGACCGCCGAAGGCTACACGCTGAAATTGACCGCCGATCATCGCATCCGGAAGGTCACGCGGCGCACGCGCTGGTCCAGCGAGTGGATTTGGGTGGACGCTGGCGCATTGAAGCCGGGCGACGAGATTCTGCTCCACGATCATCGCAAGGCATCGAAATGGGGCATGCCAGAAGCCGCCGTGCAAGATCGTGCAGAAGGGTATCTCATTGGCCTTCTGCTGGACCACGGCGCCTTTAGCGCGCGTGGAGCATTTTTGCCGGTTTGGCAGAAAGCACTCGCCGCCAATGGTGACGCCGCGTATAGCGGCATCATGGTTGAGGCATTCGGCTTCGCGACCATTCTCTCACGCCAATCCGGCGTATCGCCTCGCATCGAATCTCGCGGCCCAGGTGGTGCGTGGCTGATTTTCGACGCGATGTACCACCTCGCTGTTTCCCACGGACTTACCGAGGATAAGCGAGACATATCGCAGGCCATGGAGCGCCGCTCAAGCGCATTTCATGCCGGATTTCTCCGTGCCGTGTTTGACGCAAATGGTGTGATTTCGGGTAGCGGCGATGGCGCCGTTCTCAGCTTTCGCCATGCCAATCTGTCGCGATTACAAGCGATCCAGCGCATGTTGTTGCGGCTTGGTGTTGCGAGCGCGATCCGTGCCGATGCCGATGGATTCGAGATAGCGATCGGTGGCGACAATCTTTTCCGTTACGCGGAATACGTAGGTTTTGCCGACAGTGGCAAAACACAACGTCTGTCGCTTGCACTTGGCGGACGCCGCGCCCTCAATCGCGAACGCTTCTGCGCGACAGTTGAATCGATCAGAGACGCGGGCGAAGCCGAAGTTTTCGACGCGGCCATCCCCGGCTTGAATGCGTTCGACGCCAATGGGCTGTGGGCGCACAATTGCGGCGAACAGCCACTTCCGCCATACGGCGCGTGTCTGCTGGGTTCGATCAATCTCGCCAAGCTGGTGAAGCAGCCGTTCGAGGAGGGTGCGCATCTCGATATCGACGAACTGGCGCGGCTGACGCGGACGGCCATCCGGCTGCTCGACAACGCGATCGACGTGTCGCGTTTTCCCTTGCCCGAGCAGCAGGCGGAGGCCAAGGCCAAGCGGCGCATCGGGCTGGGCGTCACGGGGCTGGCCGACGCGCTGATCTTCTGCCGCGCGCGCTATGGCTCGGCGCAAAGCATCGCGCTGATCGACGCGTGGCTTTCGGCGCTGAGCGACGCGGCCTATCTCGCCTCCGCCGAACTCGCGGCCGAGAAGGGCGCGTTTCCGCTGTTCGATGCGCACGAATTCCTCAGCCGGCCGTTCACCCTGCGCCTGCCGCAGGAGGTGCGCAGCGCCATCGCCCGGAACGGCATCCGCAACGGGCTTCTCACCTCCATCGCGCCGACCGGCACGATCTCGTTGCTGGCCGGCAATGTGTCGAGCGGCATCGAGCCGGTGTTCGCCTACAGCTATACGCGCAAGGTTCTGCAGCCCGACGGCACGCACACGACTGAGACGGTTGAGGATTACGCCTATCGCGCCTTCCGCGCCCGTTTCGGCGACGAGGCGGCGCTGCCCGATTATTTCGTCAACGCCCAGACGCTGACGCCGCAGGATCACCTCGCCGTCCAGGCGGCGGCGCAGCGCCATATCGACAGTTCGATCTCCAAGACGATCAACGTTCCGGTCGGCATCTCCTTCGAGGCGTTCAAGGACGTCTATGCCCGCGCCTATGAGCTCGGCTGCAAGGGTTGCACGACCTACCGGCCGAACGACGTGACCGGCGCCGTGCTCGAAGCGCCAGCCGAACCGCGCGACGAGACGCCGCCGCAGGTCGTCGCCCTCGCGCCCGCACCGCGCCCGCGCGAGAGTTCGGGCGGCGTCGTCTATATGACGCGGCCACTCGACCGGCCCGAAGTGCTGATCGGCCAGACCTACAAGATCAAATGGTTGGACAGCGACCACGCCTTCTACATCACGGTCAACGACATCGAGAAGGACGGGCGGCGCCGGCCCTTCGAGGTGTTCATCAACTCCAAGAACATGGAGGCCTATGCCTGGGCGCTGGCGCTGACGCGGATGATCTCGGCGGTGTTCCGGCGCGGCGGCGACGTGTCCTTCGTGGTGGAGGAGCTGAAAGCGATCTTCGATCCGCGCGGCGGGCAATGGAGCGGCGAGCGCTATGTGCCCTCGCTGATGGCGGCGATAGGCGAGGTCCTGGAGAAGCACATGATCGACATCGGCTTCATCGCGCCGCGGGGCGAGGCCCTGATGCCGAGCGAGCGGCGCGCCGTGGCCGTGGCGGCGGAGGGCGCGCCGGCGCGGTTTTGCCCGCGCTGCGGCTCGCCCAGCCTGGTCAGGCTGGAGGGCTGCGAATCCTGCGTCTCCTGCGGCTATTCGCGCTGCGGGTGACATGGCCTCAAGCAGCGAAGCGGTAGGCCCATGGCCTCAGGCAGCGAAGCGGTAGGCCATTGAACAAGCCTCTTGTCATCACGAATGAACAGGCCCGCGCGCTGATCCTGGCGCGGCACGGACTTTGCGGCGTGCGGCAGGAGGGCGGAGCGGGCGCGCTGGCGCCGCTGATCCGCCAGCTCGGCTATGTGCAGCTCGATTCCATCCGCATCGTCGAGCGGGCGCATCACCACATTCTCTATGCGCGGCATACGGGATATCGCCCGCGCCACTTGGACCGCCTGCAGGCGAAAGCGCCGGCGCTGTTCGAACATTGGACGCACGACGCCTCGCTGATCCCGATGGAGCATTATCCGCATTGGCGCCATCGCTTCGCCAAGACAAAAGCGAATGTCGCCGAATGGCGCGAGCGCTTCGGCGACGATCGCGTGCTGAAGACCGTGCGCGACCACATCGAAGCGCATGGCGCGGCACGGGCGCGCGACTTCGCGCATCTGGGCGGGCGCACCGGACCGTGGTGGGGCTGGGGGCCGGCGAAGGCGGCGCTGGAATATCTGTGGCGCAGCGGCGCGCTGGCCGTGGTGCAACGCGACGGCTTCGAGAAGATCTACGATCTTTGCGAACGCGTCATCGATCCCACCTTGCGCGCCGCCAAGCCGACGCGGCTTCAGACGCTGGACTGGGCGCACAACGCGGCGCTCGACCGCCTCGGTGCCGGCACGGCACGGATGATTGCCGATTTCTGGGGCCATGCGTCGATTCCGGAAGCGGCGCGCTGGATCGAAACCGAGACGAAGGCCGGTCGGCTGATCGCGGTGACCCTGGAGGGCGCGCCGGGCCAGCGCGGCTTTTCGGCGGTGGCGCGGCCCGACATCGCAGCGCAGCTCGCCGCCCTGCCCGCGCCGACGGCGCGGCTGCGCGTGCTCTCGCCCTTCGATCCGGTGCTGCGCGATCGGGGGCGGGCGATGCGCATCTTCGGCTTCGACTACCGCATCGAGGTCTTCGTGCCGGGACACAAGCGCCAATATGGCTATTACGTGTATCCGCTGCTGGAGGGCGACCGCTTCGTGGGCCGCGTCGACATGAAGGCCGAACGCGCCAAGGATACGCTCGCCGTCAAGGCGCTGTGGCTGGAGGAGCGACTCACGCTCGGAAAGGCGCGGCGCGCCAAGCTGGAGCGCGAGTTCGCCCGGCAAGCGCGGCTGGCGGGCGTGCGCGACATCCTGTTCCCGCAATCGGCGCTCAAAACCGTCTAGGTTCGCGCCCCATGAAATATTCCAGCCGGTTCTTCCTCTATGCGCCGCTGGCGCTGTTCCTGACTCTGGCGGCGGCGACCGGAGTCTATTGGTGGAGCGTGGCCGGCGCCCTCTCGGCGCGGCTGGACGCGATGAACGGGCGCGCCGCGATGCCGGGCGTGACGCTCAACTTCGCGTCGAAGACCGTCAGCGGCTTTCCCTTCAATCTCGACGTCGTGTTCGCCGGTTTCCGCGTGACGGTCGCCACGCCGCACGGGCCATCGACCTGGACGGCCGAGAAATTCGCCCTGCATGCGCTGACCTATGGCCGCGAGCAGATGATCTTCGAGGCCGCGGGCCGCCAGGCCCTCACCTGGCACGACCTTGCGGGCCGGGCGCACGCCATGCCGTTCGAAGTC
This sequence comes from uncultured Rhizobium sp., assembly GCA_964566095.1. Lineage (GTDB taxonomy): Bacteria > Pseudomonadota > Alphaproteobacteria > Micropepsales > Micropepsaceae > Rhizomicrobium. Next base: position 10,870 of record CAZMHP010000006.1, on the reverse strand, counting down.
GGCGAGTTGCACGCCAGCGCGATCGCGCAAGCCGCGATGCTGTCGCGCGTCGACGTCGATCTGATCGGGTTCGGCTCGCCGGCACTGACCGCGGCGCGGGTGCAGCTGCATGCGCGTCCCGCGCCGCACGCGGACGCGCTGGAGATCTTTGCGACGGCGGACGTCGTGCACCTGTCGCCGCGTCTCGCATCGCTGTTCGGGCCGGACATCGCATCGGTGAAGCTCAACGCCACCGCAGGGCCGGGCAAGCCGTTCCAGGCGTTGCGCGGCGGCCGCGCCGACTGGATCGGCGCGCTCGAATCCTGGCGCGGCGCGAACGGCGTTCTGGCGGTCGACGATCTGGAAATCGCGTGGGACAAGCTGAGCGCGGTGGGCAAGGGGCGACTGACGCTCGATCCGGGCCACGCCGTCGATGGCGTCCTGGATTTCAAGGTGGCGGGGATCGAGACCTTGCTGGCGCGCGCGCAGCGCCATGGCGCGACGGGCGGAGCGAACAAGGGACTGGCGGCGGCGCTGCTGGATCGCGCGGCACTGGCCGGCAACAACGAAGCCGGATTGCTGGGCGCCGTGGTCGGCTTTCACGGCGGCGTGGTGACGCTCGGCGGCGAACCGGCGACGACGGAAGAGCCGCTATATTAAACTTCAGCGCTTGCGCTTTTTCACGGGCAGCGGCGATGGCGTGCGGCCGAAATTGACCGCGGCGCTATCCTGACCCGCATCGATGATGTTCTTGCGAATGGCGCGGGTGCGCGTGAAGAGATCGAACAGCGCATCGCCGTCGCCCCAGCGGATCTGGCGCTGCAGGGCGCTCAAATCCTCGCTGAAGCGGCCAAGAACTTCGAGCACCGCCTCGCGATTGTTCAAGAACACGTCGCGCCACATGGTGGGGTCCGACGCCGCGATGCGGGTGAAATCGCGAAACCCGCCCGCGGAATATTTGATCACCTCGCGTTGCGTCACGCTGCGCAGATCGTCGGCCGTGCCCACGATGTTATAGGCGATGAGATGCGGCACATGGCTGGTCACCGCCAGCACCAGATCGTGGTGCTTGGCATCCATGACGTCGACCTTGCTGCCGAGTTTTTTCCAGAACGCGGTGAGCGCCTTGACGGCGCGTTTGTCGGCCCCGGCGGGCGGCGTCAGGATACACCAGCGGCCGTCGAACAATTCCGCGAAGCCGGCGTCGGGGCCCGACCGTTCGGTGCCGGCGATGGGATGTGCCGGAATGAAATGAACGCCCTTGGGGATGAAGGGGCCGACATCGGCGAGCACCGAGCCTTTGACCGAACCGACATCGCTGACAATAGCGCCGGGTTTGAGCTGCGGCGCGATCGCCTTGGCCAGCGCGCCATAGGCGCCGACCGGCGTGGCGAGTATGACGAGATCGGCGCCCGTCACCGCAGCGCGCGCGGTGACGGCGTAGCTGTCGGCGAGCTTGAGCCGCCGCGCCACGCCCAGCACGGGCTTTCGGTCGAAGGCGACGACATGGCCGGCGAAATGACCGCGCCGCACGGCACGCGCCAGCGAGGAGCCGAGCAGGCCGAAGCCCAGAATCGCGACGCGGCCGAACAGAGGCTTGGTCATCGGCGCGCGAAATCGGCAAGCGCGGCCACGACCGCGCGATTGGCTTGCTCCGTGCCGATGGTCAGGCGCAGACAATGCCCCAGACCATAGGCCGCGACGCCGCGCAGGATGATCCCGCGGCGGGAGAGGAATTCGTCGGCGTCCGCCGCCGCCTTCTTGTCGGCGAAATGGATCAGCACGAAATTCGCGACGCTGTCGTCGACGCGAAAGCCGAGTTTGCGGATCTCGTCGGTGAGCCAGGCGCGCCATTTCTCGTTGTGGGCGAAATTGGCCTCGAGATGGGCGCGGTCGGCCAGGGCCGCTGCGGCGGCCTGCTGCGCCGGCACCGAGACGTTGAACGGCCCGCGAATGCGATTGAGAACGCCAGCGATCTCCGCCGGGCAATAGGCCCAGCCGACGCGCAGCCCGGCGAGGCCGTAGATCTTGGAGAAGGTGCGCGTCATAACGACGTTCGGGAAGCTCGACACCATCTCGATTCCGGCCTCGTAGTCGTTGCGCCGGACATATTCGGCATAGGCCGCGTCGATGACGAGCAGCGCACCGGCCGGCAGGCCGGCGTGGAAGCGGCGGACCTCGTCATGCGGAAGATAGGTGCCGGTCGGGTTGTTGGGGTTGGCGAGATAGACCAGGCGCGTCTTCGGCGTCACCGCCTTCAGCATCGCATCGACGTCGGTGTTGAGGTTCTTCTCCGGCACCGCCACGGGCGTCGCGCTGTTGGCGAGCGCGGCGATCCGATAGACGAGGAAGGCGTGCTCGCTGAACAACACTTCGTCGCCCGGGCGCAGATAGGCGGCGGCCAGCATGGTGAGGATTTCGTCCGAGCCATTGCCGCAGACGATACGGTTTGGGTCCAAGCCGTATTGGGTCGCGATCGCCTCGCGCAGAACCTTCGCGCTGCCCTCGGGATAGACGTCGAGCCCATGCGCGACGGATTTGAACGCCTCGATCGCCTTGGGGCTGGCGCCCAGTGCGGATTCGTTCGACGAGAGCTTGTGCGTCTTCTCCACGCCCGCCACTTCGGCGCGGCCGCCGACATAGGGGGAGATATCCAGAATGCCGGGACGGGGGGTGAGCGTCATGGCGCGGGCGTTCCGGGCGGCGAAGAGTTCAAGGGATTGGCGTAACAGCCGACCGACACGAGGCGCAGGATGGCGTCGGCGCCTTGCTCGCGCAGCACGCCCAGCCTCGTGTCGTCGTCGCGGATGAAGCCGGCGACTTCGAGCAGATGATCGCGCGTCGCGCCGCGCGCGGCATCGCGGCTGACGGCGAGCAGCTTGGCATCCAGCCCGCCTTGCTTGAGCAGTGTCTGAAGCTTTGTGAGGCTGAGATTCTCGCCGGCTTCGAGCAGGAGCAGCGTGGTGTCGTCGCCGCTGGGTTCGGGTTCGAGCGCGCCGATGACATAGGCGTCCGCCGATCCGCCGCCGACCGGCGGCAGGGTGGCGACGACCCGCGGGCCGATCTGGCCGCTCGGCGTAAGCTGCGTCCACCAGGCGCGGGCATTCTCGTCGCTCTCGGGCGGCGGCAGCACGCCGAAGGCGGCGGTGTCGCCGGAGCATTCATGCACAATGGCAGTGGCCGACAGATGGCTCTTCATCGGCACGAGCGAGCCGAAGAAATCGCGCGCCAGATCGCGGAACGGCCCCGCGCGATCGGCGGCATAGACATGCACGCTCGCGCCCGGCGCGGCCGTCGCCGTAACCAGCTCTTGCCAGATGCGCGACAGCGCCGGCAGCGGCAGATTGCCTTTGTGCCGGGCGGACAGGCGGCGCAGCCGCATCGCCTGTGCCGCAGGCGTGCTCGGTTCCGCCAGCTGAGCGCGCTTGATCAGCAGGTCCTGGATCTTGTCGTCCAAGGCATCGAGCTTGGCGGGCAGATCGGCGGCGGAGGGCTTGCGCGGCGGCAAAGGTCAGAACTATCCCATTGATGTAAAAGTCAGTCCCGCGGCGACCGCCGGGGGGCGTATTGATAAGGTCCCAGCCCGGCAAAATCAAAGCGGACCGCCATGCGGGTTTGACACCGCCGGTCCGTGGCCTTAGCACAACCGCCCCTGGGGAAGTGCCCAGACTTAAGGAACGTCAGCCCGATGGCCGGCATGGGCAATCCCAAATTCCTGCGCCCCGTTACCCGCACCGACGCCGATGTCGGCCATGCGATCAGCTTCGACGCGCCGCTCGAACTCGATTGCGGCAAGACGCTCGGCCCGCTGACGGTCGCGTATATGACCTATGGCACGCTGAATGCCGAGCATTCCAACGCGGTGCTGGTATGCCACGCGCTGACCGGCGATCAGTTCGTCGCATCGTCGCACCCCGTCACGGGTAAGCCCGGCTGGTGGGACACGATGGTGGGGCCGGGCAAGCCGATCGACACCGACCGTTTCTTCGTCGTCTGCTCCAACGTCGTCGGCGGCTGCATGGGCACGACCGGACCGGCCGAGATCTGCCAGGCAAGCGGGCGGCCCTATGGGCTCGATTTTCCGCTCGTCACCATCCGCGACATGGTGCGGGCGCAGGCGATGCTGCTCGATGCGCTGGGCATCGAGAAGGTGATGTGCGTGATCGGCGGCTCGATGGGCGGCATGCAGGTCCTGCAATGGGCGGCGAGTTTTCCCGAGCGCGTGGTGTCGGCCGTTCCGATCGCCTGCGCCGCCAAACATTCGGCGCAGAACATCGCGTTCCACGAGGTCGGCCGCCAGGCGATCATGGCCGATCCGGACTGGAAGGGCGGCACCTATCAGCTGCACGGCACCCAGCCGTCCAAGGGTCTTGCGGTGGCGCGCATGGCCGCGCACATCACCTATCTGTCGGAAGCGGCGCTGCAGCGCAAATTCGGCCGCGCGCTGCAGGACCGCGAGCAGGTCTCGTTCGGCTTCGGACCCGATTTCCAGATCGAATCCTATCTGCGCCACCAGGGCGTCGCCTTCGTCGACCGCTTCGACGCCAATTCCTATCTCTACATCACCCGCGCGATGGACTATTTCGACCTCGCCGCCGAGCACGAGGGCGTCCTGGCACGCGCCTTTGCAAATGCAACCGCGCGTTTCCTGATCGTCTCCTTCACCAGCGACTGGCTGTTTCCGCCGGCGGAGAACAAGCATGTGGCGCACGCCTTGAACGCCAATGCGGCGACGGTGAGCTTCGTGGAAATCGCCACCGACCGCGGCCATGATGCGTTCCTGCTCGACGAGCCGGAGATGTTCGCGACCATCCGCGGTTTCCTGAACTCGGTCGCCGCGTCGGTGGACGCATGAGCGCCTTGCTGCGCCCCGATCTGGCCGCCATCGCCGAAATGATCCCGAAGGGGGCGCGGGTGCTCGACGTCGGCTGCGGCGACGGCGCATTGCTCGAACATCTCGCCACCACCAAGGGCGTCGATGGGCGCGGCATCGAACTGTCGCAGCAGAACGTGAACGCTTGCGTGGTGCGCGGGCTTCCGGTGATGCAAGGCGACGCCGACACCGATCTGGTCGAATATCCGTCGGGCGCATTCGACGTGGCGATCCTGAGCCAAACCATCCAGGCGACGCGCGCGCCCAAGACGGTGCTCGAACACTTGCTGCGGATCGGACGGCGCAGCGTCATCTCGCTGCCGAATTTCGGACACTGGCGCGTGCGCGCGTCGCTGGTGCTCAACGGCTGCATGCCGCGCACCCAGGCGCTCAGCTATCACTGGTACGACACGCCCAACATCCATCTGTGCACGATCGCCGACTTCGTCGCGCTGGCGCGCGAGTGCGGCGCGGTGATCGAGCACGCCTTGGCGCTGGACGAAAAGGGCCGCACGAAGACGATGCGCGCCGAGGCGTGGGGCCCCAACATCCTTGCCGACGGCGCGATATTTCTTCTGCGCGGGGCGTGACGGCGGGCGGGAAGGGCCGGCCCGCCGCCCGGATCGGTCTAGTTTTCGCTCAGCAGGCTCAAGGCCTTGGCGTATTGATCGACGCCGACCTTGAACATTTCGGTCGAGCAATATTCCTTGGCCCTGTCCGCCAGCCTGCGGGCCTGGTCATAGCGCGGCGATTGCTCGGCGGCGCTCAGCGCCGCTTCCACCTTCTTGCGCATGTGGGTGCAACCCGCGAGCGTCGGCGGCTCGATCGAATCCGCATAGGCCGCGCCGCAGAGCACCACGGCCGTCGCGGCTGCGAGGGTAAGTGTCGCAAATTTCATCTTCCGTCCTCCATCCGGCGCCGGTCTGGCCGGTCACCGGCATTTGAATTGGAAGCAAGAAATTGGATGGGGATGCCAATCACGGCTTCGTGCGGGTTGTGTCGTGCGCATGAACGCCTCTGCGCAATAACACCAGCGCCTCCGGCATGTCCGAGGTTTTTCCGGTCGGCATCACGGGAAATTGCATAGCCCATGCGTGCGCCGCGTCTGTCTCTCGCAATAGTGAAAATTCAAACAAGTGGTACGGCGAGCGGGAGGTGCCCGCCCGCCGCCCAATTGCCTTCAACCGGCGCCCAGCAGGTTCAAAACCTTGGCGAATTGGCTCACGCCGACGCCGTACACGCCGATGGAGCAGAATCGGCCACCGCTTTCCGCAAGGTTTCGCGCTTGCGAATAATTCGGCGACTGTTCGTTGGCGCTCAGCGCCGCGTATGCCTTCTTCTTCATCGTGGTGCAGTCCGCGAGCGTGGACGGCTCGCTGGCTTGGGCAACGGCCGCGCCGCCGAGCAGCATCGCCAAAGAAGCGGCGATCGTAAGTTTCGCGAATTTCATCTTCCATCCTCCATATGATTCCGGCATGGCCGGCCAGAGGGATTTGGCGCGGCATCGGAGAATTTGAAGGGGGGCCGACTTCACAGAATCGTGCTGCGCAGGTCAGCGCGCCCACCGGTTCACGCAAAAGCCGCCGCGTAACGCGGAAGTCCAGGATTTTCGCGGGCGTCCTCGCGCAATTTTGCATGGGGCACGCGCGCGGCGCGTGGGGCTCTGAAGTGGTGAGGATTCCGACGAGCCGTGCCCATGTCAGGACGTGCGGCTCTTGCGCATCGTGGCGGCCGCGTCGCGCGCCGGCAGCCATTGCGGCGTGGCGCGCCCCACCGCGATCGGGGCGGAGCCGTAGAGCGACTTGCCGGCCTCGACGAGATGAACGCCCGCGAGCGCCGGGAAGATCTTCCTTAAGACACGGTCCCAGCCGATGCCGGTGCGCACCAGGCGGCGCCCGCGAAACGGCGGCACGTAGAGGGCGCGGTCCCAGGCGATGGGCTCGAACAGCGCACCGCGCAGCAGCCGGTCGAGCTCGCCGCGGCTGAATGGGCGGCCGACACCGAACGGCGAACGCTCGAGCTGGGCCCATAGGCTGGTGCGGTTGGGCGCGACCAAGAGGAGCCTCCCCTCCGGCGCCAGGACCCGCCACAATTGGCGCAGCAAGGGGCGGGTCGCATCGGCGCCTTCCAGACCATGCAGGACCAATATCCGGTCGAAAAACGAGTCCGGGAAGGGAAGCGCCGATTCGTCGCCGAGCGCCACCAGCGGCCGGTTCGGCGGCCAGACCACCACACCCTGCTGCGCCGGCATGAGCGCCACGACCCGCTCGGCCTCCGCCTGGAAGGGCCGCAGATAGGGGATCGCGAAACCGTAACCCAGCAGGCTGTTGCCCTTGATCGAGGGCCAGATCACGCGCAATTGGCGGCCGATGATGCGCCGCGTCATGAGGCCCAGCGGCGTCTCGTAGAAGTCCGCCAGTTCCGCGGCATCGAGCTGCATGGTCCCTGGTTAGCGCGACGCCGCGTCCGGTTCAACGCATCGCGCGCGGCTGCTAGCCTCCTGCCTCGCGCAAAAGGATAACAAGATGACCGCGCTTGAGATCGAACTCGTGCCGTGCCTGACGGACAATTACGCCTATCTCGTGCATGACGCCGACGCCAAGCTGACCGCCGTGGTCGATCCGTCGGAACCCGAACCGGTCGTTCAGGCCCTCAGCCGCCGGGGATGGTCGCTGACCCACATCCTCAACACGCATCATCACTTCGACCACACCGGCGGCAATGTGCCCCTGAAAGAGGCGACCGGCGCCAAGGTCGTGGGGCCGGAAAAGGACCGCGACCGGATCCCCGGCATCGACGAAGGCGTGACGGACGCCGCGCCCTGGATGTTCGGCGCGCGGCAGGTGCGGGTGCTCGAAATCCCCGCCCATACGCGCGCGCACATCGCCTTCGTGTTCGACGACGCGGTGTTCACCGGCGATACGATGTTCGCGATGGGCTGCGGCAGGCTGTTCGAGGGAACGCCGGCGATGATGTGGGCGAGCCTTTCCAAGCTGATGGCATTGCCGGATGCGACGCGCGTCTATTGCGGCCACGAATACACCCAGAGCAATGGGCGCTTCGCCCTGACGCTGGAGCCGGGCAACGGGGCGCTGGTACAGCGCATGCGCGATGTCGATGGCGCCCGCGCCAAGGGCTCGCCGACCATTCCCTCCACCATCGGCCTCGAGAAGCAGACCAATCCGTTCCTGCGCCCGGGCGTGGCGGAAATCCGCCGGTCGCTGGGCCTCGTTCACGCCGACGATGTCGAGGTGTTCGCCGAGATGCGCAAGCGCAAGGACAATTTCTGACGGCTATTTGTTGTCGTCGTCGCCATGGCGATGCGACGAGGATTTGTCCTTGTCGTCATCGTCGGAGTCGCCGCTGACGGTATCGACCGCGCCTTTTGCGACATCGACCGTGGTGCCGACCACGGTGGTCGCGACGCTGACGCCGGCGCTGGCCACCTCGGCAACCGCGCAGCCGGACAAGCTGAGGCCCAGAAGGCCGATCGCGGCCAATGGCAGAAGGTTTCGCATGGCGGCATCCCCTCGACGTCAGGCCATGGTCGCACACGGTCTATGAACAGGCTACTAAGCACTTTCCGGGTGGCGCGGCGGAACTTGCATCTTTCCGGCCGACCATGCGGGATGTCATCGTGCGAAATCGCACGCAAAGGGGGAATCGAATGTCGGAAATTCACGGGCTGCCGGTCTGGAACCTGTCGCTGGGCGGCATGAGCCCGGAGCTCACGACGCTAGCGCTGGCGGCGCTGCTCGGGCTGTTTCAGCTCATGATCGCGGCGCGGACGGGCAACCGCCAGCGGGGCCTGAAATGGAATCTCAGCGCCCGCGATGAGGCGCCGCCGCCGGTGGATAAGGTGGCCGGAAGGCTGGAACGCGCCTTCCGCAACTTCATGGAGACCTTTCCGTTCTTCGCCGTCGCGGTGATCGTGCTGGCGCTGCTGGGGCGGCACAATTGGGCAACGGTCTGGGGCAGCCAGATCTATCTCGGCGCCCGCATCGTCTATTTCCTGCTCTACGCCTTCGGCGTGCCGGTGGTGCGCACGCTGGTGTGGCTGATCGCGCTGCTGTCGATCTTCCTGCTGTACGTGGCGCTGTTCTATCCGGCGCTGTGAATGGCGCGCATCGCTTCGCATTTCGCGACCAGTCTCTATCGCGCGCGCCTGCCAGTCGCGGCGAATGGTCAATTGCTGAAGGTCTGCCGCGCCATCGCGTCGGAGGACACGGCCGGCCAGCGCTGGGCCAAGGCCCACGACTATCGCGGTTATACGTCCTATGCGTCACTGAACGATCTGCCGCGCCGCGCGCCGGAATTCGCGGAGCTCGAAGCGCGGATCGACAAGCATGTGCGCGCCTTCGCGCGCGCGCTTGGGTTCGCCGGTCCCAAGCTTGCGATGAACAGCCTGTGGATCAACATCCTGGAGTCGGGCGGCCATCACGCGGCGCACATCCATCCCCATTCGGCGATCAGCGGCACCTATTACGTCGCGTTGCCCAAAGGCGCGAGCGCGATCCGGTTCGAAGACCCCCGCCTGCCGCTGATGATGGCGGCGCCGGCCAAGCGCGAGCGCGCGCGCGACAAGCCTTTCGTGACCGTCGCCCCGACGCCCGGAACGCTGCTGTTGTGGGAGAGCTGGCTGCGCCATGACGTGCCGCCCAATGCCGGGCGCGGCGCGCGCGTGTCGATGAGCTTCAACTACAGCTGAGACGCGGCGAGAAGCGGCAAGGCGTCGGCCCAACTCGGCACGATCCGCTCCGCGCCGGCATCGCGCAGCCGTGCCGCCAGACGATACGTCATATGGCCGCCGCCGGTAAAGCCCCAGACGCGCATGCCCGCCGCGACGCCGGCCGTGACGCCATTGACGCTGTCTTCGAACACCACGCATTCGCGCGGTGCAACGTCGAGCGCCGCGGCGGCATGCAGGAAGAGATCGGGCGCCGGCTTGGCGTGCGTCACATGCTCGGCGGAATAGACGTGCGGCGCGAAATGGTCCCAGTGGCCGACCATGCGCAGCTTCTTGTCCAGCGCGCGCACCGAGCTGGAGCTGGCGACCGCCTTGGGCACGCGGCAGGCTTTGATCGCGTCCAGGGCGCCCTCGACCTCGGTCAGCCGCGCGTCGATCGCCGCCTGGCAGCGCGCTATCATCGGCCCGCGGATCTCGTCGAGGATGGGGCGGCCCAGGCGCTCGCGGCCATCGGCGTCCAGCATGTCGAGAAAGACCGGCGTGCTGCGGCCCATGAAGCGTTCGACGAAGTCGTGCGAATCGTAGTGAAGGCCGATCTCGGCGAGAACTTCGAGCTCGACCGCGTGCACGATGACCTCGCTGTCCACCAGCACGCCGTCGCAATCGAAAATCACCGCCGCAATCATGGCCGCCGAGGTACGCGATCGGGCCGCGCTGCGCCACTCACGAAATGCTACGCAGTTCGTCGCCAGGCTAGCGGACGAATTCCAGCGCGACCGCCGCGAAATGCAGGATGGCTGCGGTGAGCACGAAGCCGTGCCAGATCGCCTTGTGATAGGGGATCCGCTCGATCACGTAGAACGCGACGCCGGCCGAATAGACGAGGCCGCCGCCGATCAGGAGCCAGAAATCGGTCTGGGTCATGGCGGCGTGGAGCGGCTGGATCACGGTGACGATCAACCAGCCCATCGCGAGATAAAGGCCCAGGCTCAGCCATTCGAATCGGCGCGGAAACAGCACCTTCATGGCCACCCCGAAGCTGGCGCTGAGCCAGATCGCGGCCAGGATGATGCTGCCATAGGGCGCGCCCAGCCGGTTGACCGCGAAGGGTGTGTAGGTCGCGGCGATCATGATGAAGATGGCGGCATGGTCGAGACGGCGCAGGAAAAGCTTGGACGGGCCGTGCGGCGCCAGATTGTAGGCGGCGGAGCAGCAGATCATCGCCACAAGGCCGGCGCAGTAGACGATGACGCTGATGGCGACCGACAGGCCGGTGACGTGCCAGAGCAGCCACAGGCTGGCATTGATCGCGAACAGGATGCCGAGCACAT
>CAZMHP010000005.1:0-37983 GCA_964566095.1 uncultured Rhizobium sp. | reverse complement strand
AATTGGCGAAGAACACCTTGCCGACCGGAAACGGCGCGATCTCCTTCAGCTTCTCTGCCAGCGCGATCGCCGGCTCGTGGCTGCGCCCGCCGAAGAGATGGCCGAACGCCATCTTGCGCATCTGCTCGGCCGCAGTCTCGGCCAACTCGTTGTCGCCCCAGCCCAGCGCCGTGCACCACAGTCCGGCCATCGCCTCGATATAGTCCTTGCCGGCTTCGTCGAAGACGCGCACGCCCGCCCCGCGCTCCAAGATCAGCGGCCCGGTCTCGCGGAATTTGACGAGATTGGTGTAGGGGTGCAGCACGCTCTGCACGTCGCGCATCTGGGCGTTGGTCAGCGGCATGGGCGAATTCTCCGGAAGGCTGGCCCGCTCTATAGCAGAGGCGATGGTCCTTTTCGAAAGCCTAGAGATGCAGGACCGGCGCCAGCCAATGGGTGTCGCGGCTAAGCGTGATGGTGAGGAGCACGGCGAGGCCGATGTCGGCGAACCACGTGATCAGCACGCCCAGAAAGCGCGGCGGCGACGGGCCCGCGCTGATCGCCAGCCCGACGATGTGCAGGACGCGCGCGGCCACGAAGGCGATCGCGAACCACGGCACGAACGGCGCCCATTGCCCGCTGATCTCGGTGAGGCCCAGAAGGATCAGGAACAGCGGCGTGTTCTCCGCCAGATTGCCGTGGATGCGGATGCGGCGCAGCAGCCTGTCGTTGCCGCCATCGCCCAGCCCGACGCGGAATTGCCCGCGTCCCGTGGCGGCATAGAGCATCAACAGCATCTGAAGCACCGCCAGCGGGATTGCCGCCGCCGCGGTGAAGTATGGAAAGTTCGCCATGTCTGCTTCAGCCTCGCTGGTCCGGCGCAAAGAGTGCCCGGGACGGGCCGCCGGCGCCAGCGCGGCGTCTTGGCATGATCCGATGGTGAGGCGCGGCGTATAAGAATGCCGTTCCGCTTGCCGTCGGCGACGTGCCGTTCCTATGATGGTGACAGAACGTCAGGGGAATGCGCATGCTCGGGCAGATGCAGGATTGGCCGCTTTTGGTCCACAAAATCATCGACCACGCCGCCACCTATCACGGCGAACGCGAGGTGGTGAGCCGTAGCGTCGAAGGCCCGATTCACCGCACCAATTACCGCGAGATCGCGACGCGCTCGCGCAAGGTGGCCGAGGTGCTGCACCGGCTCGGCATCCGCCCGGGCGACCGCGTCGCCACGCTGGCCTGGAATACGTGGCGCCATATGGAGGCCTGGTACGGCATCGCCGGCATCGGCGCGGTCTATCACACCCTCAACCCGCGGCTGTTCGCCGATCAGCTCACCTACATCGTCAATCACGCCGAGGACAAGGTGCTGTTCTTCGACATCACCTTCGCCGATCTGGTGGCGCAGCTGGCGCCCAAGCTGCCGACCGTCGAGCTCTATGTCGCGCTGACCGACGCGGCGCATTTGCCAAAAGCGAACATCCCCAACCTCGTCGCCTATGAGGAGTTCATCGCCGGCGCGAGCGGCACCTTCGAATGGCTGGAGGTCGACGAACGCTCGGCCTGCGGGCTTTGCTACACGTCCGGCACGACGGGCAATCCGAAGGGCGTGCTTTATTCCCATCGCTCCAATGTGATCCATGCGCTGATGGGCGCGCAGACCGACGCGCAGGGGCTGTCGGAGCGCGACTGCATGCTGCCCGTGGTGCCGATGTTCCATGCCAATGCCTGGGGCATCGCCTTCGTCGCGCCGATGGTCGGCGCCAAGCTGGTCATGCCGGGCGCCAAGATGGACGGCGATTCGATCTGCGAGCTGCTGACCGACGAGGTCGTGACCATGACCGCGGCCGTGCCGACCGTGTGGTTGGCGCTGTTGCAATATCTGGAGAAGACCGGAAAGACCCTGCCGCACATGAAGCGCGTGCTGATCGGCGGCTCGGCCTGTCCGCGTTCGATGATCGAGACTTTCGAGACGAAGTACGACGTGCAGGTGATCCATGCCTGGGGCATGACGGAGATGAGCCCCTTGGGCACCTTGGGCACGATGAACCATCACGTGGCGGAACTGCCCTATGAGGAGCAACTCGACTACAAGTGCAAGCAGGGCCATCCGGTGTTCGGCGTCGAGATGAAGATCACCGACGATGCCGACAACGAGCTGCCGCGCGACGGCAAGGCGTTCGGCCGGCTCAAGGTGCGTGGGCCGGCGGTCGCATCCGGCTATTTCCGCGGCGAGGGCACGGACGCGTTCGACGCGGATGGCTGGTTCGACACCGGCGACGTCGCCACTCTCGATGCCGATGGTTACATGACCATCACCGACCGCTCGAAGGATGTCATCAAGTCGGGCGGCGAGTGGATTTCCTCCATCGAGATCGAGAACATCGCGGTTGGGCATCCTTGCGTCGCCGAGGCGGCGGTGATCGGCGTCAGCCATCCCAAATGGGACGAAAGGCCGCTGCTGATCGTCGTCCTGAAGCCGGGCAAGAGCGCGAGCCGAGAGGAGCTGCTGGACTACCTCAAAGGCAAGATCGCCAAATGGTGGATGCCTGACGACGTGCAATTCGTCGCCGAGATTCCGCACACCGCGACGGGCAAGATCCAGAAGACGGTGCTGCGCGAGCGCTTCGGCGACTACCGCCTGCCGACGGCGGCGGCGTGAATCTGTCGTCTGTACCGCCCGCCTTGAATGTGTTTTGTCATGCCCGCGCAGGCAGGCATCCGGAAATCGTCATGAACGGGGCTGGATTCCCGCCTTCGCGAGACTGACAATCGGTGCGATGCTTCGCACCGCAACCGCGCCATAACCCTCAAATGCGATCGCAACAGACCGCTTCCGCCCTTTCGCTCGTCTGCTTTGCGCCCGGCGCCGTCATCGCGCTCGCGGCGTCGTACGGCACGCGCCTGGGCTGGTGGGACTACGGCACCGGGATGGAGATTTTGGTGCCCGGCGTGCTGCTGGGACTGGCGGGCGCGCTGTCGGGCGGGCTGTGGCTGGCGCGCGCGCTGGGCCGCAACGACAGCGCGGGCTGGCGGATTGGCGCGATCGGTCTTGCCGGCTCGCTTCTGCTCGTTCTGGTTCCCCTCAACGAGGCGCGGCTCTATCTCGTCTCGCCGAGCCTGCACCAGATCTCGACCGATCCCGAATTTCCGCCGGCCTTCGTGGCGCTGTTGCCGCTGCGCGCGGGCGCCACGAACGCTCCCGATTATGACGGCACAAGGATCGTCGCCTATGACGGCAAGCCGACACCCGTGACGGTGGCGCAGCGCAAGGCCTATCCCGACATCAAGCCGTTCGTCGCATTGCTGAATCCGCGCCAGGCGCCCGACGTTCACCCGGTGAACATCCTGTTCTGGCGCGGGTTCGAGCGCGCCAAGGATGCCGGCTGGAACATCGTTGCCCATAGCGAGACGGACGGAACGATCGAGGCGAGTTACACCCGCTTCTGGTTCGGCCAGACGATCGACATCGCGATCCGGGTGCGCCCGGCCGGCAAGATCGGCGCCCGGCTCGACATCCGCGCCGAAAGCCGCAATGGCGAAAACGACATGGGCGCCACCGCGCAACTCGTGCGCGCCTATCTGCAATCGCTCAAGTAGGCGGCTGGCGGCTAGGGTGCCGCCGGGAGTTCGACGGTCGCGGCGAAACCTTTGCCGGGCTCGCTTCGAATGCGCAGCGTGCCGCGATGCAGCTCGGCGAAGGCCTTGACCAGCGTCAGGCCGAGGCCCGCGCCGTTCGTGTGATCGGTGGTGCTGCGTCCCCCCTGCTCGAACGGTTCGAGGATGCGCGCCAGGTCGTCGGCGCAGACGCCCGGTCCGTTGTCGGCGACGCAGAGGCTGACGCGGTCGCCCTCGCGCAGGGCGGCGAGGCGGATCGCGCCGCCCTGTGGGGCGAAGGCCAGTGCGTTGTCCAGCAACTGGGTCAACATCTGGCCGAAGGCGTGCTCGTCGACTTCGGCGATCAGGCCGACCGGGCAGTTGTCGGCGTCGATCTGGACGTTCTTGACGGCGGCGCGCTCGGCATATTCGTCCTTGGCGATCCACAGCGCGCCCCCGATATCGATGCGCACCGCGCAGGCTTCGAACTTGCCGGCCGCAAGCTTGGTGAGATCGAGAATCTGATTGATCAGCCGCAACAGGTTTCGGCCGCCGGCATGGATCAGCGAGGCGTATTCGCGCACCTGGCCCGCGTCGAAGCGCTCCGCCATCTGGCCGAGCAGATCGGAGAAGCCGATGATGGCGTTGAGCGGCGTCTTGAGCTCGTGGCTCATCGTGCGCAGCAACGTCTTCTTGGTCGTGTCGGCCGAAGCCGCGGCCCGGTCCAGCCGCTGGGTGAGATCGGCGAGATAGCGGGCCTGATTCTCGGCGTGGCTCTGCGAATTGGCGAGCTCGGCGCGCGTCTTTTCCAGCGAACGGCGCTGCTCCGCCAGCGCCGACTCGACGCGCCGCTCGTCGGTGACGTCGGTCAAGACGCTGATATGGCCGTCGCGCGTGCGCCGGTCGCGCACCAGATAGGCGGTGCCGGAATTCATCTCCAGCGTCATCGCCCCGGCGGCGGAATCGTGCAAGTCGAGGCGCCGCGCGATCCAGCCCGCCGGATCGTCGCCGACGCGCACGCGGCCGCGCGCCACCACGGCTTCGACGAGTTCGCGAAACCGTTTGCCGCGCATCTCGTCCAGGCCGCGGCCGTGAAGATTCGCATAATCCTTGTTGCACACGACGAGCTTGTCGTCGCGGTCGAAGAAAGCGAAGGCGTCGGCCGACAATTCGATGGCGTCCTGCAACCGGCCCATCGCCTGGCGCGCCTGCGTGACGTCGCTCCACAGCGCGATCCAGCCACCTTCCGGCGTGCGGCGCGATTTGATTTCGACGATACGGCCGTCGGCGAGTTCCAAGTCGTAGGGTTTGAAGTCGCCGCAGGTCAGCTGGGTGCGCCGCCGCGCGACGAAGGTTTCGATGCCGGCGCCCAGCGCTTCGGCCGCGACAACGCCGGCCTCCGCCTCCAGGCGCACGATCTCGTCATAGCGCAGGCCGATCAACCCGGCGCGCGGTGGAAGGATACGAAACAGATAGTCGAAATGCTGATTGGCGTAGACCAGCCGCTCATCGACGTCATAGACCGTGATTGCGGTGCGCAGACAGTCGAGCGCGGCCGTCAAACAGGCCGGCGCCGGCGAATCGTCCACCGGCACGTGCACCTTCTGTGCGTTCGCTAACCCCACGCGCGGCAGTTCCTTCATGCCCGCGCCGATTGTTGACGCAATGCATTGCCGATTGGTTAGGCAATACCCGCGCGTGCCCGAATCGAGCCATCATCCCTAACGAGATGTGAACGGCATGTGCCACAGGTCTTGCCGATTAACGAACGAAGTTCCGCGGGATTCAAGTTTCGTTAAGTTTGCAGACCCATTCTGATGGCGGGTCGTGGTGGTCGAGTCGGCGAAAGCCTAATGGCGGTAAACGATAAATTCTCAGCGGTTGCCGCCGATACGCCGGCACTGCGCCGGCTATTCGTATCGGTGCAGGCGTCCAAGGCCGTGATCGGCGCGGTCCTGGGTCTGGCCTTCGTCTCCTTCATCGGCCGGCCGGACGCGGCCGAGGCGGTCGCGATCGCCGGATTGATGGCGCCGGCCGTGCTCGCCCTGTTGGCGTTTACCGCCGTGCCGCTGTCGATCCTCGAAACCACGGCGCTGGCGATCTTCGCGGTCCTCATCGGCTACCTGGCGGCACTGACCGGCGGCGTGCTGTCGCCGCTGGTGGTGTGGTTCGCGCTGGTGCCCGCAGAAGCGGCGCTGGCCGGCGGACGTCCCGCCGTGCTGCGCGCCGCGGCGGCGGCGGCCGCAGCGCTCGCGGTCGTGACGCTGATCGGTGCGGTGGGGGCGCTGCCGATCTCGCGGCTGCCGATTCCGCTCTGGGAGATCTACGCGGTCTCGGTGCTGGCCGCGGTCATCCAGGCGGCGCTCGTCGCCGCCGCGGCGCAGGACCGCCAGCGTGCCGCCGACGAGGCGGCGGCGGAAGGGGCGGCGATGTACCGCTTCCTGGCCGACAACGCCATGGATCTGATCACGCGGCATTCTTCCGACGGGCGCATCCGCTTTGCCAGTCCCGCCGCCAAAACCATTCTCGATCTGCAGCCGCCGGAATTGCTCGGCCTGGCGCCGGCCGCGCTCGTTCACCCCGACGATCTGAAGTCGATGCAGTTCGCCTTCATGGAATCGGCCTATTACGGCCGCGCGGCGGCCGCCGAGGTGCGCATGCGCCGGCGCGACGGCTCGCATGTGTGGACCGAGATCCGCTGCCGCCCGGCGCCGCAAAGCCATGGCGAGGCTTCCGACATCGTCGCGGTGACGCGCGACATTTCCGAACGCAAGGGCCAGGAGGCGGAATTGATCGCGGCGCGCGACGCCGCGGAGGCCGCCAATCGCGCCAAGTCGAGTTTCCTCGCCAATATGAGCCATGAACTGCGGACGCCGCTCAACGCCATCATCGGTTTTTCCGAAGTGATGACGCATGAGATGTTCGGCCCCGTGGGTAGCGCCAAATATCTTGAATATTCGCGACTGATCCACGAATCGGGCGGCCATCTGCTCGAACTCATCAATTCCGTGCTCGACATGTCGAAGATCGAGGCGGGCAAGCTGGATCTCTACGAGGAGATATTCGATCTGGAGGAGACCGCCGAAGCGGCGCTGCGCTTCGTCCGGCTGCAGGCCGAGCGGTCCGGCGTGGCGCTCAAATTGTCGATCGCGCCCGGCGCCCGCGCCATCTTCGCCGACAAGCGCGCGGTCAAGCAGATGCTGATCAATCTTCTGACCAACGGCATCAAATATACGCCGCGTGGCGGCGACGTGCGCGTCAAGGCGGCGCTCGACAACAAGGGCATCGAGATCTCGGTCGCCGATTCGGGCGTCGGCATCTCGGCCAAGGATCTCGAGCGGCTCGGCAAGCCGTTCGAGCAGGTCGAAGGCGATCATGTCCGCTCGAAGGAAGGCACCGGGCTGGGCCTTGCGCTGGTCAAGGCGTTCAGCATCATGCATGGCGGCGAGGCGACGATCCAGTCGGTGCTGGGCGAGGGCACGACGGTGACCGTTCGGCTGCCCTTTGCCGCGGTCGGCGAGAACGGCCAGGCGGTCAAACCGCGCGAAGCCAAGATCATCCCGTTCAAAGGCGCGGCATAGCCCGGCCGATGGCCGTCGCGGCTACGTAGAATTCCCTATCGATGAGTTTACGGTGCGTTGAGCCTGCGGCGCGAAAATGGCTTCATGGTCACGCGGGTCGAAGGAGATTTTTGCCGGGCGCGCTTCCCGGGGACGCCGCACCGCGTTCTGGTCTGCGCCGCCTACGCCAAGTCGGCAGGTTGATGCCGATGCAGGCGCAGAACGATGCATATTGGCGGCAGTTCAACGTTCGCTCCGAACGCGAAGGTTGGCCGATCGTCTGCGACGACGCGCTCGTCTTCGACGTACCGCGGATCGGCGCGCTGCTCACGCTGTGGCGCGGAGTCGGCCGCGGTCTGGCCATGCCGCGCCGTGCGTCGATCACGGTGCGCGTGCTTGGCGTGCATCTTCCCGACGTGGCCATTCTCGATGTCTCGGAGGCCAAGAACGGACCGCAGCGCTACCGCTTTCGCCTGCTGGGCGATGTCTTGGTGCAGCATTGGGGCAACGTCACCGGCCGTTATGTCGGCGATACGCTTCCTGCACCGATGTCGCTGGCCTGGCCGCTCGCCTTCGAGGCCGTGCTCAAAGCCAAAGCGCCGCTGCGCTTCGCCATAGCGCGCGTTGCGACCAAGCTTGGCCCGATGAAGGCCGAAGCCCTCATTGCTCCGCTGGCCGGCGATGACGGCGAGTCCTGCAGCCTGCTGATGTCCGTCGTCCACAGCCCGCTGCCCAAACCCCAGACGGTCTAGCCGCCGCCCCGCCGCGATCGGTTATAGTGCGGGTATGACTCCACGCCTCAAAGCCGGGATTTTCGTTCGTGCCGTGATCCGCCGCGCCGAGGTCGCCGGTGCGCAGGCCTTCGTCGTCAAGAAGGGCATCGAGGAATCGGGCGCCGTGTTCCTGAAGATCAACCGGCTCGACGGCCATGTTCTGGTCCTGTCCCAGGCGAGGCGCGGCGAGGGCGATCTGGTCTGGGCGCGGCCGCTCGGCGATTGGAGCGATGAGGACAAGGCCCGCGCCTATCTCGACCGGCAGATGAAATTCGATCCCGATCTTTGGATCTTGGAGATCGAGGACCGAGACGGCCGCGCCTTCGTCGACGAGCCGATCGTCTAGGCGCGATTGACGTACAATCGCCGCGACTTCAGTGCATCGCCGCGGCGAAGCTGCCCGCGATGTCCGCCTGCTGGCCCGGCACGCAGAAATGGATCTTGCCCGGCAGCATCGCGCCCTTGCGCTGGCCGAACTCGACGCGGATCGCGGCGATTTCCTGGGTGAAGCTGGTATCGACGTCGGCGGCCTCGAGCTGAAGGTCCCAGCCCTGCACTTCCGGCACGCCTTGCACGGCGGCGGGCTGCGCCGCGATGGAGTCGGTCGGCAGCACGCGGAAGGTGCGTCCGTCAGGTTTCTTGCCGAGCGGCACGAGCATGGTGACCGTCAACGCGTTGAAGATTCCATCGGCCATGATCGACAAGGTCCATTTGTCGAACTTGGCCTCGTCGATCTCCATGCCGTCCTTCGTCACGTCGATGCGGGTCTCCTTCGGCACGAAGGGTTTGGCGCGCACGCTGCCTGTCACCGATGCGTCGGCGATCGGTCCGACACTGCAATCGGGCGCCGCCGCGACCGTGGGTGAGGTCAGCAGAAGGGCCAGCAGAACCGCGCGAAACATCATTCGGGTTCTCCCAATCGTCGCAAATATCGCCAAGCTTAGCACGCCGGCCGCGATTCTCCGCGACGGACGGGATGGCGATGACGCGCACGGCCGAAGTCTTTCTCGTTTTCCTGCGACTGGGGCTCACCAGCTTCGGCGGCCCGGTGGCGCATCTGGGCTATTTCCGCCGCGAATTCGTCGAGCGCCGCCGCTGGCTGGACGAGCCGGCCTATGCGTCGGTCGTCGCGCTGTGCCAGTTCCTGCCGGGTCCCGCGAGCAGCCAGGTCGGCATGGCGCTCGGCCTGATGCGGGCGGGCCTCGCCGGCGCGTTCGCGGCCTTCGTTGGCTTCACCGCGCCCTCCGCGATCCTCATGACGGCCTTTGCCTTCGCATTGAATCGCCTCGGCGATGTCACCCACGCGCCCTGGGTACACGGCCTCAAACTCGCGGCCGTGGCGATCGTGGCGCAGGCGGTTTGGAGCATGGCGAAGAGCCTGACGCCGGATTTGCCGCGCGCGGCCTTCGCCGCGGTCGCTGCTGCGGCGGTGCTCGTGCTGCCGTTCGACGGAACCCAAGTTGCCGTCATCGCGCTCGCCGCGCTGTGCGGCGCTTTGCTGCTGTCGAGCCACCCCCAGGCCTCGGCACCGCTTAGCTTGCGCGTGCCGCGCGCGCTAGGGATCGGCGCACTGGCGCTATTCACGATGTTGCTGATCGGGTTGCCGCTTGCCGCGGGCGCCAGCCATGTCCTCGGCGTGGCGGCGGCGTTTTACCGCTCAGGCGCCCTGGTCTTCGGCGGCGGCCATGTCGTGTTGCCTCTGCTCCAGAAGGCGGTCGTCGATCCCGGCTGGGTGGACCGCTCGAGTTTCCTCGCCGGCTATGGGGCGGCGCAGGCGATGCCGGGCCCGCTGTTCTCCTTCGCGGCGTTCCTGGGCGCGGCGCTGAAGTCGCCGCCCCACGGCGTGGGCGGCGCCGCGCTTGCACTGAGCGCGATCTATCTGCCGTCGTTCCTGCTGGTGCTGGGCGTGGCGCCGTGGTGGAGCGCGGTGCAGAGCCATCCGGGCTTCGCGCGCGCCGTCTCGGGCGCGAATGCGGCCGTGGTCGGGCTGTTGGCTGCGGCCCTCTACACGCCGGTCTTCACCGGCGCGGTGTTCTCGCTGTCGGACGCCGCGATCGTCGGGGTGCTTTTGGTTCTGCTTCTGTGGCGCAGGGTGCCGCCTTGGGTGATCGTGGCCCTGGCGGTAGCGCTGGCCGTTGCGGCAGCGCGGATCGCTTAAGCGAGCAAAAGCCGGAGGGATGGCATCCAGGTCACGATCGCGCGTTGGATCGGGCATCGCCTGGCGGCGGTCCGGTCTAACCCGGGTTCTGTTGCGGCGCGGGTATCCAGGCATCGGCGCGCGACTGTGCCTGCGCCCATGCCGCGGCGTCCAGGACCGCATCCAGCCGCGCCTGCAGGTCCGCCGATATGTTCGGCATGCCGAGTGCGAAGCGCGCACCGTTCGTGTGATAGATCAAGGCCCACTTCGCGGCCTCCACAGGGTCGCGCGCGACGCCGACGCCGTCGAGATACATCGTCACCAGGCTCGCCTGCGCCTTGGGAAGGTTGTGGTTCGCGGCTCTCAGGATGGAGACGGCAGCTTCCTGCCTCAGGGTGGCGGCCTGCTGCGCATTCGAATCCGCCTTGGCGACGTCGAGCAGACAGAGGCCCAGATTGTACTGGGCGAGTTCATAGCCATCGCCATACGCCGCCAACCGGCGAAGGATCGGGATGGCCTGGTCGCATTTTCCGGCCAACCGCAAATCCTCGGCTTTGCCTTCGGGATCGGGCGGCAGTGCCGACAGGGGCGCCGGCGCTTGGTCGCCGCTCGGATCGATGGGATCGACGGTGGGGCGTCCCCCTCCGCCGGGCATTTGGGCGAAGGCCGGGGCCGCAAGACAAACGGCGACCGATAAGATCGCAAGCGTCAATTTCCGATTCATCTCGCATCGCCCCCTCGTTGCCGCGTCCATCTAATTGGACAGGGCCGCGGCCGTCCATCCCGTCGATGCCCGCAGCAGTCAAATGATGGAGATGACAGGCCGTCCCGATCCTGCTACGCCCCCGCCGCCATGAGCACGCCCGCCTCCCAAGCCGCGCGGCGACGGACCTTCGCGATCATCTCGCATCCGGACGCCGGAAAGACCACGCTGACCGAGCATCTGCTGCTCCTGGGCGGCGCGATCCATGCCGCCGGCCGCGTCAAGGCGCGCGGCGAGGCGCGGCGCGCCAAGTCCGACTGGATGAAGATCGAACAGGAGCGGGGCATCTCCGTCACCTCGGCGGTGATGACCTTCGAGTTCGAGAACGCGGTGTTCAATCTGCTCGATACGCCGGGCCACGAGGACTTCTCGGAAGACACCTATCGCACGCTGACCGCCGCCGACAGCGCGGTGATGGTGATCGATGCGGCCAAGGGCATCGAGGCGCAGACCCGCAAGCTGTTCGAGGTCTGCAGGCTGCGCGACATCCCGATCATGACGTTCGTGAACAAGATGGACCGCGAGGCGCGCGATCCGCTCGAACTGCTCGACGAAATTTCCGATCAGCTGCAGCTCGAATGTGCTCCGATGGTGTGGCCGGTCGGCATGGGGTTGAATTTCCGCGGCACGATCGATCTCTATACGGAGGAATTCTCGCCCTTCGGCAGCGACAAGCTTGGCGCAAATGCCTATGCCGCGCTGCTGAGCGCGGAAGAAAAGGACAAGCTGGACGAGGACGTGGAGCTGGTGCGCGCCGGGATGCCGCGCTTCGACCACGGCACCTATCGCGAGGGCCATCAGACGCCGGTCTATTTCGGCTCGGCGCTCAAGAATTTCGGCGTTCGCGATCTCTTAAGCGCGTTGGCGCGGAACGCGCCGCCGCCGGGTCCCCAGGCGACGAAGGCCCGGACGGTCGAGCCATCGGACGAACAAGTCACCGGCTTCGTGTTCAAGGTCCAGGCCAATATGGACCCCAACCACCGCGACCGCGTCGCGTTCCTGCGCCTGTGCTCGGGGCGTTTCCGCCGCGGGATGAAGCTCACGCAATCGGGCACGAAGAAGTCGATCGGCGTGCACAACCCGATCCTGTTCTTCGCCCAGGAACGCGAGACGGTGGACGAGGCCTGGCCGGGCGACATCATCGGCATCCCGAACCACGGCGTGCTGCGTGTCGGCGACACGCTGTCGGAATCGGGCGAAGTGGTGTTCACCGGCATTCCGAACTTCGCGCCAGAGATTTTGCGCCGCGTCCGGCTTGCCGATCCGATGAAGCAGAAGCATCTGACGCGCGCGCTCGAAAGCCTTGCCGAGGAAGGTGTCACGCAGGTGTTCAAGCCGCAGATCGGCGCGGCCTGGATTGTCGGCGTGGTGGGCCCTCTGCAGCTGGACGTGCTCAAATCGCGGCTCAACGCCGAATATGGGCTGGACGCCGATCTCGAGCCCGCGCCGTACGAGACCGCGCGATGGCTTCTCGGCAGCGACACCGATCTGGAGAAATTCGTCGCCTCCAATCGCGGCGGCATGGCCGCGGACCGCGACGGCGCGCCGGTGTTCCTGGCGAAAAGCGCCTGGGAGGTCGGCTATGTGGCGGACAAATTCCCGAACATCACCTTCGCCAAGACGCGCGAGCGGCATGACGTGAACGCGGCGCAGTAATCGCTCCCGCGGATGGGGGAGTCGGTGCGCTTACTTGTCTAGAAACCCCATCACCATCGCCACCGTGACATCCGGGTTCTCTTCCATGATCCAATGGCCGCTATTGGGGATCACGCCGCCCTGGACGTTGCTCGCGACGAAGTCGAGCTCCGTCTTCATGTTCGCGCCGTAGGATTTCTCGCCGCCCAGCGCCAACACCGGCATCGGCAATTTGCCGCCGCTCGCCAGCAGGGCGCGGTTGTCGATGCCGTCCTGCGGGAAGGCGACGAACTGCTCGAACGCGTCGTGGATGGCATGCGGCCGGGCATAGAGTGCCGCGTAGTGGCGTCGCGTCTGCTCGTCGATGCGGCGTGGATCGTCCGACAATTCGTTCCAGAAGCGGTCGAGGTAGATCCGCTCGCGCCCCTTCACCAGGCGTTCCTCGTCGGGGCCGTGGAAATTGAAATGCCAGGTCTTGGGGTTCGATAGCTGCGCCGCCCAGTTGCCGAGCCCTGGCAGCGGCGCGTCGATCGCCACCCACTTCGTTATTCGCGCGGGAAACTGCGCCGCCAGGGCGTAGCCGACCATATTGCCGATATCGTGGGTGACGAGATCGGCTTTCGCGATCTTCAGCGCGTCCATCACGCCGGCGATGTCGAGCGCCTCGTTCTTCTTGGTGTAACCGGTGCCCGGATGCGCCGAGAGCCCCATGCCGCGCAGATCGGGCACGATGACGGTGTGATCCTTGGCGAGCTTCACCGCCAGCGGCTGCCACATGTCGCCGCTGTCGCCGAAGCCGTGCAGCAGCACCACCGCCGGGCCGTGTCCACCGACGCGGACATAGAGCGTCGTGCCGTTGGTCGCGATCGATCGTGCCTTGAAGCTCGCCGGATAGGGCAGAACGCGCGCTGCCCCAGGCGCCAGGCATAGAAGCGCGGCCAGCGCACACAGCATGAAACGTCGCATGATCAACCCTCTCGTCGCCGCTGGACTCTGCGCGTGGGCAATCCGAAAGGATAGTATGATCGGCGCAAATCTTTTTCGAAACGACGCCCGCGTCAGGCGGCGCGTTCGACCGCCGACGCCATGGCGTCGGGGCGGGTCCGCCATAGGTTGACCAGGTGCCGCGCACCGTTCTGCGGCACGCCGTCGTAGACGCCCAGCATCGCGAAATTCTCGTGCACCGAGCGCGCCGGGCCGGCGAGGATGGCCATGGCCGAGAAGGTGGGACGGTTGATCCCGGTCCCCTTGGCCAGCGCCGCCAAGCCGCGGCCGGACGGATCGGCCAGCAGCGCGCAGGCGATGACGGGCGGCAGACCGGCGAGCGGCGCCAACGCATGCGCAAAATCGGGCGCGGTGCGCGCGGCCGCCAACAGGGTATCGGCGTCGACGCCATCGCAAGCGACCGTGTCCAGGGCGTCGTTGCGCGCGAGGATCACATCCTTCATCGGCGCGGGCGCATAGGGAAAAAACTCGTTGAGCAGCGAGAGCGGAAAGTCGTCGCGATCGCGAAAGCGCGCCGCCAACACCGCGCAGGAGGCGCCGTCCATCTCGCGCACGATCTTCTCGAGCAGCGCCTCGAAGGTGGCGCGCATGGCGGTGGGATATTGCGCGGGCCAATCGAGCAGCAGATCGCTCACCTCGCCGGCCAAATGGGCGCGCTCGCCGGCGCCTTGCGCGGCGAGTTCCAGCAGGTGGCAGAGGCGTTCCTTGGGTGTCGGCATAGGATCTGTCTTCCCGCCCAGACCCTAGCGGAAAGACGTTAACGGTCTGTTCGCCTTGGCAACCCAGCAATTCCAAGGAAATCGGCGCCTATCGAGCCGGCATGGCGCCGAGGCGCGACCGTGCCGCCGGTGCGCGCCCGATCGATCATTGCGATTCGCGCAGCCGCTCGAGCGTGTCGTACGGCCCGGCGAGATGCTCCTGCGCCAGGGCACGGAGCGCGGCACTCGCCTCGCGTTGCTTGTCTTTGGCATCGCCGTGAAATTCGAAGCTCGGCAGCTTGGCGTCGTATTTCGCGGCTTCGGCCATCCGGCTCAATTCCGCCTGCTCGGGGTGGACGCCGAAATGCGGCAAGATCTGCGCCGTCACGGCATCGGGCAGGTCGCGGTAATTGACCAGCAAGCCACCGCCCAGCGCGACATTCTCGACCGCCGCCGCGCAGGTCTGGCCGAGCACGCGGGCGCAATATTCCTCGCCGTCCATCTCGGCGTCCCCTTCGAATTCGTAGAGGCCGGCGGGCAGGGCGCCGGCCACGGTCTGCAGCCCGCGCATCCGAGCCTGCGAGACCAGCACCTCCACCGGATCGCGATAGAGGAACACCCAGGGCACGGCGGGAAACGCGCGCCGCATCAGCGGCAGGGCCAGCGTGTGCCAACTGTCCAACTTCACGAAATAGCGCCTGTCGGCGCGACGCTTGCGCCCAAGCGCTCCCACCAGGGCACGCAGGATACGCAAGGACAGATCGCCCGGCGCCTGCCGCGCCAACAGCAAGCCGGTGTCGAGCGGCGGCGCCTCGGACACCACGATGTTTCGTTCCACCGCGGCCAGCATCTGGGCGACCAGGGTCGAGCCGCAGCGCGACATATGAAAGATGAACCCGTCGGGCTGCGGCAGATCGGCGGGTGGGTTCTGGATCAAGACGTTCAGCGGCGTGTACAGGCTGAGCAGACGGCCGATGGGCCGCGTCAGCGCCCACCGCACCGAGCTTTCGAAGAACGGTTCGGTCAGACGGCGCGCGCCGAAGAACGCCCATTGCACGTCGGGACCGCCGTTTCCGGGAATGACGTGAACCGGCAGCCAGTCGTCGGACGGCCAGGTCTCGGCGCGCATGCCGCCGCCGTGCCAGCGTGAAAGGCCGAGCGGATCGGGCTGGATGATCCGTTGCAAATCGTCGGCGGTCAGCGTCACACCGCGCTCGGCGGCGCGCTGGATCGCGGCTTGCGCGAAGACCTGCGGATCGTCGATCGCCCCCAAGACATCGCGCAGCGCCGCGTCGGCGAGCAGCAGGCCGCGGAAATTCTCCAGAGGCGAAAGCTGTCGGGCGGGCTCGGCGCTCATTGAATCTCTGACGACGGCATTTTCCGAAACCTGGCGTTGCATCTCGCGGCGCCCAGTGGAGCGGATGCGACGGTAGAGTCAATCATGGCGCGATGTCCTTCCGACCGCGCCATCCCGCGCGATCTCTATTGTCAGTATTGATGGAGCGCGATATTTGAAAAGCCATCGAAGGGCAGGTGTGCGTGAAAACCAGAGGGTGGGTCGACGGCGTTTTTCGTGGACCGGCCGCATCTCAGAGGGCTGATCGCTATGGGCATGGGAACGTATGAACAATTCGCGGGCCGGTTGAACGAGGCGTTCGTCGTCTCGCTCGGCACGTCCACGGTCGAGATGACGCTGGTCCAGGCGACCAAGGGACAGCCCAGGGATTGGGAGGGTGTACGCAAGGAGCCCTTTTTGCTGGTTTTCAAGTGCGGAAGCCAGGTGATCCTGCCGCAGAAGCTCTACCCGTTCCAAAATCCGTCCTTCGGCAAGATGGAGATATTTATCGTGCCGGTCGGTCGCGACCGTGACGGCATCGTCTATCAAGCGGTCTTCAATTGACCGCAGCCGGGTACCAGGCCATGGCGATATTGGGGATTTCCTCCGCGAGCACGACGAAGCCCAGCCGCTCATAGAGCTGCCTGGCACGGTTCGTGAAGTCGACCGTCAGCACCACGCGGGGGACGCGCGCGGCGGCCGCGGCGGCCTGTACGGCCCTCAGCAGCAGCGTTCCCAGCCCCGTTCCACGCGCCGGCGGCACCAGCGCGATATCGACGATGCACCATTCTTCCGGATCGCGGGCGAGGATAAGTCGGCCGATGCCGAGCCCTGATTCCTCGAGAACCAATCGATCGGCACGCGGATAGGCGCGAGAATAGTGAATTGTCTGAAACCGGAATTGCTGGTCCAGGAACGGTCCCCGCATCGCGTCAGGCCATTGAGAGAGCATAATGGCGTCGGGCCGGGCCGTCTCGAACAGGGCGCGAAGGAACGGAAGGTCCTCCGCCGCCTCCGCGCGCACCGAGACTCCGCGCGCGGATAAAGTCGTCGCGTCGAACAACTTAGTTCTGGGTCGGAAAAATCCCATACAGCGCGATGCAATAATGCAGTCCGATAAAGGGTTGCATGTTGTCGTGCGGTTGGCTGCCGCCCGAATTCGCGATGAGACCGGCATACATCGCGTTGCCCGGCACCGGAGGCTGATCGGAGAACATCTTGCCGCCGAGAACCTGCGGACCGATCCAGCTGCCCGCCGCGGGTGCCGCGGTGAGATTGTTCACATTCGCAATATTGCCCGAGGAGACCTGATGATTGTGCGACGGCATCTGCTGGGTGCTCACCGTCACGCTGGGCGTGCCGGCGGTCTGTCCCAGAACGTAATTGCTAAGACCGGGGCCTTGGCCGGTGCCCAGGGCGACCTTTTCCCGCAAGTCCGGAAGGAGGAAGGTCGACGTTCCATTTCCGCCATAGGTCGTGCCGATGAGGGTGTATAGCGCCTGATTCTGCGAGATCGCGATCGTCTGTCCTTCGCAGAACGCGAAATTGGAGGGCGCGAAGCTGTATGGGAACAGGATGATCTGGGCGACGTAGGGTTCCATTGTGTATCTCCAAATAAGGCCCGCGAGGCGAGCGCTTAATTCCGCGACGGGAAGATGCCAGTGAGTGCCACGATGTAACTGATCGCCAAGACCGACATGCGATTCTCGTGTGGCTGATTGCCGCCGGTGAACCCAACCGCGGTCGGATTCATGGGCCCCGGCGTACCGGTCACTTGGGCGGCCGGGACGTACAATGCGGTGAGTGTCGAATCGACTGTCCCCGGCACGTTTCCGCTGGGTTGGGCGAGGGTGGCGGCCACGTTCGACGCGACGAAACTGTGATTGTGAACCGGCACCTGGCCGATGTTCAGCGTCACGGTTTCGGTTCCGGACGCTTGACCGATATTGTAGTTGGACAGGCCGGCACCGTGACCCATCCCGACCGCCACGCGCGAACGCAAGTCGGGCAGGGCGAAGGTCGTGACGCCGTTGCCGCCATAGTAAGTGCCGATCACGGCGAACAGCGCCTGATTCTGAGCGATATTCATGATCTGCCCTTGGGCAAAAGCATTTCCGCGCGGCGGGAAGTTGCCGGCGAACATTCTGACTTCACCAAGATAAGGAGTGGTCATTGGTCGATCCTCGAATTTGGGGTGGGCCTCAGAATGATCGCGCTAGTTCCGGGACGGGTAGTAGCCCTGAAGGGCGATGCAGTAGTTGAGCGTCAGATAAGGTTGGATGTTCGAATGCGGCTGCGACGAGCCCGCGTTGGATACCGTCTGGCTTGCCAACACCGTGTTTCCAGGCCCCGGCGCATAACCGCTCAAATTGGCCGGCGGGCTGCCATGGTTCGCGGTGGCGAAAACGTAGTTGCCGTCGGGTCGCTGATCCGCGTTGACGTTGTTGCCATAGAGGGGGTGGTTGTGGATCGGCATCTGCGACAGTTGCAGCGTGACGGTTTCCTCGCCGCCTTTTTCGCCGATGAAGTAGTTGCCGCCCGACGATGACGCATGCAGCGCCACGCGGCTCTGCAAATCCGGCAAACCGAACGTCGTCGTTCCATTGCCGCCATAGCTTGTGCCCAGAAGCGAGAACAGAGCCGTGTTCTGGGTGATCCCCATGATGGCGCCGTTGGCAAGGGCCCATCTGACCGGGGCGAAATTGAAACCGAACAAACCGATCTGACCTATGAAGAAATTGCTCATTGGTTAGGCTCCAATAGATTTTCGGATGGGGCAGTCGGAGGCGGGACGCGCACGCGAAGTGTGGTTAATGTTTGTCGTTTTCCTCTTCTTGTCAATATCGAAAGGGCGCCGCGACGCGTTTAGAGGCGATTTACTGTTCTGTCATCATGTGAGCCGCAATATTGCGCTGCCGAATTTTCTGATTAAAGGTGCCTATATTGGGTGGGGCGACAACCGCAGGTCTGCACGGCAATTTCGTTGGTTAATCCCCCGAGGGGGTTGCCAAGCTTGTCGCGCTTGCAATGCTCAAGAGATTGAAATTTGTGATCGTTTGTGCAAGTTATCGCACAGCAATAGGGGGAAGTATGGTGAAGTCCAACGAAGGCCTGCCCGCCGATCCTTCGGCGCAGGCATCGGTCCGCAAGCAACCTTGGGAAACACCCACGGTTGTTGCCACGGCGATGAATACCGCGTCGAAGACGAAATCCCCCGGCGCAGAGGAGCCGGATTTCGGTCCCAGCTAGGCCCAGCGATACGCCGCCGGTCGAGTGCGACAACGGTCACCCTCGCACCGGACGCGATGGCGTGATGCTCGCCGGCACGCGTGTCCAGCGCAGGTGTGCTTATGACATGATCCTGTCGCTGGCAGACCTTGTATCCCCCGAGAGCGTTGACAGTTTCATCCGGACTTTTGCCGACAAGACCCGCTGGCTGATGCGCACGGCGCAGCCGGACCGGGCGCGCGCGCTGCTGCCCTGGCCGGAGATCGACCGTCTCGTCGCCGGCAATTGCATACCGCCGGACGATTTCATCGTGCTTCTCAACAGCAATGTCATCGACCGGCGCCTGTATCGCGATGAGGCGAGTGGCGCCCTGCAGGTTGCTGCGCTGCAGGATCTGTCGCTTCAGGGCGCGTCGTTCGGAATTTTTCGCATCTCCGCGCTCGTGCCGCAGATCGCAGAGTTGACGGCCGCGATGGAGCGCGCCCTCGGCGTTCTCATGAATGCCAATTGCCATGTCAGCTTCGGGAAATTTTCTGCCTTCCGACCGCATTTCGACGTCCATGACGTGCTCGTGCTGCAGGTGCACGGTTCCAAGCGCTGGCGCTCCTTTGGCATTCAGGTGGCCAATCCTTTGAGGGGCCCGCAAATCGCCGAAAGTGGCCCGCCGATCTGGGAAGACGTGTTGGGGCCAGGCGATCTGCTCTACCTGCCCCGCGGCGAGGTACACGCGGCGGTGCCCGAGGATCGTCCGTCGGTGCATTTGACCTTCGGCATTCGCGAATTGACGGGCGTCGATTTCCTGCGCTGGCTGCTGCCGAAAGCAGAAGCGGACCCCGAACTGCGGCAAGGCATTTCGCGCCGTGCCGAGGTGCGCCGGCGCAACGACACGGAGGCCGCCATCAAGCGCCGCCTCCATCGTCTGATCGACGACACGCCGATCCTCGACTACCTGCTGGACGACGACCGCAAGAGGCCGCCGCGCCCGCTGCCGACTTTCGACCTCGGGGCCCGCCTTGGGCCGGGCATCGTGTTGCTCTCGGCGCTTCGCCGGAGACTGACCCTGGACCTTGCGACCCCAGGCGACCTTGCGGTCGAAATCGGCGGCCGCCAAATTCGTCTGTCGCTCGCGGCAAGGCGCGTTCTGGACCTTGTCGCGGCGCGCGACCGCGTAGCGTTCGACGCGCTCGCCATCGAATTGCAAATCTCTCCCGGCGACAGCGAACTGCGCGACGCCGTGCTGAGCCTTGCGCGCCACGGACTTGTAGGCGTCGTGGATTGATCTGGAGATGAACGGGGATTTTTCGCATTTGCGCGGCTGGACACCGGTTGCGTTCGACACCGAGACCGCGACCCTGGAATGGGCCGATTTGCGGCCCGGCCGGTTCGACCGGCCGTTCTTTCGCCATTCCATCGAGGCGTGGCGCGGCGGTGATTCACCCGAGAGCCGGTACAGCGATCTTGCGGCCCTGTTCGCGCTCGACCGCGAGCCGTCGCTCGACCCCAAGGTCATCATTGCACAAGCGTCCCGCTGCGGCTCGACCTTGCTGGCCCGGCTGACGACGGCATTCGAGGGAACCATCGCGATCGGCGAGCCTGTCGTTCTGACGGAGGTTTTGAGCTTTGCGCAGGATCTGGCCGGCCATCCCCGCCCGCACGAAGTTCTTCGCGCCTGCGCGCGGGCTCTGGGCCGCATCCGCTTTGGGACCGAACGAAACTATGTGCTCAAGTTGAACGGCTTGAGCGTTCGGTTTCTGCCGCTCTTCCGGCAGGCGTTTCCGCGGGCGAAAATCGTCTGGCTGCAACGGCGGCCGATCGAGATTGTGGAATCCAGCATGCGGGTGCGGGACAAAAGGCTTGGACCGCAGGCGATCACGGAACAGGCCTTCCACGAGACGCTGCGAAAGCTCGCGATCGTGTTCCTTGCCGCGAAGTGTTTTGTTGAAGGCGAGATGCGCGTGCTGGACTATCGCGACTTGCCGCAAGCTGTGGAGAAGGTCGTCGCGCCGCTCCTGGGCGTCGCGCCGACCGCGCGCGAGCTCGCACGGCTGGAGGATTTGTGCCGCTTCGACTCCCATACCGGCGAGCCCTTCGTGCGCGGCGGCCCCATCGCGCTTCCGCGCTGGGTCGAAGAGGCGGTGGAGCGCAGCCTCGATCCGATCTACCTTGAACTCGACCGCCGTCGCCATGCGGCCGGGGCAGGCGCATAAGATGCCGATGCATTGGTATCGTATCGCGGGATTGGCTGTCCGCAGCGCAATCGCGCTGCCGGGCGTGCGGCCGGCCGACGCCGCCGAGCCGCCCGACATCGACATAGACCTGGGCGAGGTGCCGAGCCGGCTCGACCGCGTGCTGTACGCGGCCAAGACCTGGGAGGCGAACGACGAACTTTTCCTTCTGCGCCAGCCCGGCGTGGGACGTTTCCTTTTGTCCGATGGCTCACGCGTCACCGTCATGCCGGACTCCGGCGTGACCGTCCAAACTTGCGCGCCCTACATACTGGGCAGGGTCCTGGGCGTTCTGCTGCATTGGCGCGGCGACGTCGTGCTGCACGCCAGCGCGGTCGAAGTGGCGGGACGGGCGGCGCTGTTCTGCGGCGAGTCCGGCGCGGGAAAATCGACCTTGGCCGCCGCGCTTTGCGCTCACGGCCATCGCCTGCTGAGCGACGACATCTGCGCACTGCGCTTCGATTCCGAAAACCGCCCCTTTGCGAGCGCGGACGGACGCGGCCTGAAGGTTTCGCAGGCGGCGTTGGCGGCGCTGGATCTGCAAAGCTCGACCGGCGAACCCGTCGGCAACGATCCGGAGAAATTTCACGTCGCGCTCTCGCAGGACTTGCCGGGTCAAACCTATCCCCTCGGCTATATCTATATACTGCAAGCCGACCCGTTGGCCGATGCGCCGCGCATCGAGGCCTTCGCACCCTCGCAGGCGCTGATCGCCGTTCAGCAAAACAGCTTTCGACCGTATATCGTCGAACGCACCGGCCAAGCCACCCGCTATCTCCGCGCGGGCGCGACGATCGCCCAGATGGGGCGCGTGTTCCGGCTTAGCCGACCGCGCGATCTGACACGCCTCAGCGAGGCTGTCGTTGCGCTGGAAGAGCATTGGAGGCAAACTGCAACCGATGCGTTCAAGGGTTAATTTGGAGATTGTCGGGATGTCTGGCGTATCGGTCGCGCGCGATGGCGATTGGTTGAGTGCGATGGTCGGCGACGAACTCGTGATGATGAACGCCGTCACGGGAAACTACGTCACGATCTCCCGCGTGGGGGCGCGAATCTGGGAGTTGATCGAGAAGCCGATCGGCCTGGGCGAGCTCCTGGCCCGCCTGCAGCAGGAATTCGACGTCGACGAGAAGACCTGCCGCGGCGACGTCGAGAAGTTCGTGAACGAAATGAAGACGCTCGGCGCCGTTGCCATCGTCGCCGCGGACGCTGGCTAGCCGGCCGCGGCAAGGGGCACGCTTTGTCTGAAACCACGCAAAGCGGCGAGCGACGGCACCAGTTGCACAGACTGCCGCCGTTTCTCGTCATCCGCGACTTTCTGAGCGACGAGGACGCCGCGACACTGCTGGCTTTCGCCATCGCGCATCGCGACGACTTCGCGCCATCGCGCGTGGGGCGCAACCAGGTCGTCAATCCGGCCATTCGCGACTCGACAATCTATCGCGGGACCGGCGACTTCCGCCGCGTGTTCGAGGAAAAGGTCCTGTTGCGTGTTCCGGAGTTGACCGAACGCTTGCGCATGTCGCCGGTGACGGCGCAAAAACTGGAACTGGCGCTGGTTGCGCATGGCGACGGCGCGCACTACGCCAGGCACATCGATTCACAGGTTGCGCTCGCGCAAGAGGTGAAATCCATGCGCGTCTTGAGCGGTGTGTATTACTTCCATCGCCTGCCGAAGGGGTTCAGCGGGGGCGCCTTGCGCCTGCATTCGATCGGGCCGGAGGGCGACGGCGAATTGCACGAGGACGTGGCGCCCGAGCACAACGCGCTCGTGCTGTTTCCGTCCTGGGCGCCGCACGAGGTCATGCGCGTCACTTGTCCGTCGGGGAAGTTCGAAGATTCCCGTTTTGCCGTGAACTGTTGGGTACGACGCGAGATGCCCGTTGCGCCGTCTTGAGCGGGCCGCCGCGCGGCATCCATGAGCGCCATTTTTGGAATCTTGCGATTTGACGGCCAGGACGCCGATCCGCGCGCGCTTGACGCGATGTCTTCCGCGCTGCGCTACCGCGCCCAGGACGGCACGTCGTCGTGGCGGGACGGCCCGACCGCGCTCGGCCACGGATTGACACGCAGCGTCGTGCGCGACGCGGTGGGCGCCCAGCCGCTGCACGACGCCGAAGCGGGTATCACCGTCGTGGCCGATCTGCGTCTCGACAACGCTGCGGACCTCGCCCGCGCGCTCGGCATCGCGCCCGCCGCGCTGCGCGGCATCGGCGATGCGGAGCTGCTGTTGCGGGCATACAAGGCGTGGGGCGAGGATTGCGCGCGGCGCCTGCTGGGCGATTTCGCTTTCGCGATCTGGAACGCCAGGACGCGCAAGCTTCTCCTGGGGCGCGATCATCTGGGTCAGCGCCATTGCTTCTTTCATCGCGGTAACCGCTTCTTCGTCTTCGCCACGGACATCAAGGGACTCTGGGCGCATCCGGGCGTGCCACGCACGCTCAGCGACGACGGCATCGGGCGCGTTCTGATGCACGACATGTCCGCGCAGCATGGGCAGACGGCGTTCCAGGGCATCGAGGCGGTCTGCGGCGCGACGCTGGTCGGCGTGGATATGACGGGTGCCCTGCGCAAGAGCGCCTATTGGGAACCGGCCGGCGATCCATCCCATCTGGGGCGCAGCGAAGCCTATTATGTCGATGCCTATCGCCACGTTCTTTCCGAAGCGGTCGCTTGCCGCCTGCGTGACACCATCGCGCCCGCCGGGCTGCTGCTGAGCGGCGGCTTCGACAGCGCGTCCATCGCGGCGCTCGCCGCCCCGGTGGTGACGGCGCAGGGACGCAAGCTGGTCGCGGTCAATTCCTCGATGCCGCAAGACTACCGCGGCCCTATTCGCCATAGCCGTTACTGGGCCGAGCTCTGCCGGCGCGACATGGCCTATCTCGACCTTCGCTACACGACGCGCGAGGGACTGGATTTTCTTGCCGCGCTGCCGGCAAGCTTCGCGCGCACCGAACGGCCCAGCGAGTTCAATGCGGTCATGGAAGGCGAGCTCTATCGCATGCTTGCCGGCGCCGGCGTGCGCGTCGTCCTCGACGGCTATGGCGGCGATCAAACCCTCAATCCGCGCGGCGAAAGCGTGCTGGCGATGCTCTTGGCGAAAGGCCGACTGGCGGACTTCGTCTACGAATTCTATTGGCACCGCCGCCAGACGGGCGAATCCACGGCACGTGTGCTCAAGCAATATGTGTTATCCCCGCTGCTTCCGGCACACATCATCGCCGCCTGGCGCTGGGCGGTCCGCGGCTTCGTGCCGGCCTGGCGAAGCCAGCCGGTGAACAGGGAATTCGCGCGCGCTTTTCTCGCGGCAAGGGATGCGCGCGGTCTGCAGCTGCGAGCGTCCGCACGCAGCAGAACGGATATCGCTGCCAGCATGCGCTATGCGATCGCCAGGCGCATGACGATGGGAAGATCCGGCGCCTTGCCGGCGACCCATGGCGTGGAACTGACGCAACCCTTCTACGACAAGCGGGTGGTGGAGCTGGCGCTCGCGATCCCGCCTTCGCTGCAGGTGAAGAAGGGGCGGAACCGCTATCTGGCCCGCCGCGCGATGGCCGATCTGCTCCCGGTCGAATTCCAGACGCGATCGCGTCAGAACGACCACGTGATCCCCGACTACCTGCTTCAGATGAAGGCGCTCGAGCCGCGTCTGCTCGACGACATCGCGCGCATGGAACAGTCCGAGATGCTCGCGCGCTACATCGATTTTCCGCGAGTGCGCGAATTGCTCGCCGCCCGGCGGGCGGACGGCAGCAATACCGTTTGGGGCGAGGAAACCGAAGTCGCTGTCGGGGCGCTGGCCAATGCGCGGTTCATCGAATGGTTTGCCGGCGCCAATCGCTGAAACGCATGCCCGTCATTCCACGAAGCATCCGACCGGCTTGAACGTTCGCGCGACGGGATAGCCGGTGACTTCTATTCGTGCGGCGCGCAGCCAGGCATGCGCCTCGGTGCGCGAAATCGCATCGCTCTTCGCCGCGCCCAGATACAGCACGCTCGCAATCCCGCGCGCCTTCAGCATCTGCCGCGCCGCGATCGCCTGGGGCAGGCAGACGCCCCCGACCAATCCGTGCCGCGCCGCTGCCGCGACGGCCCAGCCGATCGCGCGCGCCATGTTGCGCGCCGCTTCGTCCGCTGCCATGTCGTCTGTTTCAGGTCGGGGCGGAACGAACGACCCCAGCCCGCGGGCGATGACGCGGAACGGCAAGACGGCGAGCAACAGCCGCGCCCAGGCCAGCCTGATCGACGCCTCGATGACGAGCGCGCGCCGGGTGCGATCCAGGGCAACGAACTTTCCCAACCGCGCGGGGAACGAACGCAGTCTCGCTGCCGCGACCCTTTGCGTGTCGATTGTCTGATCCGTGCCGGGCAATTCCGCACCGCCTTCCCGCCGGGAACGATAGCGAAACCGCCGCGGAATGCCAATGAATCCGGCACGAAGAGAGGCGGGCCCGGCGCCGGACGAATGTCGCGCTTCGGGCGGACAGCAATCGCGCGATAGGCTTATATTGAGGCCATGAACGATCGCGATCTCGCCAATCCCGCGTCCGCCGCGACGCGGCAGCCGCTGTTCCCCTTTACCAATTCCTATGTTCGGTTGCCCGAGCGCTTCTATGCCCGGTTGCCGCCGACGCCAGTCGCCGCGCCGCGCCTCATCCGCGTCAACCATGCGCTGGCCGAGGAACTCGGCATCGACCCGCGCGCGCTTGGCGCGGAGGCCGGCGTTCACGCGCTCGCCGGCAACCGCGTGCCGCACGGCGCCGAGCCGATCGCGATGGCCTATGCCGGCCATCAATTCGGCAATTGGGTGCCGCAGCTGGGCGACGGCCGCGCCATCCTGCTGGGCGAGATCACGGGCAAAGACGGCGTGCGCTACGACATCCAGCTCAAGGGTTCGGGGCCGACGCCCTTCTCGCGACGGGGCGACGGGCGCGCCGCGCTCGGGCCGGTGCTGCGCGAATTCATCGTAAGCGAGGCGATGGCGGCGCTCGGCATTCCCACCACGCGCACGCTGGCCGCGGTCACCACCGGCGAAATCGTCCTGCGGCAAGAAGGCCCGCTGCCCGGCGCGGTGCTGACCCGGGTGTCGAAGAGCCATGTCCGCGTCGGCACGTTCGAATATTTCGGCAATGGGGGCGATACCGAAGCGGTGCGGCTGCTGGCCGACTATGTAATCGCGCGGCTGTACCCAAGCGCCGCCGAGGCGGATGCGCCGTACCGGGCGTTGCTCGACGCGGTGATCGGGCGCACCGCTTATCTCATCGCGCAGTGGCAGCTTATCGGCTTCATCCACGGTGTGATGAACACCGACAATGCCTCCATCGCCGGCGAAACGATCGATTATGGTCCCTGCGCCTTCATGGACAGCTACGATCCGGCGACCGTGTTCAGCTCTATCGACGAGGGCGGGCGCTATGCCTATGGCAACCAGCCGCGCATCGCACATTGGAATCTGGTGCGCTTCGCGCAGGCGTTGCTGCCGCTGCTCGGCCCCGACGAGGAAAGCGCGATCAAGACCGCGCAGGAGGCGATCAACACTTACCCCGCGCGGTTCGAGGCAGCCTATCACCAGGGCCTGCGGCTCAAAGTCGGCTTCATGCGTGCGCAGGACGGCGATCTGCCGCTGATCGGGGAGTTGTTCCGCCACATGGCCGACGGACGTGCCGATTTCACGCTGACCTTCCGGCGCTTGTCCGACTGCGCGGCCGGTGGCGATGTGCAGCCGTTACGCGCGTTGTTCGACAACGCCGCGGCGCTCGACGTGTGGCTGGACAAATGGCGCGCCCGCCTGGCGCTGGAGAAGACGGCGGAGGGCGATCGCGCGGCGGCGATGCGTCTGGTCAATCCGGCCTATATCCCGCGCAACCACCGCGTCGAGGCGGCAATCGCGGCGGCGCAGGAGCGCGGCGACTACGGACCGTTCGACGAACTGATGATCGTGTTGGCGCGGCCGTTCGACGATCAGCCCGCCTATGCGACTTATCAGGACCCGCCCAAGCCGGATGAAATCGTGCGGCAGACCTTTTGCGGCACTTAAGCCGCGATCGTGACCGCGGGTCGCGTCGCCCGCGCCACCGCGAAGAAAAAGGCGACCGCGACCAGGCCGGCCACCGCGTCCGCCAAAAGCATTCCGTTGCCGCTCCAGCGGCCATAAGCGAAGCCTTCGATCGTCGTCATGTAGGCGATCGGCGCGTTGGAGAGCGAGGCATAGAGATTGTACTTGGTCGCTGCCGCGCCTTTGCCGATCGCCTCCAGCACGACGGCGCTGAACGAAGCATAGTTGAAGCCCGATATGAACGCGTAGAGCAGGGTGAAGACCACGAACATCTGCGGCGTGCGCGCGGCGGCTGCCATGGCGAGGGCCCCGGCGGACAGAAAGACGCCGTAAAGCGCATAGGCGAACTTGCGGTCCATGCGGTCGCAGAAATAGCCGCCGACGACGCAGCCGAAGGCCGAGATGATGCCGCTGAACACGCCGTTCGCCAGGGCGACGGTATCGGCGCCGGCATGCCACTCGCCGGCGACGGAGGACCAAAGATTGCTCGCCGCGCCCGAGCCGATCGGCAGAAAGCAGATCAGCAGCGCGAGATAGCCGGCACGTCCCTTGGCGGTCTGCCACACATCGAAGACCACACTGGCGAGGCTCTTGAAATAGGATTCGTGCCGATGATCGGCCGGCGGCTCGGCGATGAAGAACAGCGCGAGACAGCAGGCCAGAAAGAGCGCCGCCATCGCCGCGCCCGGCAACCAGTCGATCTGCGAATGCTGCGCGATCCACAGCGCCGCGCCGCCGCCGATGCCCTGGCCGCCCAGATTTCCGGCCTGGTACCAGCCGCCGGCACGACCCTTCTCGCCCTCCGGCGTGGCATGGGCCATCAGGTTCTCCGCCGCCATGGCGAGGAAACTCGTGGCGACACTGTTGGCGACCACCAGCAATGTGATCGCGAAGAGCCCCGCCTGCGTGATGGGAAACAGTCCGATGCTGCTCAGCGTCGCGGCGCTTGCCATGGTTGCCATCAGATACCAGCGCTTGCTGTCGAGCGTGGTGTCCACGATCGGCGCCCATAGGACCTTCCAGGTCTGCGGCACCAGGCTCAGAGCGATCAGGCCCGCGATCGCCGTCACGCTGACCCCGGCATGGGCGAGCAGATAGCCGAGCGTGACGACGAGATAACCGTTGGAGGCGCCGAAGGGCGTGCAGAGCAGGAGGTAAACGACGGGATGGGGATTGCTGGTCTTGGCTGCGCTCACATGCCGTCCTTGCCCTAGCGACAAGCGACCTTAACGGGACTGTCACAAGGCGCAACCGGAGCGAGGGAGCGGTCAAATAAAGTCGTCGTGACGACGTCTGCGATTTTGGTTGCGTCGATGCGCGAAACCCGTCTGAAGTCTTCCCATCCAGTGTCCGACAGAGACGCCCCAGGGAGAGTTTCATGAACGCCTCGCCTGCCAATGGCGCAAAGCGTATGCCCGCTGGCGTGCTGGCGCTGTTCTCCAGTGCCTCGATGCCCGTGACCGCACTTGCCATTCCCTTGACGGTCTATCTTCCAAACTATTTCGCCAGCCATCTCGGCCTCTCGCTCGGCGCGGTGGGCCTGGCCTTCAGCATTGTGCGCTTTATCGATATCGGGCTGGACCCGATGATCGGCGTCGCCATCAACGCGGTGAAGACCCCGTTCGGCCGCTATCGGCCCTGGATGGCCGCGGGCGCGCCGCTGCTGATGCTGGCGGCCTATATGATGTTCATGGCCGAACCGGGCGTGACGGTCGGTTACATGGTGGGCTGGCTTCTGGTGCTCTATGCCGGCTATTCGATGCTCACGCTCGGCCACGCGTCCTGGGCCGCCGCCTTGATCCCCGAATACCATCAGCGCAGCCGCGTCTATAGCTGGATGCAGGCGGTCGGCGTTTTCGGCACGGTGATCGTGTTGATCTTGCCGGTTGTGCTGGCGCTCAACGGACACAAGACGCCGTCCGACGGCATCCACGCCATGGGCTGGTTCTTCATCGGCATCACCATCCCGACGGTCGCTCTGTGCATGCTTGCGGTTGGCGAGCCGCGTCACGCCGATCTCGTCGAGCGCATCACGCTCAAGGACTATTGGACGATGGTGGCGCGGCCTTCGCTGCTACGCATTCTCGCGGCCGATCTGTTTCTCGCGCTCGGTCCTGCGATGACGGCGGCACTCTATATCTTCTTCTTCACCCAGGCGCTCGGCTACACGCGAACGCAGACCAACAGCCTGCTCCTGATCTACATAGCCGCTGCTTTGATCGGCTCGCCGAGCTGGGCGCAAGTCGCGCGGCGGCTGGGCAAGCACAACACCGTGATGCTGGGCTGCGTGCTCTATGGCTGCGCGCAGATGATCGTGTTCGTGCTGCCGCACGGCAACATGACCTTCATGGTGCCCGGCATGTTCCTGGCAGGGTTCGTGGTGAGCTGTTTCACCTTTCTGATCCGCGCCATGGTCGCCGACGTCAGCGACGAGGTACGCCTGGATCTGGGCGTCGACCGCACCGCGCTGCTTTACGGATTGATCACCTCGACGTCGAAGATCGGGTCGGCGGCGTCGGTCGGCTCGACCTTCCTCATCCTCTCCGCCTTCGGCTTCAACGAGAGGGAAGGCGTGGTGAACAGCGGCGTGGCGATGGACGCCCTGATCGCCTGTTACGTCTTCGTGCCCGTGATCACCATGTTCGTCGGTGCCTGGGCGTTGTGGGGCTACAAGCTCGATTCGGTACGCCATGACGGCATCCGCGCCGATCTGGCGGCGCGCGACGCCGCGCAGCTCGAGCGCGAAGCGATCGCCGGCGCGGCCGGTGTCATCGAAAGCCTGGGCGGTCCTTCCGAACCGATCCTGGCCTCGATGCCCGAGGCCCAAGCCCCGGCCGGCGAATAGCGCCGACGCTATTTGCGCTTGGGCTGATAGCCCTCGAACAGCACGCGGAACG
Source organism: uncultured Rhizobium sp. (assembly GCA_964566095.1). Classification (GTDB taxonomy): domain Bacteria; phylum Pseudomonadota; class Alphaproteobacteria; order Micropepsales; family Micropepsaceae; genus Rhizomicrobium. The sequence goes on along the minus strand of CAZMHP010000005.1, from coordinate 8,095 downwards.
ACTCGCCGCTGATCCGGTCGAAGTCGTATTCGGCGCCGAGCTTGCCGGCCAGCCTGAGCACGACGCTGCCGTGCAGCGAGGCCCAGAACACGTGCCCGATGAGTTCGGGGTCGCCCGCCAAGATGCCTTCCTGCACCAAAGCCCGGACATAGGCGGTCATGGTGGCGCGCGCGCGCGTGTTGGCGGCGATGAGTTCCGGATAGGCCGACTCGTCGGGCTGCGAGAGGTCGAACATCAACCGATAGGCGGCCGGCTCGCCGAACGCGAAGGCGACATAGGCCTGATACACGGCGGCGGATTTTTCCGGTGCGGTGGCGGCGCTGCGAAAGGCGCTCTCCAAGGATTCGGCGAAGCGGTTGAAAGCGCGGGCGCGCACCGCCGCCAGGATGTCGTCCTTGTCCTTGAAATAACGGTAAGGTGTCATGGCGCTGACGCCGAGCTGGCCGGCGAGTTCCCGCATCGTGAAACCGTCCGGGCCTTTGGCGTCGAACAGCCGGGTGGCGGCCTCGCACAGCCGCTCCCGGAAATCGGCAACGTCGGTCTGTGTCAGGACGCGGGGCATTGGGGCAACCTTTTTTAGAACCCTTCTTAAGTTCCACACTTGCCAAATACTGACAGTGTATGCGATAAATTTACAGGGTAAAATTTTTCACGATTGAGGGAGGTCGTCATGAATGCGCCCGCACGCCTGAATCCCTATCTCACGGGAAATTTCGCGCCGCTCGACAGCGAGGACGATTTCGCCGGTCTGGTCGTCACGGGGGAAATCCCCGCCGGGCTGAAAGGCACCTTCTATCGCAACGGACCCAATCCGCAGTTCACGCCGCGCGATCCCAACCATCATTGGTTCGCCGGCGACGGCATGCTGCACGCCTTCTTTGTCGAGGGCGGCAAGGTCTCCTATCGCAACCGCTACATGCACACGCCGAAATACGAACTCGAGCACGCAGCGGGACGCTCGCTGTTCGGCACCTTTGGCAATCCGCTGACCACCGACCCTTCCGTGCTCGGCAAGGATGGCGGCGTCGCCAACACCAATGTCGTGTGGCACGCCGGCAAGCTGCTGGCGCTCGAAGAAGGCCATCAGCCGCTGGAGGTCGATCCCGACACGCTCGCGACGCGCGGCTATCTCGACTATGCCGGCAAGGCCGGCCGCTTCACCGCGCATCCCAAGATGGATCCGAAGACCGGCGAAATGGTGTTCTTCGGCTACGGCGTCGGCGAGGTGCCGCTCGGCGCCGGCATGGCCTATGGCGTGGTCGACAAGACCGGCAAGGTCACAAGGCTCGACACCTTCGACGCGCCCTATGCGAGCATGATCCACGATTTCTGCGTCACGGACCGCCATGTGCTGTTCCCCGTCCTGCCGCTGTCGGCGAGCCTAACCCGCGCAATGGGCGGCAAGCCGGCCTTTGCCTGGGAGCCGGAACTTGGCAGCCGCATCGGATTGATGGCGCGCGACAAGGGCGTCGAGACGATCCGCTGGCTTTCGACTGATCCCTGCTATGTCTTCCACCCGATGAACGCATGGGAAGAAGGCGACGCGCTGTTCGCCGACGTCATGCAATATGCGCGCGCGCCGCTGTTCCCCAACGCGGACGGCTCGCCTGGCAAGCCCGTGTCGGCCTATCTCGTGCGCTGGGAAATCGATCTCAGCGGCAAGACGGACACGATCAAGCAGACCAAGATCGACGATCTGGCGGGAGAATTTCCGCGGCTGGACGAGCGGCGTGCCGGTCTGTCGTATCGCCATGGCTATTTCGCGGCCGACACGACCGACAGCGGCAAGGTGCTGTTCGACGCCATCGCCCATATCGACTTCAAGACCGGCAAGCGCGCGGTGCACCAGTTGGCCGCCGGCGACGTGCCGGGCGAGCCGATCTTCGTGCCCAAGAGCGATGCGGCGGCGGAAGGCGAGGGCTGGCTGGTCGCGTTGATCTATCGTGGCGCCGAGGATCGCAGCGACTTCGTCGTCTACGACGCCGGCGACGTCGCGAAGGGTCCGGTCGGCGTGGCACAGCTGCCGCGCCGCGTGCCCTTCGGGTTCCACGGCAATTGGCGGCCGCAATAGCGGCAAATCGCGCGTTGTTTTGGTGGTGTCACGAATTGCGGCATAGTAGCCGCATGAAACGCCTTTTCGCCCTCACGCTTATCTCGTTCGTCTGGGCCGCTCCGGCTGGAGCGGTCGGCTGGCTCCAATACGGTCCCGGCGACGCGTTGGAAGCGCGAACGGTGACGACATCCGCGACGTGTCCGGGCGCGAGGCTCGACGGCAAAAGCGTGACCATGACCGTTCGCGCGAAAGCAGACGCGTCGTTCCCACTGGTGTGCGCGCTTAGCGTGCCGGCAGGCGCCAAGTCGCTCGTCGTCGCCGGCCAGACGATGGTGCTGCCGGTCGCCGATCCGACGCGCATCCTGGTGCTCGGCGACACAGGCTGCCGGATCAAGGGCACGGCGCTGCAAGCCTGCAACGACCCCAAGGCGTGGCCCTTCGCCGGTTTGGCCAAGGCGGCCGCGGCGCAGAAACCCGATCTCGTCCTGCATCTGGGCGATTACCTCTATCGCGAGAGCCCATGCCCGGCGAACTTCGCGGGCTGCGCCGGCTCGCCCTATGGCGACAACTGGGCAAGCTGGGACGCCGACTTCTTCACGCCGGCGGCGCCTTTGCTCGCCGCGGCGCCCTGGATCGTCATCCGCGGCAATCACGAGGATTGCTATCGCGCCGGCCCGGGCTTCCTGCGCCTGCTGGGGCCGACGGCCTACGATCCCGCCGCGCCCTGCGCGGCGCATCTGGACCCCTATGCGGTGCAGGCAGGCGGCCAAACCATCGCCATCCTCGACAGTGCCAGCGCCCCCGATACCTCGGTCGATCCGCAGCAGCTTCCGCTCTATCAAAAGGATTTCGAGACGCTGAAGGCGATGGCCAATATCGGCCCGGGACGCGAGTTGTGGCTGGCGTCGCATCGCCCGCTCTGGGGCGTCGTCACCTATATGGGCCTGCCGGCCGGCGGCAACGCCACGATGATCGAGGCGGCCGGCGATCTTTCCACCTTCGCGGCGATCTCGCTGATGCTCGCTGGTCATATCCACGCCTTCGAGGCGATCAACTACGTCGATAAGATCCCGCCGCAGATCGTGGCCGGCCATGGCGGAGACAATCTCGATGCGACGCCGCCCGATCTGCGCGGCACGGTCTTTCAGGGCAACTCGGGCGTGCATGTGAAGACCGGCCTGTCGGTCGGCGGCTTCGGCTTTCTGATGCTCACGCGCGACAAGAAGAGCGAAGGCTGGTCGATCCAGCTCTACGATTCGGACGGCAATCCGATCCGGCAATGCCAATACCAGGATCGCAGCGTCGTCTGCCCGAAGCCGTTATAGTCGCACGCGGCGCAGTCGCTTTTTTCTTCGCTGCATCGCACTTTGACAATATACCGCCTTTTTCCGCGTCGAATGTGATGGCGACGAATTGCTGCGCAGGGCGCGCGTGGTAAGGTTCGACATGGCGCTTCCGGGGGCATCCAGTGAGCAACAATAGGCTCTATCTGCTGATCGGTGGCGGCGTCGCGGCCGCGATCGTGATTGTGGTCGGCGCGCTGTACTTCCTGGGCGGCGGCGGGAACGCGCCGCTCGGCGGCGGTTTCTTCGCCCGGCTGGAGAACGGATTGACGTCCATCACCGGCGCCATGACGCCGGGCCAGATGGCGCAGTCGCCCTATTTCGCCTTCCGCCGGGTCGAGGTGGACACGACCAAGGCGCAGGCCGAAGCATGCCTGGTCTTCACCCGCAGCCTCGATGCCTCGGGCAAGACGCATTACGAGGATTATTTCTCCATCGACCCGACGGTGAAAGTCGCCTCGCATGTGGTGGACGACCGGCTGTGCATCGCGGGCCTGGACTTCAACACGACCTATCAGGTCACGCTGAAGAGCGGGCTGCCCGCCGCGACCGGCGAGAAGCTGACGGAGGACGAAACCGTCCCGGTCGAACTGCGCGACAAGCCCTCGCTGGTGCGCTTCTCCGGCGGCATCATCCTGCCGCGCCAGAACGCCGACGGCGTTCCCGTCACGACCGTCAATATCTCCAAGCTGCGCCTCAAGGTGATCCGGGTCGGCGACCGGCTGCTGTCGCAGATCGAAAGCGGCACGGTGGACGAGACGACACTCTATAATTGGAAGGACAGCGATCTCGAGTCGAGCCAGGGCTCCCTGGTCTGGCAGGGCACGATGGACGTCGCCAACGTCAAGAACGATTCCGTCGTCACGCTGGTGCCGATCCACGACATCCTGAAGGGCAAGCCGCCGGGCGCCTATGTGCTGATCGCCATGGACGCGGCGCAGGACGAAACCAAGGACTATTACGAGGACGGCACCATCGCCTCGCAATGGGTGGTCGATTCCGACCTCGCCCTCACCACCTTCCAGGGCACCGACGGGCTCACGGTCTTCGCGCGCTCCTATGCCAGTGCGCGCGCGGCGAGCGGCGTGAAGCTGACGCTGGTGGCCAAGGACAACAACGTCCTCTCCACCGTCACCACCGACAGCGACGGCCGCGCCGACTTTCCCGCGGGCCTGCTGCGCGCCACCGGCGGCGACACGCCGGTCGTGGTGATGGCCTATGGCAACAACGGCGATTTCAGCTTCCTGGATCTGCGCCGCTCGGCCTTCGATCTGACCGATCGCGGCGTCAGCGGGCGCGAGACGCCCGGCCCGATCGACGCCTTCGTCTATACCGAGCGCGGCGTCTACCGCCCCGGTGAGACGGTGCAGGCGACCACGATGCTGCGCGACCGGCTGGGCGCGGCGATCACATCGGTGCTGACGTTGATCGCGACAAGGCCCGACGGGCTCGAAGTCTCCCGCACGACGGTTGCCGGTGCGTCGCTGCAGGCGGGCGCCGCGACTTGGTCGCTCAAGCTTTCCAACCGCGCGCCGCATGGCCGCTGGCAGATCGCGGCCTATGTCGATCCCAAGGCCGATCCGGTCGGGCGCGTGCAGTTCGACGTCGCCGATTTCGTGCCGCAGCGGCTGAAGGTGACGCTCACCGCCGAGACCAAGGCGGTGCATCCGGGCGAAGACATCAAGGTGCGGGCCGAGAGCCGCTTCCTCTACGGCGCGCCGGCGAGCGGGCTCACCGGCGAAGGCACCGCCAAGATCGAAGTCGACGGCAATCCCTTCCCGGCCTTCAAGGACTATCAATTCGGCCGCGTCGACGACACCTTCTCCGCCGTCGACGTGCAGATGACGGTGCCGGAAACCGACGCGACCGGCGTCAGCGAAGCCACCGGCTCGGTCGGGGATCTGTCCGAGACGACGCTGCCGCTCAAGGCCTCGGTCAAGATCTCGATCCACGAACCGGGCGGGCGCACGACCGACAAGGACGTCGACATTCCGGTGCGCACCCATGACGTGCTGATCGGCATCCGGCCCGATTTCGACTACGGCTCGGTGGCGGAGAACGCGCGCGCCGGCTTCGAAGCGGTCGCCATCGATGCCGATGGCAAGCGCATTGCGCTGGGCAATCTCACCTATTCCTGGGTGCGCGAGGACACGACCTATCAGTGGTACCAGAAGGACGGCTCGTGGAAATACGAGGCCATCACGCGCGACCGGCTGATCACCTCGGGCAAGCTCGACATCGGCGCCGGCGTGCCGGCCAAGCTGGCGCAGAACATGCCCTATGGCTCCTATCGGCTGACGATCACCGATCCGAAGTCGGGCGCCGCGTCGTCCTTCCGCTTCTATTCCGGCTGGGCGGCGAGTTCGGCCGGCGACCGGCCCGACCGCATCCCGGTCGCGGCGGACAAGCCCTCCTATACGGTCGGCGAGACCGCGCATGTGCAGATCAAGCCGACCGCCAGCGGCAAGGCGCTGGTCGTCGTCGCCGGCGACAAGGTGTTTTCCTCACGCACCATCGACGCGCCGGCGAGCGGCACCAGCGTGGACATCCCGGTCTCGGCCGATTGGGGGCCGGGCGCCTATGTGCTCGTCACCGATTATCGCCCGCTGAACGACGCGACGGGGCATGAGCCGGTGCGCGCCATCGGTCTGGCCTGGCTGCAGGTCGACAATCGCGAGCGCACGCTCGCCGTGACCATCGGTGGGCCGCAGAAAATCCTGCCGCGCCAGAAGATCACCATCCCGGTCACCATCAAGAATCTGGGCAGCGGCGAACAGGCTTACCTGACGCTGGCGGCGGTGGACGAGGGCATTCTCCAGCTCACCGATTTCACTTCGCCAGATCCCAACGACTACTATTTCGGCAAGCGCTCGCTCGGCGTCTCGATGCGCGACGATTACGGCCGGCTGATCAAGTCCGAGAAGGGCGCGGTCGGCGCGATGCGCGAAGGCGGCGACAGCTTCGGCGGCCGACCCCTGGCCGTGGTGCCGACAAGGACGGTCGCGCTGTTCTCCGGCATCGTGAAGGTCGGGCCCGGCGGGCTCGCCAACGTCACGCTCGACGTGCCGGACTTCAACGGCGAGCTGCGCCTGATGGCGGTGGCGATGACGGCCGACAAGCTCGGCCATGCCGACCGGCCGCTGACGGTGCGCGATCCGGTGGTCGCCGACATCGTGCTGCCGCGCTTCCTGGCGCCCGGCGATCACGCTTCCGCCGCGCTCAACATGAACAATGTCGAAGGTGCCTCCGGCACCTATGTCGCGACGCTGACGACGGCCGGGCCGGTCGGGCTTCCCGGCGGCGCCAAGCAGACGGTGGTGACGCAGGCGCTGCGCGTCGGCCAGCGCGTGCTCTTGCCGGTCCAGCTCAACGGCACCGGCATCGGCATCGCGACGGTGGTGCTGAACGTGCGCGGTCCCGGCGGCTTCAACATCACCCATTCCTGGCAGATTGAGTCGCGCGCACCGCAGCTCGACGTGGCGCGTGACGAAACGCTGCCGCTGGCGCCCAAGGCGACCTACACCGCCAACGGCCAGCTCGTCGCCGATCTGATCCGCGGCACGCAGACGGTGGGCCTTACCGTGTCGGCGGCGCATGGCTACAGCGATGTGCCGGGCCTTCTGAAGTGGCTCGACAAATATCCCTATGGCTGCATCGAGCAGACCACCAGCCGCGCCATGCCGCTTCTGGTGTTCAACGACCTGTCCGATCTGGCCGGCCTGCCGCGCGACCAGGCGTTGCGCCCGCGCGTGCAGGATGCGATCGACGCGGTGCTCGACATGCAGAACTATGCCGGCAATTTCGGCATGTGGTCCGCCGGCTCCGACGCCGATCCGTGGATCAGCGTGTTCGCGCTCGACTTCCTCACCCAGGCCAAGGAGAAGGGCTATGTCGTGCCGAACGATGCGCTCAAGCGCGGCTCGGCGTGGCTCAGGCAAACCGCGGCCAGCGACTCCAACTCCGACAACACCCGCGCCTATGCCTTTTATCTTCTGGCGCGCTCGGGCCAGGTGAACCTTTCGGACCTGCGTTACTTTATCGACACGCGCGGGCCGGAGATGAACACCGCCATCGCCGAGGCGCTGGCGGCATCGGCGGCGGCGGAAGCCGGCGACCGCTCCCGCGCGGCATACGGCTTCGGGCGCGCGCGCGAAATCGCGCTCAAGGCCGACGCCTTCACCTACCCGGCCGGCGATTACGGCTCGCTGTTGCGCGACGTCGCGGGCACCACGGCGCTCGCGGCGGAGAACGGCGAGCCCGATCTCATCCCGGTGCTTTTGAAGAAAAGTAGCGAGCTCGACTCGACGCTCAACGACACCACCACGCAGGAGAAGGCGTGGATGCTGCGCGCGGCCTATGAGCTGACGCGCCAGAAAGTGCCGCTCAACGTCGCGGTCAACGGTCAGCCGGCCACGCCGCGCGCCGGCGCGGTGCGGCTGTCGCCGAGCCTGGCGCAGCTCAATGCCGGCATCACCTTCCTCAACCGCGGCGACGCGGGCGTGTGGCGCACCACGTCGGTGCAGGGCACGCCGGCGGCGGCCTTGCCGGCGGAGCAAAGCGGTCTGACGCTGACCAAGACGTTCTGGACCATGGGCGGCACGCCGGCCGATCTTACCCACCTGCATCAGAACGATCGCGTCATCATCGAGCTGACCGGTCAGATGCAGCACAACACCTATCGCCAGATGGGCCTGATCGA
>CAZMHP010000004.1:0-38184 GCA_964566095.1 uncultured Rhizobium sp. | reverse complement strand
TCTCCGACACGTCGTAGAGCAGATTGTTCAGCAGGATCTGGATCGGCAGCATCGGAAGAAACGGCAGAAACAGCGCCGCGCCGGCCATGGAGAACATATTACCGAAATTGGAGCTCGATCCCATTAAAACATATTTGGACACGTTCTGGACCGCGGCGCGGCCGTCGAGCACGGCGTCGCGCACCACGGCCAGATCGTGCGCCAGAAGGATGAGATCGGCCGCGGCGCGCGCGACGTCGGCGGCGCCGTCGACCGAGATGCCGACATCGGCGGCGTGCAGCGCCGGCGCGTCGTTGATGCCGTCGCCCATGAAGCCGACGACGTGACCCATTCGCTTGAGCGCCAGCAGGATACGATGCTTCTGCTGCGGATTGATGCGGCAGAACAGGTTGACCTGCGGCAGTTGCCCGATCAGCGCCTCGTCCGACAGATGCGCCAGCGCCTCGCCGGTCAGGACACCCGTGACCGCGATGCCGATATCGGAAAACACATGGCGGCTGACCAGCTCGTTGTCGCCGGTTATCACCTTCACCGTGACGCCGGCCGCCGCCATTGCCTGGATCGTCGCGCCGGCGCTGGCTTTCGGCGGATCGAGAAAGACAGCGAAACCCGAGAAGACGAGATCGGCCTCGTCGCCGACCGCGGCGGTCTCGTGGCTCGCCTCGACCGGGCGGCTGGCCACGCCCAAGGCCCGGTAGCCTTGCGCGCAGAGCCCGTCGAGCGTCGCCGCGAAGGCGCGCCTTGTATCGGCATCGAGCGGCCGTTCCTCGCCGGTCGCGTCTTCGTATCGATCGGCGAGCCGCAGCAGATCTTCCGGGGCGCCCTTGACGACGAGCCGGCGCTCGCCCTCGTGCTCGACGAGCACCGAGACGCGCCGCCGCTCGAAATCGAAGGGCACCTCGTCGATCTTGCGCCAGCCGGCCATGTCGAAGGGATGCGCGGCGACGATCGCGTCGTCCAGCGGGCTTTTCATGCCACTTTCGAACCGGCTGTTGATCACGGCATCGGCGTAGGCGCGCGTGCTTTCGGCGCCGTGCCCGTCCACCACGCGGACCAGCCTGATGGTCGCTTCCGTCAGCGTGCCGGTCTTGTCGGTGCACAGCACGTCCATGGCGCCCAGATCGTGGATCGCCGACAGCCGCTTCACGATCACCTTCTTCTTGGCCAACTCCATCGCCGAACGCGCGAGCGTCACCGTCACGATCATCGGCAGCAGCTCGGGCGTCAACCCGACGGCCAGCGCCAGCGCGAACATCAGCGATTCGAGCAGCGGCCGGTGGAAGGAAATGTTCACGACCAGCACGAAGAGAACCATCAGCACCGTGAACCGCATGATCAGCATGCCGAAGCGGCGGATGCCGACCTCGAAGGCCGTGGCGGGCGGCTTTTCGGCCAGGCTGGCGGCGAGATCGCCGAGCGCGGTTTGCGTGCCGGTGCGGCAGACGACGATCGTCGCGGTGCCGCTGATGACGGACGTGCCGGCGAACACCGCATTCGACGCGCCGGCGGGATTCTCCGCGCCCGTGGCCAGATCGCCCGCCAGCTTCTCCGCCGGATAGGACTCGCCCGTCAGCAGGGCCTGGTTGACGAACAGATCGCGGCTCTCGAGCAGGCGCGAATCCGCCGGCACGAGATCCCCGGCGATCAGCTCGACGATGTCGCCCGGCACCAGCTGGTCGATCGGAAGGGAAAGCTTTGCGCCGTCGCGCCGTACCGTGGCCTGTACCGCAACGGAGCGGCGCAAGGCTTCAACGGCATTTTGCGCGCGGACCTCCTGAACGAAGTCGAGCGTCATGCTGACCGTGACGATGCTCACCACGATCACGAAGCTCGCAACGTCGCCGGTCGCCGCCGACAGGCCGCTCGCCACGAGCAGGATGATCACCAGGGGGCTGCGAAACCGCGCGAGAAACTGCAGCCAGAGCGGCGACCGCTTGGCGGCGGCGGCCATGTTGGGGCCGTAGGTCGCGATCCGGGACTGCGCCTCCGCGCCGGTCAGGCCGGCCGGCACGGCGGCAAGCCGCGCCAGCAGCGCCGCCACGGGCAGTTTCCAGACGTCTTCGGACGCCAGTTCGTTCGCCTTGGCTATCGTCCGCCCATTCATGTCGCAGCGCCTCTATCGGATCGAAATGCGCCGCCTTGCGCGCTGGATACTAACCGAAAGCGCGCCGACGGGCCTATGGCTTCATCCCAGCACGACCTGCACGCGGTGGGTTGCGCCGTCGTCGACCAGCGGAACGGAGAGCTTCTGGTTTCCCTTCAGGATTTCGCCGTCCAATTTGGTCGCCAGGATTCCACGACAAACCCCGAGGGGATTCTCCACCGAGATGTCGTAGCTTGTCGTGCGATAGCGGAACGAAATCTCGAAACTCGGCCAGCTGCGCGGAATGCACGGATCGAGAACGAGCTTTCCGTCCCGCACCCGAAAGCCCAGCAGCCATTCCAGTCCCACGCGGTACATCCATCCCGCCGAGCCCGTGTACCAGGTCCAGCCGCCCCGACCGACATGCGGCGGCATCGAGTAGATGTCGGCGCAAGCGACATAGGGTTCGACCTTGTAGCGGTGAACGCCGGCATTGCTGTCGGCGTGATTGATCGGATTGAGCATCGCCAGAAGCTCATGCGCCCTGTCGCCGTCGCCTTCCATCGCGAAGGCCAGCGCCGCCCACACGGCGGCGTGCGTGTACTGCCCGCCGTTCTCCCGAATGCCCGCGGGATAGCCCTTGATATAGCCGGGATCGTGCGGCGGATTGACGAAGGGCGGCGTGAACAGCAGCGAGAGCTTCTCGTCTCGCCGCACGAGATATTTGTCGAGAGCGGCCAGCGCGCGCGCGGCACGCACCGGGTCGGCGGCGCGCGAGATGACCGCCCAGGATTGCGCGATGGAGTCGATACGGCATTCGCTGTTGGCGACCGAACCCAGCGGCGAGCCGTCGTCGAAGAAGGCACGGCGATACCAGTCGCCGTCCCAGGCGTGCTTCTCCAGCGAAGTTTTCAGAACCGACGCGTGCTGGCGCCAATCCGCCGCGTGTTCGGCGTTGCCCCGCCGCTCCGCCAAGCTCGCGAACGAGACCAGCGTCGAATGGAGGAACCAGCCCAGCCAGACGCTCTCGCCTTTGCCGCCCTGGCCGATCTGGTCCATCCCGTCGTTCCAATCGCCGGTCCCCATCAGCGGCAGTCCGTGCGATCCGGTCATCAGGCTCTTGTCGAGCGCGAGCGCGCAATGATCGTACAGGCTGGCTTTCGTATCGGACGGCGTCGACCGGAAGAAGGCGTCGCGCTCGCCTTCGCGCAGCACCGGCCCATCGAGAAATGCCACCGGTTCGTCGAGCACCGCCTGGTCGCCCGTGACTTGCACATAGTGCGCCACCACATAGGCCAGCCACGCGCGATCGTCCGAGACCCGCGTGCGGATGCCGCGATCGGATTCCGCCAGCCACCAGTGCTGAACATCGCCCTCGACGAATTGGCGCGCCGCCGCCCGCAGGATGTGCTCGCGCGCGATATCCGGCCGCGCGACGCACAGCGCCATGACGTCCTGCAGCTGGTCGCGGAAGCCATAGGCGCCGCTCGCCTGGTAGAAACCGGTTCGCGCCCAGACGCGGCAGACCAGCGTTTGATAGGCAAGCCAGCGGTTGAGCAGAATATCCAGCGCCCGGTCGGGCGTCCGGACCTGGACCGTTCCGAGCGTGTCGTCCCACTGCCGCGTAACCTTCGCGAAGACGTCGTCGAGATCGGCCTTGCGGTATTTGATCAGAAGCTCTCGCGCCAGCAGCCGCGATGCCGTTTGACCGAGGAAGAAGACGATGTCCGTCTTGCCGATGGCGCCGAGCTCGACATGCGTCTGGAGCACGGCGCAGGGATCGAGGCCGGCACCGGCGCGGCCGGAGAGCCGCCCGCCCTGCATCAGTGCCAATGGCCGGTCCAACGTGCCGTCGCGGCCGACGAATTCCGACCGGTCGCAGGTCCATGCCGTCTGCCGCCCGTTCAGATCGGCAAACGCCACGCGCTCGCCGAACTGATCGCTCCACGGGTTGCGGGCAAAGATCGCGCCGGTCTCGGGGTTGATTTCCGTGACGACGAAGGGCGCCGTCGCCGACCGGTTGGGCCCCAGGACCCACTCCACATAGACGGTGACCGACAGCCGCCGCGCGCGGCCCGAGCGGTTGACGATCTTCAGCCGCGATATCTTGACCGGATCGTCCACCGGCACGAATTGCTCGAGTTCGAGCGATATTCCGTGCGAGACATGATCGAAGCGGCTGAAGCCCTGGCCATGCCGCACCGAATAGGACGCGTGTTTCTCGCGGATGGGGAGCGCGGTCGGTCCCCACACCTCGCCCGTGTCCTCGTCGCGCACATAGACGACTTCACCGGGCGCGTCGCCGATCGGATCGTTCGACCATGGCGTGAGTTGGTTCTGCTGACTGTTGACCGACCATGTGAAGCCGCTGCCGTCGGTGGAAACCTGGAAGCCGAACGCCGGATTGGCGATGACGTTTATCCAGGGCGCGGGCGTGCGTTCATTGCCGTCGAGTATGGTGTGGTATTCGCGCCCCTCATTGGCGAAGCCGCCCAGACCGTTGAAGAACTCCATCGGGGGGCGCGGCAAGGCCGGCTCCAGCTCCGGCATCGTGAGCGTGCGCCTGGGCGGCGGCGCGCTGCCCGGCCTGAGTTCGCGCGCGCGGTTGATCTGCTCCGACAACGATCCGCGCTTGCCGCTCAAGACCGCCCGTGCGCAGGATTGCAGCAGATCCCGAACTTCCGGCGCCACAAGGTCGGCGCGCAGAACGAAGACGGCGCCGCGCGCGTCGTCGCTCCCGATCCGCGGCATGGACTGGTTCGTCCGCACCAGCGCATCCAGCGAGATTTGCAGGTCCTGCACATAGGACGAGACGCGCTCGTTGAGGATCACCAGATCGACGGCGAGCCGCTTCAGCCGCCAATATTCGTGCGCGCGCAGGAGTTGACGCACGAGTTCCAGATCGTCCTGTTCCTCGACCCGCACCACAACGATCGGCAAGTCCCCCGAAATCCCGTGCGGCCACAACGTCGACGCCGGCCGCACGCCGCTCGCGAGCACGTCGCTCGGCGGACGCAGCGTCGGGTCGGAATAGAGGACGTGGTTTGCCAGACGCTGAAACAGGTGTGCTTCGTCCATGCCGATGCCGAGATGGCGAAGCTGAATCTGTGCCTGCGACCAGGCGAGCGTGGTCGCGCGCTCGAAGGCCATCGAATCGTGATGCTTGTCGGCCAGATCCAGAACGTCTTCGCGCGATGCTGCCGCCATGGTCCAAAAGGCGACGCGCGCCGTGGCACCGGGACGAATGCTCACACGGCGGCGCAAGCTGAAAATCGGGTCGAGCACCGGGCCCGCCGTATTGGACAGCGGCCAGCCCTCGACGATCGCCACGGGCGAGCGCACGGTTTGCCCTCGGCCGAGAAACCGCGCCCGATCGGTCTCAAATTGTGCGTCGCCCGAGCTGTCGCCTTCGACGACGGCGAGATGGGCCGCCCACACAAGTGGGTCGGCAGGCGAGCGTTGCCGCCGCGTCGCCAGGATCGCGCCCAGATCGGACACGAATTCGGTCTCGACGAAAAGCTTGGCGAACGCCGGATGCGCGACGTCGTCGGCCTGCCGCGCCAAAGCAAGCTCGGCATAGGACGTCAGCTCGATCTCGCGCGTGCGGGTTCCGTGATTGGTGATGGAGACGCGGCGGACCTCCGCGTCGTCCTCGGGCGAGACCACGACGTCCAACATCGTCGTGATCGTGGCGTCGTGCCGGGTGAATTCGGCGCGGCCTTCGAAGAACGTCACCTCGTAGCTGTCGGGCTCGGCCCCGCTCGGCTGATACCCCGCCGACCAGACTTCGCCGCTGCGCACGTCGCGCAGGAAAACATAGGCGCCCCAGCCGTCGCAGGTCACGTCCTCTCGCCAGCGCGTGACGGCGACGTCGCGCCAGCGGCTGTAACCGGAGCCCGCCGCCGTCACCATGGCGCAATAGCGTCCGTTCGAGAGGATTTGCGTGCGCGGAATGCGCGAATGGGCCGATAGGTAGCGGCGCTGCGTTTCGGGCACGAGGCTCGCGAAACCGGCGCTCGGTGCGGCCCGTTCGGGCAACGGCCGTGCCATGGCAATATCGCGCGGCATGCGCTCTTGAAGCAGGAGCTCCGCCGCCTGGATCATCGGCTCGGCGTGAAACCGCGAACGCATCCGCCCATCGTGAAGAGCATTGGCGATACCGACCAAGATCATCGCCTGATGATGGGCCATATAGGCGCCGACGATGGCGCATTTCGCATCTTCCGGCACGCGCGAGCGCGTGTAGTCGATGGCCTCGCGCCAGCCATAGGCGCCGCGCGCGCCGATGCCGGCCATGCGGTCGTAGTTGCGTGCCGCCGCGGCGGGATCGACCATGCAGGCTAGGCCGGTCGCATAGGGCGCGATCACGATGCTGTCGCTCAGACCGCGCTTGTATCCGAGGTCCGGGACACCGAAGCTTGAATATTGATAGGTATGCTCGATGTCGCGGGCGTTGAATTGCGACTCCGACATGCCCCACGGCACGCCCAACTCGTCGCCATATTTTTCCTGCCGCCAGACCACCAGCCGGTTGGTTTCTTCCAACAGGCTCCCGGACGGTGCCCGCATCACCAGCGACGGCATGAGATATTCGAACATCGATCCGGACCAGGAAATCAGCACGGAGCTGCCGCGAACCGGCGTCAGGGTGCGGCCCAGGCGAAACCAATGCTTGGCGGGCAGATCGCCCTTGGCAATGGCGAAGAAACTTGCCAGCCGCGCCTCGGATGCCAGCAGATCGTAGAAGTTGGAATCGAGGGTGCCGTCGGCGTTGCGGTACCCGATGGACAGAAGTTGCCGGTCGGGGTCGAACAGGAAGCCGAATTCCATCGCCATCGCCATGGACCTGGCAAGCTCGCCGAGCGCCGCGAGACGGCGAGCGGCCGATTGCGCGGCGGTCGCATCGAGCTCGGCATCGCGCCGATGCGAGGCGATCGACGACCGCAAGGCTTCAGACCAGACCAGGACTTCCGCGCCGGCGGGTCCGCCGCGCTCTTCCGCCCAAACCCGCACGCGTTCTTTCAGCGCCTCGGCGGTACGGGCAACGTCTTCGAGTCGCAGGGGCACCCGCAGAAGCGACTGGGCCAGCCCCTCGATGGCCTGGTTCAACTGCACGCAGGCGGCGCCGGCCGCACGACGATCCTCGGGCGCCGGACGCGCAGCTTCCCGGATCAGCGCCAGGCAATCGTGCAGTCCCAGCGCCCAATGTGCGTTTGCGATCGCGCTTGCGGTAATTTCGCGACAGGCATTGCCGAGCGCGACCAGATGCCCCGCGAGATTGCCGCTATCGACCGACGAGACATATTTCGGCTCCAGCGCGCGCAGATCGCATGTGTCGTACCAATTGTAGAAATGGCCGCGAAACCGTTCGAGCCTCTGCATCGTCGCCATCGTGGCTTCGAGGCGCTCCAGCATGTCGAGCGTTCCCAGCCAGCCGAAATCGCGCGCCGTCACCACGGACAGCAGATAGAGACCGATATTCGTCGGCGACGTCCGGTGGGCGACCACCGGCTTGGGGTCTTCCTGAAAATTGTCGGGCGGGAGCATGTGCTCCTCCGCGGTGACGAACGTCTCGAAGAACCGCCAGGTCCGCCGCGCGACGAGCCGCAGCTTGTGCTCGTCCGCCAGCTGGATCGACAGGTGCCCCTCTTTCGGCGGCGGCCTGCTCGCCAGGCGCGCGACGACCGGCGACAGGATCCACAGAAGCGCGAACGGCGCCGCGATCGGCCAGGTGTGCTGGCCGGCAAAGCCAATTGCCATCGCGGCAAGCAGAGCAAAGCCGGCACTGGCCGCGATCTGCACAACGAGCGATCGGCGGTCGAACTGGGCGTCATCGCTGGTCTGGGCCGTCGTGGTCCATTCCAGCAGGCGGCGGCGTGCCAAGAGGCGGTACAGGGTGCGCCCGACCGCATCGACCATCAGCCACGCCTGGTGTGCCAGAAAGGTGATCAAAAACGCGCTCTGTATCGCGCCGAGCGCAAAATCGTCGCCGAGCGCGCGCAGATGGTTGCGCAGCGTGACGCCGACGCGCGGCGGCACGATGCTCGTGATTGCGGCAAGCAGGGAAGGCAACGCGGCGGTTGTGAGAATGAAGACCGTCCAGGTGTCGGCCACGGCGATCGGCTGCAGCCAGGCGAGCAGCATCGCCAGCAGGGCGGAGGGCGCCGACAGCGAACGGCGCAGATTGTCGAGCAGCTTCCAGCGCCCCATCAGGGGGAGGCGCGTCCTGTGCCCGTCGCTGCGTATCCGGCCGCCGAATCCGAAAATCCAGGGCAGCAATTGCCAATCGCCGCGCACCCAGCGGTGCTGGCGGGCCGCCGCGACGTCGTAGCGCGAGGGAAATTCCTCGACGACCTCAATGTCGGAGGCAAGGCCGGCGCGCGCGAATATGCCCTCCAGCAGATCGTGGCTGAGCACGGCATTTTCCGGAATCTGACCCGCGAGCGCGGCCTCCAGAACGTCGACGTCGTAGATTCCCTTGCCGACAAAGGACCCCTCTTCGAACAGGTCCTGATAGACGTCGGAAACCGCGAAGGCATAGGGGTCCAGCCCGTTGGGGCCGGAAAAAACGCGCTGGAACAGCGACCCTTCGCTGCCGATCGGCAATGACGGCGTCACACGCGGCTGAAGGATGGCATGACCCCGTGTGACGATCCCCGCATGCGGATCAAAGCGCGGCCGGTTGAGCGGATGGGCGATCTTGCCCACGAGACGCCGGGCGGCCGCAATCGGCGTGCGCGTATCGGCGTCCAGCGTGATCACGTAACGGATCCCGCCCGGAAGCGACGGCGCACGGCCGTTGATCGGCAGGAAGGTGGTATCGGCACAGCCCCGAAGCAGCCGGTTCAACTCGTGCAGCTTGCCGCGCTTGCGCTCCCAACCCATCCACCTGCCTTCGCCTTCATTCCACAGACGCCGGCGGTGGAGCAGGAAGAACCGCGAGCCGCTATCGGTTGGGCCATACTGTTCGTTCAGGCGCGCGATTCCGGCGGCCGCTTCTTCGAGAAGCGCGGCGTCATCGTCCGCATGCTCCGTGGCGCTGTCGTGCCAGTCGGAGAGCAGCGCGAAGACGAAATTGGAGTCCGGATTGGAAAGGTGGTGGACCTCCAGGCGCTCGATCTGCTGCTGGATCGCCGACGGATTGGCGAGGAGAGACGGCACGACGATGATGGTGCGCATCTGCGCCGGGACGCCTTCGCGAAGCTCAAGCGCGGGCATCAACGTCGCGCCCAGGTTCTGCGTGATCGCGCGGTTCACGACGGCGACTGCGATGTCCGAAGCCGGAATCGCGCCGACAACCGCAAGAAGAACAAGCGTCCATCCGCCCGCCCCGGCATGCGCGACGGCCAGCAGCGCCAATGCGAGCACGATCGCCGTGGCGATCGCGATCAGTCCGACATAGCTGGCGATACCAAGATTGGAATTCAGGCGGAATATCCGCGTGCGCAGCGGTACCCGGCAGCCCAGTTCCTTTTCGAAGGCCGGCCGGCCGGCGGCAATCAGATAGAAGCCGGGATCGCGTTCGCGGCTCTCGGCGTCGGCCGCACGACTGGCGCGGGCGAGCGCACGGCGGGCGACTTCGACTTCCTCGCGGCCGGAGCCGCGCGCGAGTTCTTCGAGGGCGCGGCGATAGAGGTCGCGCGTTGAAAAGTCCATCGCGGCGAAATCGCTGCCCGCGCGCAGCACCGCGTCGACAGGGCCGACACTTTCAACGAATTCGGCCCAGTTGGCCGTGGACACCAGGCGCATGCTGGTGATGACATTGCGCACGGTGACGTTCATCGCGCTCTGGCGCTGAACTTCCTCCAGAACAATCTCGTCGGTCGTGGTTCCTTCGGCGGCCAGACGATCGTTCAACCAGCGCAGGGCCGGTGTGGCATCGGGATCGCGGTCGCGCAGCCGTTGCGATAGCTGTACGGCGAACGCCGTCGACCAGGGCACGCGCTCAAGGTCCGGCAGAATGTCGGCCATTGCTTCCGGATCGCGGTGCGTGGAGCCCAAAACGCGATCGGCAAGGGAATCGGCGAATTCACCGGCAGACAGCCGCGCCGCCATCTGCTCGGCAAGACGCCGCAAATTCTCGACCAGGGTGATGCGCAAGGTGATCGCGATCGCCCACAACTCGCCTATGGTCAGCGGCTGCACGCGTTGATAGGCCTCGACGAAGCGGGTCAGCTTCTGAATGTCGAAGGCGCTGTCGGTGTGCGCAATGAGAGCCCAGGCGAGACCGAATACGCGTGGATAGCCGCGCAGCGGTCCGTCCGCCAGCTTCGGCAGCAGGCGGTAATACCCGGGCGGCAGATCGTCCTTGATCTCGCGAATTTGCTCGTCGACGACATGAAAGTTGTCCAGCAGCCAATCCTCGGCCGGCGTACCGGGTCGCCGCGCGCGGCTCGCGCGAACGACGGCGCGATAGGTATCGATCAGGACTTTCGTGTTGTCTTCGAGACGCGGCGCAAGCGAAATCCCCGACCCGGCCTTCGCAACGACGCGCTGCGCCGCGGCGAGGCTCGCGGCGTGCTGCTCCAGACGCTCGACACTGAACAGTTCGGCCCGGATGGGCGGCTCAGGCGATTTCGGAACGGTCTGTCCAAAGATGCGAAAACGGAAAATTCTCAAAGTGCATTGTCCATTCCACCGTCAGGTTACGAGCGAAAGTCCGGCGCCCGTCGCGATCGCGCAATCCGCTGGCCAGCCGAACGACGTTGACGCCTTAAAACCCTTCCCGCGACGCGGGGAGCAAACGATCGGCGCGGGCCGGAAGCTGCAAAAACCAAGGCTAAGTCGGATCGTGTTCGAACCGCATGTGGTCAGTGCTATCATGCGTGTGTGGGAACAAAATTCGTTGCGCAGGATCGTGAACCGCCAAGCCCTCGAATTGTTCCAGCGCCGGCATTATTTTGTGCACGCCAGCCCTTCCTGAGAACCTCCTGCCCATTGCTGACAGGCTTCCCGCGTTCAAAGCGGCGCAGTTGGATCGTCGGCGCGGGCCGGAAGGACGGCCCAGACCTCACCAGCCGTCTCTTTCGGACGGTAGAAGAGCGTGCGGCTCGGCGACGTCGCCTGGACTTCGGCGCCGTCGGCACAATGCCGTCGGAATGTCCGTTCCACGTCGTCTTCCAACTTATGAGGAATTTCGCGCCCGCGCCTGGACCGGCTCGCGCGAATGGCACGCATCACCGACCAGCGCCGCAGTCCACGCGGATGTGCCGAAAGCACTTCGACGAGCTCGTCCAACGTCACTTGCTCGCTGTGTGAGACGCTTGGGCTGCCGGTGCTCGACGGCTTCGGTTCCATCAAGGCGATGCGCGCTTCATAGTTCATCTCATTCCTTACATTTATCTCGGTCGGAGCGACGGGCTGAACCGTTTGGCGAGCGTTCGCGGCGACCAGGCCGCCGTCCTCGGTCAAAGGATGGAGAGCGCCGCGGTCGATGAAGATGTACCGACGCTCGCCTGACGATGAAGGCCCGCAGCCTCCGCGATCAGCCGGTAAAAATGTTCGGCGTGCTGCCGGTAGTTCTCTCGGTCCACCCTGTCGGCATTGTCCGCACCTTCCGCGAGGCTCAGATAGTGTTGATGGCGCCGATGCCAGTGCGCCTGATCGTCCTTCGATCCTTGAATTTTCGCCTCTGCCCATGGCTTGGCGGGCCTTTGACGTTGGCCTGCAGCAAAAGCCCTTTGCGGCCGTCTCGTGCTTTTCATCACTTGTTCGCTATTGATGACCGTCAACAACATGGGCTCTGCGCCGGAATTGTTACGGTTTATGTGATGGCTCGGGCTTTGCCCGGGCCGGGGACTCTCTAGTCGATTACGAGAGTTCGCACGCTTAGGTGCCAGTTGTATATGTGGTTGTGGGAATATCGTTTTTCAAGAGCGCCTCTCCAGCCAGCGGAGAAACGAGGATATGCCGGTCCGCGGATGGTCAACCTGTTGAAATCAAGGGAATAACCCGTTCTTCCCGCCAGGCGTCGCAAATTCGATCCGCGTATCCAGAATCGCGCGCTTCGGCGCTAGAGCAGCGCCGCGCCGAATTGTTCGACGATCCAGTCGCACTGTTCTTGCGTCAGGATGAGCGGCGGCGCGATGCGGATCGTGTGCTCGTGGGTCTCCTTGGCGAGCAGCCCGTGCGACTGGAGCTTTTCGCACACACGGCGCGCCCCGCCGGCGTCGCCGTGCAGTTCGACGGCGAGCATCAGGCCGCGTCCGCGAACATCTTTCACGCGCGCCGTGCGCACAGCCTCGAGCCCAGTCTTGAGACGCGCGCCCAGGCGCGCCGAGTTCTCGACCAGCCCTTCCTCGACGATCACCCTCAGCGCGGCGCGGCCGACGGCGCAGGCGAGCGGATTGCCGCCGAATGTCGAGCCGTGCTCGCCCGGATGAAGCACGTCCATGACGGCGGAATTCGAAAGCACCGCGGAGACCGGATAGAAGCCGCCCGACAGCGCCTTGCCGATCAAGGTGACGTCCGCCTCGATCCCGTCATGCTCCTCCGCGAGCAGCTTGCCGGTGCGGCCGAGGCCGGTCTGAATCTCGTCTAGGATGAGCTGAACGTTGTGGCGCGTGCACGATTCACGCGCCGCCTTGAGATAGCCCGACGGCGGAACGATGACGCCGGCTTCGCCCTGGATCGGCTCGACCAGGAAAGCGACCGTGTTGGGCGTGATCGCGGCCTCCAGCGCCGCGGCATCGCCGAACGGTATGATCTTGAAGCCCGGCGCGAAGGGGCCGAAGCCGCCACGCGAAGCCGGATCGGTGGAAAAGCCGACGATCGCGATGGTGCGGCCGTGGAAATTGTTCGCGCAGACGATGATCTCCGCCGCCCCTTCGGGCACGCCCTTGACCGTGTAACCCCATTTGCGCGCCAGTTTGAGCGCGCTCTCGACGGCTTCCGCGCCGGAATTCATCGGCAGGATCTTGTGCGAGTGGGTGAGCGCGCACAGTTCCTCGTAGAACGGCACGAGCTGGTCGTTGCGGAAGGCGCGCGAGGTGAGCGTCAGACGCTGCGCCTGCGCCACCATCGCTTCCAGGATTTTGGGATGGCAGTGACCCTGATTGACCGCCGAATAGGCGGCGAGGCAATCGAGATAGCGGTTGCCGTCGACGTCCCAGACATGGACGCCCTGCCCGCGCGCCAGAACGACATCGAGCGGCTTGTAGTTCGCCGCGCCGTAGAGCGCCTCGCGGGCGATGAAATCGGTCGTTCGCAGGTTGCTCATCTGATTCATCGCGGAACCGCCTATTCCGCTGCCTGGACTGCCCGTTCCGTGCTGGACCGGTCGAGCCGCAGCGTCATGCAATAGGCCGCGCCGCCCGACAGCATGAAGGGCGAAAGGTCGACCTCGCAGAGGTGATACCCGCGCGAAGCCAGCTTGGCCTTGAGAGATGCCGGCGCCTTGGCCATCACGATCTGCGTGCCCACATTGACGGCGTTGACGCAGAAGGCGGCGGCTTCCTCGTCGCTGGCCTCGATGCGCTGCGCTTCGGGAACGCGGCGGTGGATCTCGGCCAGCGCGGCCGGCGTGAAGGCGGGCGGATAGAAAAGGACGTTGCCGCCGGCCAACGGGCAGAAGCAGGTGTCGAGATGATAGAAGCGTTCCGACGCCAGTTCGAGGGCGACGACCTTCTGCGCGAAGACCTCGGCGATGACCTCGGCGGATCGCGGACTGGAGCGTGGCCCGTAGCCGACCCAGAAGAAATCGCGGTCGGCATCCCAGATGGCGTCGCCGGCGCCTTCCTGGAACACACCTTGCGGCAGGATGACGATCTCGTCGATCAGGCCGCGATCCTTCAGGCTCTGGAAGGCGGCGGCGAAGACGGCTTCCTCGCCCTGGCGCTCGGGATGGCGAAAGCGCGCCAGCAGAACGCGACGGTCGAGCACGATCGCGGCGTTGGCCGGAAAGACGAGATCGGGCAAGCCGCGGACCGGCGGGATCATTTCGACCTCGGCGCCCAGTTGGCGCAGCCGCCGCGTGAGATCGGCGGACGCGGCTTTGGCGGCGGCGCGGGCGGCGTCCGGATCGGCGCGCCACGCATCAGGACTCATCCACGGATTGATCTGGTAGAAGACCTCGAAATGGTCGGGATCGGTCATCAGAAACAGGGGCTTGTCGAACAACTTGCGAATCCGTCGTTGCGGCGACCGACGATGACCCTCTGGTGCGTTAGCGAATAGCGACAATCCGCCAGTTTTCGCCTATAGTATTGGCGTTTCGACAGGACAATTTGGCGTTATGCTCATGGACGACATCGATCGCAAATTGCTGGCCCTGCTGCGCGAGGATGCGCGCCGGCCGGCCGCGTCGCTCGCCAAGACGCTGAAGGTCTCGCGCGCCACGGTGCAGAACCGGATCGCGCGCATGCTGGCGCGCGGCGCGATCCAGGGATTTACGGTGCGCACGCGCCCGGAGCTGGAGGAAGGCCGGGTGCGCGCGGTGATGTGCATCGCGGTGGAGGGAGAGCGGTCCGCCAAGGTCGTCAAGGCGCTGCGGGGCTTCGCCGAGATCGAGGCCATTCACACGACCAATGGACGCTGGGACCTGGTCGCCGAATTGAACACCGAGACGCTGCCCGCCTTCAGCCACGCGCTGGACCAGATCCGGCTGATCGAGGGCATCGCCTCGACCGAGACATCTATCCTCCTGGCCACCGTGAAGGCGTGAAGCCGGCGTTCTTGCCCTAGATATGAACACTGTTAATATATCGCGATGACCGTCGTCGCGACCTGGACCGAGATCGCGCCCGCCTTGCGCGGGATCGACCTGCTGCGCGCGATCGAGGACGGGTTCGCGGCGCTGCATCGCGGCGACGCAACGGTGCCGCCGGTCGGCGAGCTGCTGTTTCCGCGCGGCGAGGCGCACATCAAATACGGGGCGATCCGGGGCGACGACACGTTCGCGGTCAAGGTCGCCACGGGATTCTACGACAATCCCAGGAAGGGCCTGCCGTCGTCCAACGGCGTCATGCTTCTCTTCGACGCCGCGACGGGCACGCCGCGTGCCGTGCTGCTCGACGAAGGACGGCTGACGGACATCCGCACCGCGGTGGCCGGCGCCGTCGCGGCCAAGTATCTCGCGCCCAAAAACATCGAGGCCATCGGCGTGATCGGCACAGGAATCCAGGCGCGGCTGCAGGTCGAGTATCTGCGCCGGGTCACGCATTGCGATCGCGTCTTCGTGCACGGACGCAGCGCGGAAGCGATGGATGCCTATCGCAGCGACATGGCGGACAAGGCGTTCGACGTCACGCCTTGCGCGACGGTGTCCGACGTCGCGGCCCACGCCAACCTCATCGTCACCACGACGCCGTCGCACAGCCCGCTGCTGATGGCCGGCGACATACGGCCCGGCACGCATATCACGGCCGTCGGCGCAGACACGGCGGAGAAGAACGAGATCGATCCGGCGATCTTCGCGAAGGCCGACCACGTCGTCGCCGACAGCCTTCCCCAATGCGCGACGCGCGGCGAGCTGCACCACGCACTGGCGGCCGGTGCCATCGGCGAAGCCCGGATCGTCGAACTCGGCGCCATCGTCGCCGGCGCGGCGAAAGGCCGACAGACGGCAGAGGAAATCACCGTCGCCGATCTGACCGGCGTCGCGGTGCAGGACATCAGGATCGCGCAGGCCGTGCTGGCCGCGATCGAAGCGAAGCGGCAGGCCGCATGAAGATCGAGACCTTCCTTCTGGAACGCAATCAGTCGCTGTACGAGAATTCGGTGCGCTACAATCTCACCGAAAGCGGCGTCCACCCTCACGCGCTCAAGGACGTGCTGACGCCGCAAGAGCGTGAGGAGATGCTCGGCCTGCCGCTGGGCTACGGCTACACCAACGGCGATCCGGCATTGCGCCGCGCCATCGCGCGGCTCTACCCCGGCCTGGACGAGGATAACGTCCTGGTGACCAACGGTTCGGCGGAGGCGAACTTCGCCGCGATCTGGTCGGTGGTCGAGCCCGGCGACGAAGTCGTCGTCATGCTGCCCAATTACATGCTGGCCTGGGGCGCGCTCAAGGCGTTCGGCGCCGTCGTGAAGCCGTTCCATCTGCGCGAAGAGCTGAACTGGGCGCCCGATCTCGACGAATTGCGCGCCGCGCTGACACCCAAGACCAAGATGATCGTGGTGTGCAATCCCAACAATCCGACCGGCGCGGTGCTGGACCGTGCGACGATGGAGGCCATCGCGAATCTGGCGCATGAATACGGCGCCTTTATCCTGTCCGACGAGATCTATCGCGGTTCGGAGTTCGACGGCATCGAGTGCACGAGCTTCGCCGAGGTTTACGACAAGACGATCGTCTGCTCCGGCCTGTCGAAGGCGATGGCGCTTCCCGGGTTGCGCATCGGCTGGATCGCCGGACCAAAGCAGCTTGTCGCCGATGCCTGGCACCGCCACGACTATACGACGATCTGCACGTCGATCCTGAGCCAGTACGCCGCGACCAGGGTGCTGGAACCCGAACGGCGACAAAAGATCCTCGACCACGGCCGCGATTTGCTCAGGTGCAATTTGGCGGTGTTCGGCCGCTGGCTCGGCGATTATGGCGACCAATTCCGCTTCGTGCCGCCCAAGGCCGGCGGCATGGCATTCGTGCGCTATGGCATCGAGATGAATTCGTCGGCGCTGGTCGAGCGCCTGCGCCGGGAGAAAAGTGTGTTCGTCGTCGCCGGCGACTGGTTCGGCATGGACCGCTATCTGCGCTTCGGCATCGGCACCCAAACCGAAACCCTTGCCGCGGGCCTCAAGCTCGCGAGCGAGACCTTGGCGGATGTCGCGTCATGAGTCTGGCCATGCGCTATGCCTATCAGGAACATTCCTATCGCCAGACGTTCAAGATCTCCCGCGAGACGCGCGACAGCGCGCCGCTTTTCGTCGTGCATGTGACGGACGGCACGCATATCGGACGCGGCGAGTGCGGTCTGCAATCGCTGAAACACGAAACGCAGGCGAGCGCCGCGGCACAGCTCGAAGACATCAAGAACCGCATCGCCGACATCGGCTCGCGCGAGGAACTCAACCGGGCGGTCGCGGCGACGTCCGCGCGAAACGCCGTCGATTGCGCACTGTGGGATCTTGCGTGCAAGCGCAGCGGCAAATCGATCTGGGATCTGGCGGGCGTGAGGCGGCTGGACAAAATCGAGGTCGACATCACCATCGGCATCAACGCGGCGGACAAGATGCGCCGCGACGCGCTGGCGGCCGGGGGGCGCGGTTACAGAATCCTCAAGATCAAAGCCGATGCCGACAGCGTGCTCGATCGCGTGGCGGCCATCGCCGGCGCGGCGCCGGACTTGCGCTTCATCGTCGATGCCAACGAAGCTTGGTCCATGGCGCAGCTCGAGGCGCTGGCGCCCACGCTCAAGGTCATGGGCGTGGTCGCGATCGAGCAGCCGCTGCATCACGACCGCGACGCGCCGCTCGCCGGCTATGACAGCCCGGTGCCGCTTTGCGCCGACGAAAGCTGCGCCACTCGGGAGAGCCTGGACGTTCTGGCACAACGCTACGACGCAGTGAACATCAAGCTCGACAAGACCGGCGGACTGACCGAGGCCTTGGCGCTGGCACGCACGGCACGGGAGCGCGGCATGGGGCTGATGATGGGCTGCAATGGTGCGACGTCGCTGGGCAACGCGCCCGCCTATGTGGTGGGCACGCTGTGCGACTGGCGCGACATCGACAGCCAGGAACTGCTGTTCGAGGACCGCGCCAACGGCATGGTCACGAAGAATGGCGAGCTCTACGCCTTCGATAGCAAGCTCTGGGGCTAGCCACGCGCGGCGGCGACGGTCGCATCCACCAGGATGTCGAGCGTATCGAGTACCGGCTGCGCGAGCCTGGGCGCGAGCATCAGCGACAGCTCCGTGCAGGCGACCAGGAAGGCATCCGCGCCGCGCGATGCCAGCGTCGATGCGATGTCCTGATAGGTCTGCCATTGCGCCGGCGAGACATCGCCGCTCTTCACCGCGCGGATGATGCCGAGAAGGCGCGCTTCGTCTTGCGGGGCGGGGAAAAGCGTTTCGAAGCCGGCGGCGGCCAGGCGCGATTCGAACAATCCGACCCGTCGCACGGCCGGCGACGCCAGCATGCCGATGCGGTGCGGCTTGGGCGACAGCGCCACAAGTCTGTCGACCGTCAGCGCCACGACGTCGAGAACCGGTACATTCACGGCCTGCGCAATGCGCGGCAGATAGTAGTGTGCCGTGTTACACGGAATGGCGAGGATCTGCGCGCCGGCCGCCTCCAGCCCGCGCGCCATGCCGATCAGGACCGGCGCGGGGTCTTCGCCGCCGCCTTCGATCAGCGCCTTGATGCGCGAGGGCACTTTGGAATTGTTGTCGGCGATGACGTGCAGATGATCGGCATCGTCCTTCGCCGGGACCGCGGCGACGAGGCGGCGCATGAACTCGACCGTCGCTTCGGGGCCCATGCCGCCGATGATGCCGATGGTCTTTTCGCCCGCCGTCATGCGTAGCCGGAGAGGCCGAAGGCGTCGGGATAGCCGAACAGGCCGGCCGAGCCGCCCGTGTGCAGGAACACAATATTGGCGCCGCGCTCGAAATGGCCCTTACGGACCAAGTCGATCAAGCCCGCCATGCCTTTGCCTGTATAGACCGGATCGAGCAGGATGCCTTCGAACCGCGCCAACATCTTCACCGCCTCGGCCATGCCGTCGGTCGGGATGCCGTAGCCCTGTCCGACATAGTCGGCGTTGGCGACGATGTGCTCGCGCTTGACGGCGCCCGGCGCACCGACATGCGCGGCGGTCGCTTGCGCGAGCGCGAAGACGGAATCCTCCTGCTTGGCTTTCGGAGCTCTCACCGAGATTCCATAGAGCGGGATGTTCGCATTGATGGCGCACAACCCCGCGACGAGACCGGCCTGTGTGCCGGCGCTGCCGGTCGCCTGCACGATGTGATCGATCTTAAGTGGCAGTTCGTTCGCCTGCGCCACGAGCTCGAGCGCGCAGTTTGCATAGCCGGTGGCGCCGACGGGATTAGAGCCGCCGCCGGGGATGACATAAGGGCGCGCGCCCTTGTCGCGCAGGCCGGCGGCGAGCGCCTCCATCTCGGCATTCATGTCGGCGCCGGCGGGACGCTTCGACAGGCTCGCGCCATGCAGACGATCGAGCAGCACGTTGCCACCGAGCGTGTAAGCCTCGTCGGTAAAGCCGGTGCGGTCTTCCAGCAGGATGTGGCAAGCAAGACCAAGCTTGGCCGCCGCCGCCGCGGTCTGGCGGGCATGGTTCGACTGCGTCGCGCCTTGCGTGATCACGGTGTCGGCGCCGCGCGCCGCCGCCTCGCCCATCAGGAATTCGAGCTTGCGGGTCTTGTTGCCGCCGCTGGACAGCCCGGTGCAGTCGTCGCGCTTGATCCAGAGGTTCACCCGTCCGCCCAGATGCGCGGAGAGGCGCGGCATCGGCTCCAGCGGCGTGGGCAGATGCGCCAGCTTCACGCGCGGAAAACGGACAAGGTGCATGAGCGGACTCCGTATGTCAGGCGCGGCGGCGGGCCCGCAGAATTTCGCTCTTTCCATCGCGCAAGACAATCAATTCGCGTGCGACATTGTTCGCGTCGTACACCACGGCGGTCTCATAGGGACCGTTGCGGTTAAAGAAGCGGCCGTTCTGGTCCATCATAATCTCGCGCGGACCGCCGCGCATGCCGACGATCTCGCTTTTCAGCCTGCCGTTCTCGGCCCAGATCCTGAGGCCCGGCGCATCGACGCCGGAGACGATCTCGTAGTCGCCGGTGAAGCGCGCGAATTGGTCTTCCGGGATGGTCTGCACCCGCTTGGGCTCCATCATGAAGCCGTCCCACCGATACATGTCGGCGATGCCGTTGAAGACCTCCCAGTAGAAGATGAGGCCGCTATCGGCGTTGGTCATCACGACCGCACCCTTGCCGTCGGCGAGATAGCAGGTGGATTCGCATTGGAAGCCGGCATTGGAGCCGCCATGGCCGAAGCGCCGATTGGGGCCGGCGCCGAGAATCTCCCAGCCCAAGCCGAACTCGCCCTGGCCGCCCTGGATGGTCATCATGTCCTGCGCGATTTTCTCGCCCAGGAAGTCCTTCTTGCGGCCGAAATAGGCTTCGCGGCAAGCGATCATGAAACGGGCGTGGTCGGCCGGCGTGCAATAGATCCCACCGGCGCCGAGCGCGGGCACGACGGCGTATCTCGCCGGCAGAACCTTTCCTTCTTCGTGACCGACGGCGGTATGCGCGTGATAGCGCATCGGCAGCGGCGTTTCGAAAGTCGACTTGAGGCCAAGCGGCTCGAAAATGTTCTCGCGTGCGAGTTGCTCGAACGGCTTGCCGCTCGCCTCTTCCAGCATAAGCTGCACAATGGTTGTGCCGCCGCCGGAATAGCGCGTAGGGCCGCCAGGCACCTTGTCTACCGTCACGCCCTTTGTGACACCTCCGGTCCATGTCACCGGACCCTTGAGGATGTCCAAAGCACTGGGCATCGGCTTGTCATGAGGATAGCAGCCAAAGCCATGCAGGGTGGTGCCCGCCTTGTGCGACAGCAGCCAGCGCAGCGTGACCGGCGCCTGGCGCGTGAACTCGTTGTCCGGCACCCGCCAAGACTTGAGATAGCGGTTCACGTCGGCGTCGAGGTCGAAGATACCCCGCTCGACCATCTGCACCACCAGCACGGCCGTGTAGGTCTTGCTGATCGAGGCGCCGGAGAACATCGTGTCGGCGTCGGCACGCGCCGGCATGCCGTCCGCGATCACGCCATAGCCTTCCGCCCAGGCGAGCTCGCCGTTCTCGATCACCGCCACGCCGACCGCCGGGCAGCCGTAATGCGCGCGCCGCTCGTCCATCGTCCAGCGCACATCCTCCCCCGCGATGCGGGCGATGGGAAGAAGATTGCCGGCGAGGCGCTGGGCGGGTGATTGGACTGCCATCGAAAAGCCGCCTCGCGTTGACGCTTGCGCCGCCGCCAAATATAAACGGTGTTTATATCGCTGGCAACGGCAGACAGGGGACGAAGCATGACCCAAGCGGCGCGCGAATTGGCGAAAACGGCGGACCGGACGGCACCCTTCCCCGATACGGCATCGAAATCGGCGGCGCTGTACGAGCGGGCGCTGCGCGTCCTGCCGGGCGGCAATTCGCGCACCACGGTGTTCTTCCCGCCCTACCCCGTCTATGCCGCGCGCGCCGCGGGAAGCCGGGTGTGGGATGTCGACGGCGTCGAGCGCATCGACTTCATCAACAATTATTCTTCCCTGATCCACGGCCACAACCATCCCAAGATCGTCGAGGCGGTGATCGCGCAGGCCAAGCGCCTTCTGTCGATCTCGCTGCCGACGGAAGAGGAGGTCCGGCTCGCCGAGATCGTCACCGCGCGGCTGCCCGCCGTCGAGCAGGTTCGGTTCTGCAATTCAGGCACCGAGGGCGTGATGTTCGCGATCAAGGCGGCGCGCGCCTTTACGGGCAAGGCTAAAATCGCCAAGGTCGAGGGTGCCTATCACGGCAGCGGCGACACCGCTTCGGTCAGCGTGAATCCCTCGCCGGCGCTGTGGGGCGATCCGGAGGCGCCGGCCAGCGTGCTCGGCGCCGGCTCCGCTCCGGGCACGGCGCAGGACACGGTCGTCATTGCGATGAACGACGTGGAGAACACGCGGCGCATCCTGCGCCACCATGCGGGCGAGCTGGCCGGCGTGATCCTGGATCCGCTGGTGAAGAATCTCGGCTATGAGCCGGCGAGCGCCGAGTTCGTGAAGATGCTGCGCGAGGAAACCGCCGCCTGCGGCGCGATGCTGATCTTCGACGAGGTGTATTCGATGCGGCTGGGCTTCAACGGTGCACAGGGCGTGCTCGGCGTGCTACCGGACCTGACTGCCATGGGCAAGATCATCGGCGGCGGGCTTCCGGTCGGCGCGGTCGGCGGGCGGGCCGACATCATGACCGAATTGTTCGATCCGCGCGGTCCCGCCAAGCTCAGCCATGGCGGCACCTTCAACGCCAACCCGATGACCATGGCGGCGGGCGCGCTGGCGATGGAACTGTTCGACCGCGCCGCGTTCGACCGGCTTTCGGCACTGGGCGATAGATTGCGTCAGGGCCTGCGCGAGGCGATCAAGATCGCCAAGGTTCCCGGCACGGTGGGCGGCGCGACGTCCATGGTTTCGCTGTTTCATATGGATGCGCGGGTGAGAACCTATCGCGACGCGGTCGCCGCGCGGCGCGGCAATACGCAGTCGGGCGCGCGCGCCGAGAAGTTCTTTCGCCATATGCTGAATCATGGTGTGCTGATGGGCGCGCCGGGGTTCTTCGTGCTCTCCACCGCGATCACCGAGGACGAGGTGGATCACACCATCGAAACCGCCCTGGCCGCGCTGAGGAGCATGGCGTGATCGAAGCCCATCGCCGCACGCCTTCGGGCAAATTGCGCGCGCGCGGCGCGGGCGTTCCGTTTTTCGGCACGCCCGGCCCGAGCAACGCGATCACCGATGTCACCGGCGTCGAGGTCGGCTATTGCACGCTGATCCAGGGCGATGGGCCGCTGGTCGTGGGCCAGGGGCCGATCCGCACCGGCGTCACCGCGATCTTCCCGCATGGCCGCAAGAACCCGGGCGCGGCCTGCTATGCCGGCTTTTTCAGCATGAGCGGCAATGGCGAGATGTCCGGCGCCGCTTTCATCGAGGAGCGCGGCCGGTTCGACGGGCCCATCACGCTCACCAACACCCATTCCTGCGGGCTGGCGCGCGACGTGACGGCCAAATGGCTGTTCGAGACCCTGAAGCCCGACGAGAAGACGGACCAGAATTTCTGGCTGCCGGTCTCGGCGGAGACCTTCGACGGTTTCCTCAACGACGTGAACGGTCACCACGTCAAGGCCGAACACGTGATCGCGGCGTTCGAGGCGGCGCACGGCGGCGCGATCGAGGAGGGCAGCGTCGGCGGCGGCACCGGGATGCGCTGCTATGAATTCAAGGGCGGCTGCGGCACCGCGTCGCGCCAGGTCGAGTTCGCTGGGAAGAGTTACGCGGTGGGCGCCTTCGTGCAGTCGAATTTCGGCAAGCGTCATCTGATGACCATCGGCGGCATTCCCATGGGCCGCGAAATTCCGGTCGGGGCCGAGGAGAGCGACGGCGAACTGGGTTCCATCATCGGCATCGTCGCCACCGACGCGCCGATGATGCCGCATCAGTTGAAGCGGGTGGCGCGGCGCGCGTCCTATGGCATCGCTCGCTCCGGCGGCATCGCCTCGAACGAATCGGGTGATCTGTTCCTGGCCTTCTCGACCGCCAACCGCGCCGCGGTCGAAACGCAAGACGGCCTGTTGACAGCGAGCTATGTGGGCGAGGCGGCGATGAGCCGGTTCTACGAGGCGACCATCGAGGCCGTGGACGAGGCGATCCTCAACAGCATCTTCGCCAATGCCACGATGATCGGGCGCGACGGTCACCGCTCGCCCGGTCTTCCAATCGCGCGCGTGCAACAGATCCTGCGCCGGCACAATCGGTTGACCGAAGTCTGATCCTTGAAACGCGAAAGACGGGGCGCGTCTTTCGGCCACTACGACCGCCAGATCAGAAATTGCGACTGAGCTGCACGCCGTAGACGCGTCCGAGGGACGTCGCCAGCGCGCCGTTTCCGAAGCGGAATTGCGCGATGCGATCGTCGCTGACGTTATCGACATATCCGATCAGACGCGTCGAGTCGTCCAGTTCCAGGCCGGCCGTGATGTCGAGCTTGTTCAGGGCATCGTAGGCCGTGACCGTATCCAGCACGCCGCCATTCTCGTGGCGGAAATTGATCGTGCCGACCAGAGCCATCGTGTCGCCCAGCGGATAATGCCCGCTGAGACCGGCGTTCAGGGTGATGGTTCGCGTATAGGGGATCATGCGGTTCGTGAAGGGCACGCTGTTCTGCGTTCCCGAATATTTCGGGTCGAGCCAGCCGACGCTGAGATTGCCGTTCAGCCAATCGTTGAAGTGCATCAGCGCTTCGAGCTCCACGCCCCAGGTGCTGCCGGTACCGACATTGGTCAGATAGGTGAAGCCGAAGCAGCCGCACGGATCGTCCTGGGCGAGCACCAAATGGTTCTGCCGCATGTAAAACACGTCGCCGTTCAATCCCAGATCGCCGCCCAGCAGCAGCGATTTGAAGCCGACTTCGTAGTTGGAGGCGGATTCCTGGCCATAGGGGATCAACGCCGCGCTTGTGGCAGTGGTGTTGAACCCGCCGGCGCGGAAGCCGGTGCCATAGGTGGCGTAGATATTCAGGATGTCCGACACCTCGTAACGCGCCGTCACAGTGGGCGCGAGGAAGCTGAACGTGGGCGAGTCCGAGGTGGTGAACGAGCCGAGGAACGAGCCGCTGACGGCTCCCCATGCGCCGTCCAGCGGCGAGGGCGGAACGCTGGGCACGGGAAGCTGGGCGTAGTTCAACACCCTGCTGTCCTGGCTCCAGCGCAGCCCGCCGATCACTTCCAATTGCGGATCGATATGCCAGGTCGCTTCGCCGAAGACCGAGATCGAATCGGTCTTGAAGAACGTCCCGGGGCTGGGCACGCCGAAATAGCCCGTGCTGAGCGCGGATGGCCCGATGCCCAGAAGGTCCCCCAGGTCCGCCGTGGTCTGGAAGATGCGTGCGAAGTTGAACTTCTCGTGGAAATAGGAGACGCCGCCGATCCAGGTGATCGGTTGATCCTGCGGCGAGGTCCACAAGCCCTCAACGTAATAGTTGTCCACGCCTTCGTTGCGATTCAGCACCTGCTGCAGATAGAGATCGTCGGGAAAGGTTCCGGCGACCGGCGTGAGGGCGGTGTAGTCCTGATCCTCGATGCCCTTCAGATGGTAGTCGCGATACGAGGCCAGGAGGTTGAACCGGCCCCAGTCGTTGTCATAGGTGACGTTCTGCGACGCATAGAACTGATGATAGGACGACCGCGAGGGCGTATCGCGCTGAATGGTGGTCGGCGTTTCGGGCGCGCCCACGCCGAAGAACAATTGCGCCACGCCGTTTGGCGCATAGGACCGGTTCGACGGGCCGTCGACGTCCTCATATTCGACCGTCCACAGGACGTTGAGGCTATCGCTGAGATCGAGCTTGGCGGAAAGGCGTCCGCCATCGTCATGGCCGCGGTCGATCTTCTCGTGCAGCGTGATATTGTAGTACTCGCTGCCGGATTGATCGAAAAACCAGCCCGCACCGCGCAACGCGAAATTGTCGGTGACCGGAACGTTCACCGCGCCCTGCAACTCGACCCGGTCGAAATTGCCGTATTTGGCGGAGGCGTAGCCCTCCAGCTTGTCCGTGGGCGTGGCGTAGACGATGTTGATCGCGCCGCCGACCGCGTCGCGGCCATAGAGACCCGCCTGCGGCCCGCGCAAGACTTCGATGCGCTCGACATCGACCTGACCGCCGATATTGCTGCGCTGACCGCCAAAATAGAGGCCGTTGCGGTAGAGGCCGAAATTCGGCTCCGCCTGCGCGTCGGCCTGACGGATACCGCGGATGTTGATGTAGGTGTTGAAGTGCTGCGGGTCGTCGGGCAGGACCGCGTTCGGAATCTCGCCGATGATCGACTTGATGTCGGTGATGCCCCGATTGCGCAGGTCATCGCCCGAAAGCGCGGTGACCGTCACCGGTGCGTCGAAGATCGATTCCTCGCGCCGCTCGGCGGTGACCGTGACCGTCTCGATCCCCGTATCGGCCGCGACCGCCGCTGTGGACCATCCGATGACGGGTGCGCACATAAAGAGCGCCGGCAGGCCGACCGTGGTGAGGAGAATGCGGCGAAGGTTCGAACCGTTACGCATGTCGTGCCCCTTTGCGACATATACAGTGTTCATATTCTTCCGGGCGCGACAGGTGAATGTCAACAATGTTCATATTGCATCCGCGCTACAGATGGCCGGATTCGACGGGCGGCATCGAACCGCGCGGTCCGGTTGTGGCGTTCGCCGGTGGCGTTTCTGACCGCCCCTGAAGCCTCAAAATCAATGATTTCCGCAATTTTCCGCAGGCCATGCCCTTTGACGCTCCTACGCATCGGTACAGCGAGCCATCGCGGGATGCTTCGGACCGGTGCAGGCTGCTGCCCGCATAGGCAGCGGAATTCGTCGATTCTGGTTAGCGCGGCGAGCGCCTAGTGAGTCGATGCAATGGCCTTGCCCAGCGTCCCGACAATCTCGTCGATCTGCGGCCGGCTGACGATCAACGGCGGCGACAGCGCGATGATATCGCCGGTCACGCGTACGAGAACGCCCGCCTCATAGGCCTTGAGGAAGACCTCGTAGCCGCGCTTGCCCGCCGCGCCATCGCGCGGCCGCAGTTCGACCGCGCCGACCAGGCCGATGTTGCGCACGTCGATGACATTGGGACGGTCACGCAGGCTATGAACCGCGTCGGCCCAATACTCGGCCAGCGACGCGCCGCGCGTGAGCAGTCCCTCTTCCTCATAGGTATCGAGCGTCGCCAGAGCGGCAGCGCAAGCGAGCGGATGGCCCGAATAGGTATAGCCGTGGAAAAGCTCGATGATGTGTTCGGGCCCCTGCATGAAAGCATCGTGGACCGCGCCGCGCACGAAGACGCCGCCCATCGGAACGCAGCCGTTCGAGATTCCCTTCGCCGTCACCATGATGTCGGGCACGACGCCGAAATAATCGGCCGCGAAGGGCGCGCCCAGGCGGCCGAAGCCGGTGATGACCTCGTCGAAGATCAGCAGGATGCCGTGACGGTCGCAAAGCTCGCGCAGGCGCTCGAGATAGCCCTTGGGTGGAACGAGCACACCGGCCGAGCCCGCGACCGGCTCGACGATCAGCGCCGCGATGGTCGAGGGATCGTGCAACGCGATCACGCGCTCGAAATCGTCGGCGAACTCCACGCCATGCGGTGGCTGGCCGCGGCTGAAGGCGTTGCGCGCCAGATCGTGCGTCTGGCGGATGTGATCGACGCCGGGCAGGAGCGGGCCGAACGCCTTGCGGTTCGCCGGCAAGCCGCCGACCGATATCCCGCCGAAGCCGGCGCCGTGATAGCCGCGCTCGCGGCCGATCAGCCGGATGCGCTGGCCCTGCCCGCGCGCATGGTGATAAGCGAGCGCCATCTTGAGCGCGGTATCGACGCCTTCCGAGCCCGAATTGGTGAAGAAGACATGGGCGAATTGTGCCGGCGCCAGCGCGATCAGCCGGCTGGCCAATTCGAATTGGTTGGGATGGCCCATCTGAAAGGGCGGTGCATAGTCGAGCTCGGCGATCTGGCGCTGCACCGCCGCGACGATGCGCGGCCGCGCGTGACCGGCATTGACGCACCACAGCCCCGCCGTCCCGTCGAGGATCCGGCGCCCGTCATGGCTCACATAGTGCATGTCCTTGGCCGAGACGAGCAGGCGCGGGTGCGTCTTGAACTGCCGGTTGGCCGTGAACGGCATCCACAGCGCGTCCAGATCGTTGCGCCCGAACGAAGCGGTGTGCGCTGGCGCAGCGGATTCAGCCATGGCGACCTCTCGTCATTCCAAATCGAATATAAACATCGTTCATATACGGTGCCAAGCCGACGCGGCAGCAGGATGGCGCGATTGCGCCCCATATATGAACATCGTATACTTTTTGCGCAGGCGGCATTTCGGCGGGGTCCTCGTCATGGCGACGGAAAGAGAGAAGCCACCCCCTTCCCCGCCGCCGACGCTCAAACAACTTCTGCTGTTCTCGTTTCCGTCCCTGCCGCATGCCTTCGTCGCGCTACCGCTCAACATCGTCATTCCATCCTATTTCGCCGCACACACCGCTGTCACGCTCGGCCAGATCGCGGCGGTCACGAGCTTGAGCCGGCTGCTCGACGCGCTGTTCGATCCGATGATCGGCTTTCTTTCGGATCGCACCCGGTCCGGGCTCGGGCCGCGCAAGCCCTGGGTGCTGGGCGGTGCGCTCGTCTGCGCCATCTCGATCTTCTTTCTGTTCCAGCCGCCGAGCGGCGCGAGTTTCATCTACTACGGCATCTGGTCGTTCCTGCTCTATTTCGGCTTCACGCTGTTCGAGATCCCGCGCGCCGCCTGGAGCGCGGAGTTGAGCCGCGACTACGTCCAGAGATCCAAGATTTCGACCTTCGTGGCGATCTTCAATGTCGCCGGCAGCCTGGTGTTCTGGATGATGCCGCTGGTGCTGGTGGGTCTCACCGGCACGACGGCGATCACCGGCACGGCGCTGACCGGCATCGCCTGGCTCTATGCCGTTCTGATGCCGATCGGGATCATCCTGGCGGTGTTGTTCGTGCCGGCCGGCGAGCGCGCCCGCGAGCGGCTCGCCACATTCCGCGAACTCGGCCGTTCGCTGCGCAGCAACCGGCCCCTGTGGCGCTACTATGCCGCGATCTCGGCCTGGGGGCTCGGCCAGGGATGCTATCTGTCGGTCATCATCATCTTCCTGACCGACTATATGAAGCTGTCTCAGTATTTTCCGTTTCTCATGATCGCGTTTTTCGCCGTTCAAATGCTCGTGATGCCGCTGTGGCAGCGGGTCATCGCGCGTCACGGCAAGCACCGCGTCTGGGCGGGCGCAATGGCGCTGGACGCCCTGACCCGCCCGCTGATCCTGCTCTTCACGCCCGGCGGCGGCGCGATCCTGCCGCTCTTCATGCTGGGCGGGCTCAGCGCGTTCCTGAACGCGCCGGCCAATATCGCGCCCGGCGCGATCCTGGGCGATGTGGTCGACTACGATCTGATGAAGTCCGGCGTGAACAAGGCGGGCAACGTCTTCGCGATCAACACCCTTTTGATCAAGGCGACGATGGCGGTCGGTGCCGGGCTGGCCTTTTGGATGCTGGATGCCTTCCACTACCAGGTCGGCCACGCCAACGGCGCCGGCGCCAATCTGGGCCTCATGATCGGCTATCTGGTCTTTCCGGCCGTGATGTACTTCGCCGCGGCGGCCATCGGCTGGAATTTCCCCATCGACAGCGTCAGGCACGCAATCATCCGCCGCCGGATCGAACGGCGCGCGGTTGTCACCGCCCCCTCGGCGGCGGAATGACGGCAATGGCCGCGTAGGCCCGTTTCGCTAGTATAGCGCGACGGCAGCGCGATTCGCGTTTGGTGCCCTTGGGGCGCCGTTCCTCAGACCGGTGGGTCCAGTCACGCATGGCGCAAACCAAGACTCCCAGCAGGGCCAAGCGGTCCTATCACAAGGGCCATGTCGCGCAGGACCTTCTGGCCGCGGCGGCGCGCATCTTGAAGAACGAAAGCGTCGAAGCGCTCTCCGTGCGACGGCTGGCGCGCGAAGTGGGCGTCACGCCCGCCAATTTCTACAACCACTTCCCGAGCCTGGAGGACGTCCTTCTGACGTTGGCGGCCGAAGGCTTCGACACGATCGCGGCCGACACCCGCCGCTGCATGGAGAAGTCCAAGACGCGCAAGGAGGGGCTTATCGAATCCAGCGTCGGCTTCGTGAACTTCGCCATCGCGAACAAGCAGGTGTTCCGCATCATGTTCGGCCAGGTGCCCGACGCGGTTCACAACGAGAAGTTCCGTATCGCCTCCGACAAGTCCTTTGCCCAGCTTGTCCGCTTCATCTATGGCGAGTGGCGCTACGACCGCGAGAATCTGATCGAGACGCATCACCGCGCCGCCGTCGCCTATGGGATGTTTGCCCTGGTCTATGGTCTTGCGCGCAACATCATCGAAGACCAGTTCGAATTCGAGACCGGCGGCAAGGCGGAAATCCGCCGCTTCGTGGAAGAGGTCATGAAGACCTATGCCGACGGCACCGCCGCCAAAGTGCTGGCGGACTAGCGCGTCAATCCCAGGGAAAACTCCACGGCGCGGCCATTTCATAAAGGCGCGCCAGGCGCAGCAGGATGTCGTCGCGGTGACGCCGCGCGGTGATCTGCAGCCCGACCGGAAGCCCATCCGAGGTGAATCCCGCCGGGATGGAGATCGAGGGATTCCAGCAGGCGTTCGCCAGCATCCCGAAGGGCTCGACACCCGTCTCGCTGGCGTCGCGGCCGTCGATCACTTGCGGCGGCGTGCTGTCGGCGGCGTAGGGACGACAGCCGGTGGCTGGCGACAGGAGCAGATCGTAATCGCGAAAGAAGTCGGCGACTTCATAATTGAGCGTCTCGATCGTTTTCCAGGCGCCCTTGATGTCGATCTCGGCGCGCCGCTCGCGGATGCGGTTGATGTAGAACTGGGTTGTCGGCGCGAGTTGGTCGAAGCCATCGGGCAAAATGCCGTCGCGCAGGAAATCGGCTTCGAGATTGCCGAGATTGAGCGAACCCCAGGCGCGCAGAATGTTGGTGGGATGGAATTTCGCGTTCGCCTCGACGAGGCCGGCGGCCGCGATCAACCTGTCGGAGGCCCTGCGCGCCAGCGCGATCAGCTCGGGTTCGACCACGGCATAGCCGCAATCGGGCGTGAACACGCAGTTGAGGCCGCGCACGTCCAACGTCTCGATGATGTCCTCGTACTTGTACGGCACCTTGGGGAGCGACTGGCGGTCGCGATCGTCGGGCCCGGCGGCGACGTCGAGATAGCGCGCGGTTTCGGCCACGCTGCGCGTCACCGTGCCGTGCACGGCCCAGTTCGCGAAGCCGTTGACCTTGGCGATCCGGGCATGACTGGGCTTGAGGCCCACCAGATTTGTATAGGCCGCGGGCTCGCGGATCGAACCGCCGCCATCGGTCGCGGTCGCGAACGGCACCATGCCGGCGGCGACGGCCGATGCCGAGCCGCCGCTCGATCCGCCCGGCGTCGTCGCCGGGTTCCAGGGATTGCGCGTCACGCCCCAGGCCTTGGTGAACGTGGCGGAGTCCATGCCGAACTCCGCCGTCGCGGTCTTGCCGACGACAATGGCGCCGGCCGCGCGCAGGCGTTGGACGTGCGGCGAGTCCTTGGTCTTGGCGGGTGTTTCCTTCAGGAAGACGCAACCCTGCGTGGTCGGGTAACCGACCGTATCCTCCAGATCCTTGACGCCGAACGGCACGCCGGCGAGGGCGCCCGGGTCTGCACCGCGCGCGACCTTGGCATCGATGTCTTGCGCCGCGCGAAAGGCGGCGTCGCGGTCCGTCATCACGAAGGCATTGAGCGCGGGATTGCGCGCATCGATCGCGGCATAGGCGTCGCGCACCATGTCCACGGCCCTCCATTCGCCGCGGCGCACCCTGTTCGAGATTTCGACGAGCGATCTCATGACGGCCTCATTTCAGCGCCTTCTCGATGTTCTCGCGCAGGCTCTTGGAGATGTTCTCGGCCGCGGCAACGCGTTCCAGCGCGGCGCGCATCAGGTTTTGTCGGGCGGGGTCGTAACGACGCCACTGATTGATCTGCGGCATGATGTAATGGCTGCCGCTGCGGCCGAGCTTATCCATCATCAGCAGCCGGTCGGCGAGGAACGCATAGCCCTTGCCGCTCGGATCGTGGAACGCGACACGGTTCTGGCGAAAGAAGCCGCCATAGAACAGCAGAGCGCGCGCGGCATTGTTGAAGTCGAAGGCCGGATGCTGTTCGAGCGCGACGATCGCGTCAACCGCGCCCGGCATGCGCGACAGCGCTTGGGCGTTGAACCATTTGTCCACCACGGTCGAGCGGTCCTTCCAGCGCTCGTAGAACCAAGCCAGCGCCTCCGCGCGTGCCGGCACGTCGAGATGGGTGAGCTGGCAGAGCGCCTCGAACATATCGGTCATGTTGCGCGATGTCTTCACCTGCGTGAGTGCCAGCGCCACGACGTCGGCTTCGCCGGTTGCCAAGAGAAAATCGAGAACCGCATTCTTGAAACGGCGGCGCGCGATGCCCTCGATGTCGGGCGCATAGGGGCCAGTCTCGGCGTTGGCGTGATAAATGCCGAGTAATGTGTCTCGGTAGCGCGACGCGATCGATCGGCGCAGGAGCTGGCGCGCCGCCATGTGGCCGTCGAGATCGATCCGCGACAGGCCTTCGCTCAGCACGGGCTCGTCGGGCAGCGTGAGAAGTTGGGCGCGGGCGAGCTTGTCGACATGCGCGGCATTCAAGACGCGTTCGATGGCGGAAAGAAAGGCCTCCGGCACCACCATTGCGCGATCGGCGGCACGTTCCGCGGCCAGCGAACGCACCAGTCGCACGGTGAGCATTTGGGCCGCGTCCCACCGTGCGAAGGCGTCGGTATCGGATGCCATCAGCACGGCGAGCGCGTCATCGCTGAGACCGGCATCCAAGCTGACCGGCGCGGAAAATCCGCGCAGGAGCGATGGGATCGGCGGTGCGGCGACATCGTCGAAGACGAATGCCTGCTTGGGCGCGGTCAGCTCAAGAACCGCCGACCGCATTTTTTCACCCCGAGAGATAAAGGAGAGCTCGCTTCCGTCTTGCGCGATCAAACCGGCCCTAATGGGAATGTGGAACGGCGCCTTTTCCGACTGGCCGGGCGTCGGCCGGCACGCCTGCGACAGCGTCAGCGTATAACGACGGGCCGTGGCGTCATAGCGGCCGCGCGCGGTGACGACCGGACGGCCGGCCTGGTGATACCAGCGGCGAAACTGCGCCAGATCGCGCCCGGAGGCGGCTTCCATGGCGTGCAGGAAATCTTCCGTTGTCGCGGCGCGGCCGTCATTTTGCGCGATGTAGCGGTCGAAGCCGGCGCGGAAGACTTTCGGTCCCAGCAGCGCACGCAGCATGCGGATGACTTCGGCACCTTTGTCGTAAACCGTGTTGGTGTAGAAATTGTCGATATCGGCGTAGGTATCCGGCTGGATCGGATGCGCCGCCGCGCCCTCGTCCTCCGGGAACTGGTTGCGGCGCAGCTGCTGCACGATTTCGACCCGCCAGACCCCTTCGGCCATCTTGTCTTCGATGAAATGCTGGTCGCGAAAGCGCGTGAGGCCCTCCTTCAGGCAAAGCTGGAACCAGTCGCGGCAGGTGACGCGATTGCCGGTCCAGTTGTGGAACTGTTCGTGGCCGATGATGCGCTCGATGATGACATAGTCACTGTCGGTGGTGATTTGCGGATCGGCGACGATGCCGTGCGCCTCGAACAGATTGAGCCCCTTGTTCTCCATCGCGCCCGCCCAGCCGGTCAGGGCCACGATGTTGAAGGTATCTAGGTCGTATTCGAGGCCGTACGTCTCCTCGTCCCATTTGAAGGAGCGCTTCAACGCGTCCATCGCGAAGCGGCAGCGGCCGATCAGCTCGTGGTCAGCATGGATGGCGAGCGCAACACGGCGGCCGCCGGCGGTGACGTGTTCGTCGCGCAGCACGCTGAAATCGCCGGCCATCACGGCAAAGATATAGGAGGGTTTGGGATAGGGATCCTCCCACATCGCCCAATGCCGGCCGTCCGGTTCGTCGCCCTGCGCGACCAGATTGCCGTTGGACAAAAGCTGCGGATAGCGCGCGCGGTCGCCGTGCAACGTGACGCGATAGGTCGCGAGCACGTCGGGGCGATCGGGAAAAAAGGTCATGCGGCGAAAGCCTTCGGCTTCGCATTGGGTCGCGAGCTTGCCGCCAAGCTCGAACAACCCCTGCCGCGTCGTGTTGCGCGCCGGCGCGGTGGCAGTGTCGATTTGCAGGTCGAACGAGTCCGGGACGTCCGGCAGCGTGAGTCCCTCGTCGTCCAGAGCAAAGCGGTTGGCGCCAAGGACTTCGCCGTTCAGCGCGACGCGCAAAAGGTCCAGTTTCACGCCGTCGAGGCGCAGCGGCGCCGAGGCCGGTGTGCCTTTCGCGCGGCGGATACGCATGCGGCTTTTGACCGCCGTGCGCGCGGAATCGAGATCGAAATCGAGATCGATCGTCTCGACCGTGAAAGCGGGCGGCGTGTAATCCGCGAGGCGCTTCAATCCGGAATCGCCGTGAGACAAGGAAAACCCCGCGTCCGCGCGCCCTGCGCCATATGAACATTGTTCATATATGGTCCCAAGCGAGTCAAGGCGGGGCCCGCACCGCGCGCAGAATCTCCTCGCTGCCCTCGTAGGCGATCAGTTCGGCGGCGCGGCCGTCGGGGCCGTAATGGACCTTGGTCTCGCATGGGCCGGACTGGTTGAAGAAGCGGCCCGTGTCATCCATGTGAAGCGTGCGCGTGCCGGCGCGCAGGCCGGGGATCAGGCTTTTGAGTTCGCCGCCCTCGCCCCAGATCCTCATGAGCGGCAGCTCGATGCCGCTGACGATCTTGTAATCGCCCTCGTATTTGAAGAATTGATCGGCGGGGACCCGCACAACGCGCTTGGGCGGCGGCATGAAGTCGGGCCAGTCGTAAATGTCGGCGATGCCGTTCAGCACTTCGCAAAACAGGAACAGGCCGGGCACGGCGTTGGTGAACACCATGCCGCCTTCGCCGCTCGCCAGATAGGAATTCGTCTCCGACTGGTAGCCGCCGTTCGAACCGCCGTGGTTGACGCGCAGACTGGCGCCCTCGCCCAGCACGCGCCAGCCGACGCCATACTCGCCGTCGCCGCGTCGTGTCGCCATCTCCTGCGCAAGGTCTTGCCGAAGGATGGCTCCGAGTCTTCCCAGCCAGGCATTGCGAAAACCGATGTGAAACCGCGCATAGTCCGCCGCGGTGGTGAAAAGACCGCCCGCGCCCATTTCCGGCGAGACATGCCAGCCGCCCGGCAGCGGCGCGCTGTCGGGACCGTGACCGGAGGCGACGTTACGCGTCAGACGATCCGGGAGGGGATTGGACTGGAACGTGCTGCGTGTCATTCCGAGCGGCTGGAAGATCAGTTCGTCGGAGAGCACGTCGAAGGATTTGCCCGTCATATCCTCGAGCGCCATTTGCGCCAGTAGAAAGCCGCCGCCGGAATAACGCCGCGTGGTGCCCGGTCTTTGATTCACGCGCACGGGTGGCATGATGAATTCGTTGGGGCCGGGATTGTCGACGGGCGGCCGCCTACCTTCCAGCAGATCGAACACCGTGGGGAGCGGCCTTCCGCGCGGCGCCACCGGCCAACCATTCACCGTGAGCCCGGCGGTGTGGTTGAGCATGTTGC
The DNA here is from genome assembly GCA_964566095.1 of uncultured Rhizobium sp. Lineage (GTDB taxonomy): Bacteria > Pseudomonadota > Alphaproteobacteria > Micropepsales > Micropepsaceae > Rhizomicrobium. The sequence goes on along the minus strand of CAZMHP010000004.1, from coordinate 3,201 downwards.
GCAGCGTGACCGGTGCGTCGCGGGTGAACGCGTTCTGGGGCAATTGCCAACGCTTGAGATAGCGATTGATATCGACGTCAAGATCCACCACACCACGCTCGACCATTTGCATGACGAGAAAGCCCGTCACGGGTTTGCTGGTCGAGGCACCCATGAATACGGTGTCGGTATCGACGGGCTCCGGATTGCCCTTCTCGCGCTGGCCAAAGCCCTTGGCCCAATCGAGTTCGCCACCGCGCATGACCGCGACGCTGACGCCCGGCACGTCGTAATGCACCATGCGTTCGGCGAGCGGCCAGCGCTCATCACGGCCAGCGATGCGCATGATCGGCAACACACCGTTTTCGACCGCCGCAATCCGCGCTGGAAGCGTGTTCATGGTTAAAGCCTCTTGATATGAACATCGTTCATATTGCCGCCATACTGTCAATCGCTGGCCGGGCCGTCTGCCGACGTGTTTCCATAAGCACAAGAACACGAACATTTTCCGCTCAAGTGGACGCAGCGCGTTAACATTCACTCACGTTATAATGAGTGTTGACGGATGCCGGGACTCGGCTGCATGGTGCTTGCAAAATCGACGTTCACGAAGACGTCGAAGGGAGGAGTCCGGTGACAGACAAGTCCGTCGCGCCCACAATACGCTGGGCTTGCGGGTCGTTTCGATCCGCGTTCGCCTTATTTCCTCGCAAGCGAGGTCGCTAGATGGCCGCGGTGCGCAAGTTGGCGGTATCGGTGGACCGAGCCGCGCAGGGCCACGCGCCGCCGACCGTTCAGCCAAGTGGTCCGAACGCACGCGCCTGGATCGTGCTTTGCATCCTGTGCTTCGTCTATGTCCTGAACTTCCTGGACCGTTCGCTGCTCTCGATCCTGGCGAAGCCCATCCAGGACAGCCTGCACGTCACGGACGGACAACTCGGTCTGATCGGCGGGCTCTATTTCGCGTTGTTCTATTGCTTCATCTCGATCCCGGTCGGCTGGCTCGCGGATAGAACCAACCGCGTCTGGGTCCTTGCGATCGCCTGCGCCTTGTGGAGCGGCGCGACCATGGCGTGCGGCACCGCGGCGACCTACAGCCAGCTTGTCCTGGCGCGCATGACGGTAGGCGTCGGCGAAGCCGGCGGCGTGCCGCCCTCCTACGCCATCGTTTCCGACTACTTCCCGCCCGGCCGGCGCGGCACGGCGCTCGGCATATACAATCTGGGACCGCCCATCGGGGCCGCACTGGGCATCGCGTTCGGCGCCTCGATCGCCGCGGCGTATAGCTGGCGCGACGCGTTCATTGCGCTTGGATCGGTCGGCCTGGTGACCGCATTTCTTGTGCTTCTGCTCGTGCGCGAGCCGCCCCGTGGCGGCCTCGATCGTCCGGCGGCGCTCGACGATGCCGCTGCCGGCTTCGGACGCACGATCAAGATGTTCTTCTCGCGGCCCGCGCTGCTGCTCGCCGGTCTTGCCAGCGGTGCGACCCAGATCGTCACCTATGGCGCGGGGAATTTCTCGACACTCTTCCTCATGCGCGAGAAGGGGATGACGTTGGGCGAGGTCGCGCTCTATTCGTCGCTGGTCACTGGCATCGGGATGAGCGCCGGCATATTCGTTTCGGGGCGCGTGATCGACCGCTTCACCCGCCGTTCGAAGACCGCCTATGCCCTGGTCCCCGCCGCGTCGCTGGCGCTCGCGGTGCCGTTCTTCCTGGGCTATGTGTGGGAGCCGACCTGGCAGGCCGCCCTACTTTTCCAGCTCGGTCCGTTCTTTCTCAACTTCTTCTATCTGTCATCGGCGGTCACCCTCGTGCAGGAAGAGGTGCGGCCCGATCAACGCGTCATGTCGGGGGCGCTGCTGCTGCTTGTGATGAACCTGATCGGGATGGGCGTGGGTCCGGCCTATGTCGGCGCGATCAGCGACTACTTCCATGCCTCCGACCCGCATCATTCGCTGCAAATTGCCCATTACGCCCTTGTGCCGTTCTACGGCCTGGCAATTGTGTTGTTCCTCCGCCTCGCGATCGTGCTGAAGCGTGAGGGGACGAAACAGGGAGTACCGCAATGATGATCCAGCTTCGTCGCCTTGGTCTTGTCGCCGCGCTGTGTCTTGCCGCCGCGGTGCCGTCCCTGGCCGAACCGGGGCCGCAGATCAGCGCGCCGGCCGGTCGGCTGGAAGGGTCGATGGATGGCGCCTTGCGCGTCTTCAAGGGCATTCCCTACGCGGTGCCGCCGGTCGGCGCCTTGCGCTGGACGCCGCCCAAGCCGCTGCCGACCTGGACCGGCATGCGCAAGGCCGACGCGTTCGGCCCGGCCTGCTATCAACCCAGATTTCCCGGCACGACCGTCTACTCCGCCAATCTCGGCCCCATGAGCGAGGATTGCCTGTTCCTCAATGTTTGGGCGCCCAAGGATGCGCGCCGGGCGCCGGTGTTCGTCTGGATCCATGGCGGCGCCTTCACGACCGGCTCGAGCAGCGAAGTCATCTATGACGGCGCCAAGCTGGCGTCGCGCGGCATCGTCTTTGTATCGATCAACTACCGGCTCGGCATCTTCGGCTGGCTGGCGCATCCGGGCCTCAGCGCCGAGTCGCCACAGAAGATATCGGGCAATTACGGCCTGCTCGATCAGATCGAGGCGCTGCGCTGGATCCAACGCAACATCGCGGCGTTCGGCGGCGATCCGTCGAACGTGACGATCTGCGGCGAGTCCTCGGGCGGGCTCAGCGTCGTCTATCTCATGGCGGCGCCGCCGGCGCGCGGGCTGTTCGCCAAGGCGATCGCGCAAAGCTCCTATCTGATCTCGACGCCGGAGCTGCGCCAGGCCAAATATGGCGCGATCTCCGCCGAGGACGCCGGCACCAAGCTTGGAGAGAAGCTGCACGCGCCCGACATCGCGGCGTTGCGCGCACTCGACGGAGCGGGCTTGGCGAACGCAGCGGCACTCGCCGGCTTCGCGCCGTTCGGCACGGTCGACGGCATCATCTTGCCGCGGCAGATCATCGACACCTTCGACAAGGGCGAGCAGGCGCCGGTCCCTCTCATCGCCGGCTTCAACAGCGGCGAAATCCGCTCCTTGCGGGTACTCGCGCCGCCCGTGCCGGCAAGCGCGGCCGACTACGAAAAGGCCATCCACGAGCGCTACGGCGAGTTTGCCGACGATTTCCTGAAGCTCTATCCCAGCACCAATTTGCAGGAGAGCATCTGGGCCACGACCCGCG
>CAZMHP010000003.1:0-48471 GCA_964566095.1 uncultured Rhizobium sp. | reverse complement strand
CGTAGTCGGTGTCGGAGGTGCCGTTGTCGGTCACGTCGCCGACCTGCATGCCGTCGAAGTAATAGCGCAGCTCGTGCGGCGCGCTGGCGCCCGAGGTGGGGGCCTCGTCGCGCTTGAGGATCTGGCCGTTGGCGTCGGTGTAATACGTCACGGTGCGCGGATTGCCGTCGGCGATGACGACCTTCTCGATGTGGTTGTTGGCGTCGTAGGTGAAGGTGGAGGTGTTGAAGGTGGCGGGCGCCGCGGTGTTCGGCGTGTACTTGATCCAGGCCTCCTGCGGCCCGTCGGTGAAGTCGAACTGGGTCAGGGTGTCGGAGGTCGGCTGCGACACGCCGTTGGTGGTGTTGGTGGTGACGACGTGGGTGGCGCCGCCGCCCATGTAGCGGTCGGCCAGGCCGCTGACCGTGTCGCCGAAGATGCCGTCGCCGTTGGTATCGTCGTAATAGGCGTAGGTCGAGGTCGCGACATAGGTCGATGAGCCGCGCACCGTGGTCACCTGGTCGTTGGTGACCAGCGAGGCGGCGTCGTAGGACGCGGTGCGCTCGTAGACCACCGAGGAGCCGGCGGCGTTGTACTCCTTATAGTCCGTGACGCGGCCCATGGCGTCGTAAGCGTAGGCGGCGCGCTGCACGCCGGCGATGGTGACCTTCGCCAGATAGCCGTCGGCGGTGTAGGTGTAGGCTTCCGTCCCGTCCGACGCATCGGTCGAGGAGGCGCGCGTGCCGTCCGCGTTGTAGGAGATCGCCGAGCCCGTCGAGCCCGCGCCGATCGTGCCCGAGCCCCGCGTGCCGCTGAACGCGCCCTTGGTGACGGTGAAGCGGTTCATGGAGTCGTATTTGTACCAATAGTCTTCCGTGGACGCGGTGGTCGAGACGACGCCGAGCCCGCTCAGCGCGTGATAGCTCGACGCCATGTGGCGGATGTTGCCGGCGAGGTCGTATTCGTAGGTGATCGACATCGGGTCGAAGTCGCCCGTGTCGCTGATCGACGTCAGGTGGTTGTTGCTGTCCCACGTCGCGGTGGAGGCCTCCAGCGTCAGCGGACCGTCGCCGTGATTGGTGTAGATCGGCTCGCCTTCGTGGTCGTGCGTGATGGTCACGGTGAAGCGGTCGGTGGTGTAACCCTCGAAGGTGCGGTTGCCGGACGCGTCGTATTGATAGCTCGCCGAGACCTAGTCGGCATAGCTGTCGTCGCCGTCGCCATATTCGCCGTGCTTGTAGCCGGAGAACATCGTCGCCAGGTTGCCCGTATTGTAATAAGTATAGGCGGTGTGATTGCCGTTGGTCCAGCCGGTCGGCACGACGTTGATCAGACGGCCCGCCAGGTCGAAAGTATCGGTATAGGCCTGGCCGCCGAAATTGGTCTCGCCGACATTGCGCCCGAAGTAGTCGTCGTTTTCGGTTGCGGTGAGGCCGGACGCGTTGACCGTCGTCTTGGTCCAGCCGCCGAAGGTGCCCAGGCCCGTGGTCGCGATGCTGCCGCTCCAGGCATAGGCATAGGTGGTGACGTGGCCGTCGAAGTCGGCGGTGCGCGCGACGCGCCCCTGCGCGTCGTAGTCGGTGGTTTCCTTGACGGAGGAGCCGAGCTGGGAGTTGGTGTGGACGATGCGGCGGCCCAGCCCGTCATAGGCGTAGGTGTCGGTGAGGGTCTGCGCCGCGCCGCTGGCGTTGCCCGGCGTGCCGGAGGGGCGCGTGGGATGGGCGTCGGTGAGGAGGCGGTCCATCGCGTCGTAGGTGAAGGTCTCGACGTCGCCGACCTCGTTGGTGGTCTGGCGCAGGTCGCCGAACACGTCGTAGGCGCTCACGAACACGCCGGTGTCGGCGTGGAACTCCTTGAGCACCGTCGGATCGGCGCCGCCATAGCCGGTGCCGGCGAGCAGGCTGCGGGTGTTGAGGTTGTTGTCGGCGTCGCGAACGCCCACGAGGCGGCCGGAGAGATCGTAATAGTTGGTGGTGGTGGGCCGCGCCGACGAGACGCCGCCGTTCTCGGCCGTGTAGGAGACGGTGGGGTTCTGCTGCTGGATCAGCTTGCCCATCGTGTTGTAGGCGAAGTCGGTGACGTAGCCGCGCGCGTCCGTCTGCTGCTTGACCTCGCCGAACGCGTTGTAGGATTTGGCGGTGGTGATGGTGGTGGTGCTCGTGCTGCTGAGCTGGCGGAAGGGCTGCACGACCTGCGTGGCCTCGCCGCGCTTGTCGTAAGCGGTCATGGTGACGATCAGGCCGGCGACGTTGACCGTGCCGATCGCGCCGGCGCCGCTGTTGGTCAGAAGGGTGATCGCCTGGTCGAGCGTGAGGGTCGACCAGCTGTAGCCGGTGGGCAGCGCCGCGCCGGTGGTGTCGATCTCCAGGCTCTGGTTGCCGTCGGCGTCGTAGGCGTAGAGCTTGACCGTGCCGTCGCCGGCGGTGGAGCGCCACACGCGGCCGGCATTGTCGTAGGAGAACGTCTCCTGCCACATCCCGTTGACGCCCCGGGCGCTGACTTCGCCATAGGTGTCGTACTGGGTCTGCGAGGAATCGCCGAAGGTCCAGGCGGAGCCGTTCCAGGTGGCGACGGCGTTGAACACGGCGCGGCCGGCCGCGTCGTAGCGCGTGGCCTGCGCCTCGGTGACGGAGGTGCCGTCGGACTTGGCGCGGGTGTAGCTGACCTTCAGGGTCTGGCCGTCGGCATCGTATTGATAGGTCCGTGCGAAGCCCGAGGCGTCGGTCATCGTGGCAAGCCGCCCGCCCGCGCCATAGCTGAACGTCGTCACCCGGCTGGAATCCTGCACGGTGCGCGTCACGTCGTTCAGCCCGTCATAGGAATAGGCGACGATGTTCTGGACGGAGGCGCCGGTGTAGTCGGTGAAGCCGGCGTCTTTCTCCTGGGTCTGGCGGCCGGCCGTGTCGTAGACGTAGTCGGTGTAGTCGCCCGTCGCCTCGGTCTTGCGCGTGACCTCGCCCAGCCCGTTATAGGCATAGGTGACGGTGGAGCTGGTCGAGGCGGCGGTGAGCGCGCCGGTGCTGGTGTTGACGGTCCAGGCGGTGACGCCGGTGCGGGTCTCGGTCAGCCTTTGGCCGTTGCGGTCATAGGTGAAGGTGGTGACGCGGTCGTCGGACGTCGTGGACTGCGTCGGCGGCGTCGAGGACGGCGGCACGGACGGCAGCGAGGAGAGCTTGGTGGCGTATCGCGTCTCGGTCGTGACGTTGCCGTTGGCGTCGAGCGCATAGGTGGTGAGGTAACCCTCCTGGTCGACCTGCGCGATCTTGCCGCCCGCGGCGTCGTAGTAATACCAGGCACCGTTGCCGCGCCCGTCGGTCTGGCACACGACGTTGCCGGCCAGGTCGTAGTAGTTCGTGATCGTGACGGCGCCGACCGAGGTGGCGTAGGACGAGGTGTATTGGCCGGTGCGCACCGATGCGACCGTCGTCGTCGACAGCCGGTCGGCGCGATCATAGGTGTAGGTCGTCTGGCGGTAGTTGGAGGGATTGACGGGCGAGGGCGGCGTTCCGCCCGGGCTTCCCGGCAGCGTCACGGCATCGCCATAGACGGTGACGGACGCGACATCGCCGTCATGATCATAGGTCCAGGCCGACAGCGTGCCGACGGCGCTGACCTGCGCGATCTTCTGGTTCAGGGCGTTGTAGTAGAACAGGGTGCGCGCGCCGTTGGCGTCATCCTGCTCGATGACGTTGCCGCGGTTGTCGTAGACGACATGGGTGGTCGGCGTCACGCTGGTGGTGGTCTGAAGGTCGGTGGTCGAGACGACCGACACCGCGTCGCCTGCCGTCGCGGTCAGCCGATCCATCTTGTCGTAGGTATAGCTCGTCGTCCTCTGCTCGCTGAGGCCGTACGCCTCGACCTTCGCCAGAAGGTTGCCCCGCGCATCGTAGGCATAGGTGTTGGTGACGCTTGCGGCCTCGGTCGTGCCGTCCGCCCGGACCGAACTCATGGGCAAGGTCTCGGACTTGAGCAGGCCGCGGCGGTCGAAGGTGTTGGTCGTGACGCCCCCAAGCTTGTTGCGCACCGACACCTGGTCGCCGAACGCGTCCAGCGTGTATTGCTCGTAATAGCCTTCCGCGTCGCTCGCCTGCGTCACACGATCCAGCTTGTCGTGCGTGAACGTCGTCGTCGCGTCGGCGGCATTGGTCGTGATCGTGGGCGGCGTGCCGACGACGATCGTTCCGGTGACCGCCGTGGCATAGTGCGTGACGGAGGCGACGGCATTGCCGATGGTGTAGGTGGTTGCGGTGGCATATCCGTCGGGATCGATCTGCAGGGTGAGGCGATCGAGCTTGTCGTAGTAGAAGTAGGCGTTGGCGCCGCGCGGATCGGTGGTTTTGACCACATTGCCGAAGGCGTCGTACTGATTGGTGGTGACGGCGTTGGTCGTCCCGTCGATCGGGACGGTGCTCGTCAGCACCTGGCCCAAGGCATCGTAGGTGTAGGTGGTGGTGTAGCCGCGCCCGTCGGTGAGCGACAGGACATGGCCCAAGCCGTCATAGGTGTAAGCCGTGGTCGAGGCGTCCGCCGTGCCGTAAGCGGCGGTCATGCTGGCGACCCGGTTGGCCGCGTCGTAGACATAATGCGTCGTCGCCGCATCGGACGTGCCGTATGCCAGCGTGCTGTCGGTCAAACGGCCGAGCGCGTCGTAGACGCGGTTGGTGCGCACGCCGTTGCCGTCATAGCTGTCGACCAGCCGGCCGTCGACGTCATAGGCAAAGCTGTTCTGCACCGCGCTGGACGGGATCGACGGGATGAGCGCCTGCATGCTCGCCTGGGTGACCCCGTCGGAGACGCTGTAGACGCCGGCATAGCGGATCGTGAGCGTGACGCGCCCGGCGGCGTCGTAGCGGGTCTCGGTGACATAGCCTTCCGGGTCGACGCCGTAGACCTGCTGTCCCAGGACATTATAGACCGTGCGCGTGACGCGATCGAAGGTGCTGCTCGCATTGGCGGCGACCCAGCTGACCATGGCGGCCTGGCTGGGATCGGCGCTCAGGGAATCCAGTGTGGCGTATTGCACCTGTTTGACGACATTGCCGACCGAATCGTAAGCGTAGCTCGTGACGGCGCCGGTGGGATCGATCGCATAGGCGAGATTGCCGGTGGCGGTGTCGTAGACCGCGTAGCCGGTGCGGGTGTTGGCGTTGGACGCGAGACCCAGCGTGCTGATCTGGCCGGCGACATAGCTCGACGTATAGGTCGACGTCGCGCCGATCGAAGCGCCGTAGTCGATCGTGTGTATAAGGCGACCGGACGAATCATAGACATACTCGGTCGGGCGCAGATTGGCGTCGAGCGTGTAGCGCAGATTGCCTTCGTCGTCGTAGAAGTAACGATTGTGGATGTCCGCCGCACTGGTGCCGACGCTGGCCAGAAGCGCCGCGAAGGTGCCGCTGGCCCAAAGGCCGGAGGACGCGGCGGCGGCATAGGCGATAGTCTCGGTCTTGCGCCCCTCGGCGTCGTAGAGGATCTGGGTCAGATAGCCGTCGCCGTTCAAGCTGCCGATCAGCCTTCCGTCCGCGTCGTAGAAACTGCGCGTGACCTGGTCCTTGGTCGCGTTCGCGGTGGGCAGCTGCAGGGTCGTCGGTGGCGTGGTCTTGAATCCGGTGACGGTGGCGGCCGCGATGACATTGGCGTAAGCGGTGGTCCCGACCACATTGCCCATGCCGTCATACGCGATCACCGTCGCATCGCCATCGCCGTCGATGGTCTCGATCAGCCGGTCGGCGGTGTCGTAGATCCGCCAGGTCCACACATCCGCCGCGTTGGATGAAGGGCGGATCGAACTCAGGGCGATATTGGCCGGATTGCCGCTGCCGTCGACCAGCGCGGCCAGATTTGCCGAGGTCAGCTTGGTGGCATAATCGATAGTCGCCACCAGCCGGTCGCTCTGATCGTAGCGGTACTCGCTGATCGACCCGTCGGCCGCGATGTCGGCGATCTTCCGTCCGACATTGTCGTAGAGATAGTAGGTCTTGTTGCCGGTCGCATCCGTGACCATGCGCAGATTGCCCAGCGTATCGTAGGCATAGCTGGTCGTGGCGGTCGTGACGCCGGTGCCGGCCTTGGCGTAGCTGATGAGTTGGCCGGCATCGTTGTAGAGCGAGGTCTCGGTCAAACCGTTGGCCAGGGTCACCACCGACGTGTTCGCGCTGTCGGTGAAGGCGACGGTGGTGGTGCCGGCGTTGAGGTCGGTGGAGCCGATCATCCGACCCAATCCGTCATAGATGAAGCTCTGGCTGTTGGAGATCCCGCTCGTGCTCTTGGTCAGCAGATTGCCGAACTGATCGTAGGTGTAGGTCTCCACCGTATAGGGCGACGTGGTCAGGCCCGTACTATCGGCCGCCAGCGCAGTGTAGGTGGTCACGGTGCTGACATTGCCGCGGAAGTCGTAGGTCGTTTGGACCCGCGCCGATGTGCTGAAATCGGAGAGACCCGTGATCCAACTGACCATCGAGGAAAACGAGATCGGATCGGTGGGACCAAGACCGCTCAAGTTATAGGTATTGTCGTTGACCGCCATCGCCATGATCTGCTGGCCCGCAGAATTGAACACGTAGAAGCTCACCTCGCCCAGCGGGCTGACCACATATCGAAGACTGCCGGTCGAATCGTAGACATAGCGCGTGGTGCTGGGCTGGCTGGGCTGACCCGAGCCGGCGCCGTCCGGATCGGGCACGGCATACGTCGTCGCGGTCAATAGCTTGTTGATCAGCAGCGGGTTGGAATCGGTGGTGTCGTAGGTATAGGTGACCGTGTTGCCGGCGGCGTCGCGCTGCAGCGTCAAATTGCCGTCGGCGTCGTACTGATAGACCGTGGCATTGCCGCTCGCATCGGTCGCCGAGGTGACGTTGCCATTCGCGTCGTAGGTGTAGGTGATGCTCTGCGCTGTGGCGCCCGACTGGGCCGGGGGCAGCAGGATCTGGGTCAGCTGGTTGTTCGCGTCGTAATAGAGCTTGGTCGCGTTGCCCAGATTGTCGGTGACCGTGGTGATCCCATCGACGGTGTCGTAGCTGAGCGTCGTCGTGCTGGTGATGCCGCTCGCCTGGGTCTGCGCCAGCGTGGCGACGCGGCCGCTGCCGTCATAGGTGATGGCGAGATAGGCGCCGCCGGTCTGGCTGATCGAGGCCACGCGTGTGCTCGAACCGTCATAGGTATAGGTGGTCACGACGACATTGCCGTCGGCGATGGAATTGTCGTTCGGCGACAGATCCGTCGTCACCGCCGACAGCCGGTTCGAGCCGTCATAGGTGTAACGCGTGCGCGTCAGCGTCGAGCTGTCCGCGAGGGTTGTCGTGATCTGCATCAGATTGTTGCCCGACCAGGTCAGATCGGTGTGCTCGCCGTCCTGCGTCGTCACCCGCGTCAGCAGGCTGCCGGTATAGGAATATGTCAGTTGGTTGCCGGAGCCGTCTATGCTCGCGACGATCCGGCCGCCATTGGTGGCGTCATAGGTATCGACTTGCCGCGTGTCACCATCCGTCCAGGTCCAGACGTTCGAGGCGAAGCTCAACGTGTCATAGGCGCCGCTGCCGCCCGTGGAGACATAGGCGCCCCGGCTCGCGTCATAGGTATAAAGAGTGTCCGAACCGTCCCAGTCGATCAGCGTCACCGTCGAGCCGGACGTGTTGACCGTGCCCGTCAGGCCGACCACGCGGCGCTGCGCGTTGAGCTGCCAATTGTCGCCGTTGTCGTCGGACAGATTGCCCTGGCTGTTATAAGCCCGCGAGATGACGCTGTCGGGACCCTGGCCGATCAGGATCTCGTCCGTCCGGTCGATCGCCAGATTGCCCGTCGCCGCGTTGACGTAGACGTTCTCGCCGTAGCGGCCGAACGTGGAATCGCCCAACTGCCCGCGCGAACCCAGGACCCAGCCCGAACTGCGTTCGACACCAAGGCCCAAACCCGTGACGATCGCCACCATCTCGACCACCCCTTCCGATCCACAGGGCAGCAGCCTGCAAAGCACCCCATATCGATCCTGATCGGCACGGCTGGGATTTCGTTTAGCGATTTCTTCGGCGACGGCGCAAAATGCGCTCTGGCGGCAAAAGGCCTTATTTCTCTTGCACTTTTGGCCCTGCCGAGTTGCGCCCGTGCCATCTCGCCGGTACCCTGACGCCAACTCGTCCGATCCAAACGGTGCGATATGCCGGCAGAAGCAACGACCCGTTCCGATTCGCGGCTGGATCGCCTGCTGCGCTATCTGGAGCGCGATCCCACAAACCCGTCGCTTCTATCCGATGCCGCGCATGCCGCCTATGACGCCCAGGAATTCGGCCGGACTGCTGAATTGCTCGCGCGCTACGGCGCGGTGGCGGCGCTGCCGCCGGAACTTTTGAATCTGCAAGGCTTGGCCGCGCTTGCGGGACAACGTTTCGAGGACGCGGCGACGACGTTCCAAGGATTGCGGGCGGCCGGTGCCGACGATCCCGCATTGCGCTTCAATCTCGCCTGGGCAAAAGCCATGCTGGGCGCCCATCGCGAGGCGCTGGACCTGCTTGACGACGCGACGCTGGCGATGTCGCAACGCGCGCCGTCGCTAAAGATCGAGATGATGCATCACCTGGGGCTTTTCGACGATGCGCTCGCCGCGGGGAAGGACCTGGCGCAGCGCTATCCCGACAACGCGCAGCTCATGGGCGCGCTGGCGAGCCTTGCCATGGATGCCGAAAGAGCCGATCTGGCGTTGCTTTATGCTGAGCGCGCGGGCGATGACCCGATGGGCCGCGCCACGCTCGGCATGCTGACGCTGGGCGACAAGGATGCGGCCCGCGCGTTTGGCATGTTCGAGGCGTCCATCGCGGCGCAGCCTTCCAACGCGCGGGCCTGGATCGGCAAGGGACTGAGCCTCCTCGCTTCGGGCAACGCCGCCGCGGCGACACAGGCCTTGGATCACGGAGCGGAACTCTTCCAGGATCATCTTGGATCGTGGGTGGCGGCGGCTTGGGCTTACTTCATCGCCGGCGACAATGCGACGGCGCGCGCGCGCTTCGAACGTGCCCTTGCCGTGGACCCCAACTTCGCCGAGATCCATGGCGGCCTCGCGGTGCTGGATGTGCTTTCCGGCGACGTCGCCGGCGCGCGCAAGCGCTGCGAGACAGCGCTTCGGCTCGACCGCAATTGTTTCGGCGCGGCGTTGGCGCAGTCGATGCTTCTGGACGTCAAAGGCCACACGCAGATGGCGCAACGGATACGCGACATCGCCCTGTCTCGTCCGATCGGACCGAAGGGCGAGACACTCGCACAGGTGCTTGTCGGTATGGCGGCAAACCGGCGCAACTAGCCAATCAGGATGGTCGAAGGTCGGCGATCAGGCGCGACAACAGGCGCGACGTCGCATCGTCTTCTTCGATCGCCTGGGTGACGCGAGAGACGATCTGCTGGAATTGCGCATCGTTGAGCAATGCCGGCCCAAGCTGATCGGCCAACAGGTTTTGAATCAGCGCGCGGCGCAAGAGCCGTTCGTCGGCACCCTCAACGGCCGCCAGGGCATGCAGGCCCGACGGCTCCGCCGGCGCCTGGACGCCGCTCCGGGCGAGCGCATTGGCGCCGGCGCCCGCTTTTGCGCGTTCCTGCAACTTCCGCCGCAGCAAAAGAACAAGGCGATCGGCGTTCGATATCGGGTCCATCGGGCCTCTTCCCGCCGCGTCCGCGCGCTAATGCCTGGTGGATTTCAATGCGGCCTGCTGCAGCAAAATGTCGACAGAGGAAAACGCCGCGCCATCCTCCTTTTGAGCCCCGCGCCGGCGGCGAACCTCGTCGACGATCAGCTGCATGTCGTTGTTCATCGCCGCGTTCTTGCGGTTCAGTACGATACCCCGCTCAAGATCGAGAACCGCGTCGTCGAAGCGATCGGCTATCAGATGGGTCAATCCGGCGACGAAAATCCTGAGCGGATTGTCGTCAGGAAGCGCATGAAGTGGTCCCCAGACCTCCTGTGCCGCATAAGGTTCCGCGCTCGTCAACAAAAGCAAGCCGAGCTGAAAGCGCGCCACAGCATAGTCCGGCGCAAGTTCGACGGCGTGGTGCATCGCGGTGCGGGCCGCGGCATAATCCTGACTGCTCGCCAGCATCGAACCCTTCAGGAAATGCAGCCTCGGATCTGCAGGAAAACTCGCGATCATCGAGTCCAGATCGCGCAGACCGCGAGCGCGATCGGCGCCGAGCGCCAGAACAAGGCCGGACAGTCTGTCGTCCGGACAAAGCGTGCCATTGCTGCGTTCGGCCATCTCATCCTCCCAATCGAAAATGCCCGCGTTGGGCCATGCGCTTGCGCAGGAGCGAGAGCGCTGCCCGATGCAATTGCGACACACGGCCCTTGCTGAGCGACAGCAGCGACCCGATCCGGTCGAAATCTACGCCCATCAGGTAGTGCTGTGTCAAAATCGTCCGCTCGCGCTGCGGCAAGGCATCGAGTTCGGCGTTGACCTGCGCGATGACCTCCTTCCACGCCAAGCTCTCATAGCCCGTCGCGGAGCTGGACGGTACGTCGTCCTTGGAGGGTTGCGCAAACAGGCCCGTACCTTCGAGAATGAACCCCAGCGCGAGGCCGACCGCCACCTGCGCCAGTTGCTCCATGGCGTCGGCGGTGCGCAGGTTATCACCATCGCCATCGGATAGAGATTGCAGCCGTTCCCGGTTCACGCGCTGGCGCCAGCCGATCTGCTCGCGCACCTCGTTGGTCCGCGCGATGCCGTCGCTGATGCTGCCCGAGATTCGATGGGCGGCATAGGGACGGAAAGGAACGCCGCGCGCCGGGTCGAAACGGTCTAGCGCCTCCAATAGTCCGGTATAGGCGAGCTGATGCAGATCCGCGATCTCGAGGTCGCCGCGTGAGCGCTCGCGAAAATGCCGATGCGCGATATTGCGGGCGAACGCGGCGTGCCGCGTGAACAGCTGCTCGCGTGCGTCCATCGAGGCACCGGACTTGAAGGCGACCCACAAGGTCGTTTCCTCGTCGCTCGTTCCTTCGGTGTTTGCGGCCGCGCCCATCCGTCATTCACCGGAAACTGCCGAGCACGCCTTGCAGCACCAGGCTCCAGCCGTCGATCAGGACGAACATGAGCACCTTGATCGGCAACGACAGCGTGGCCGGAGGCACCATCAGCATACCCAGCGCGAGAAGAACGCTGGCGACCACGATATCGATCAAGAGAAATGGCAGGAGAATCACAAAACCGATGCGGAAGGACACGCGCAGTTCGTTGAGCATGAAGGCGGGGACCAGCTGCATCAAATCGACGTCGGCCGCGCGCGATGGGAGAGGCTTGTGCGAGATGTCGTACATCGTCTGGATGTCCTGATCGCGCACTTGCCGCAGCATGAAATCGCGCACGGGTCCGCTGCCCTTGTCGATCGCCTGGGCCACCGAAAACCGGCCGCTGAGGAACGGCTCCAGCGCCTGGCCGTCGATCGCCTCGAAGGTCGGCAGCATCGAGAACGCCGTAAGGAAGATCGCCAGGCTGACAAGAACCAAGTTGGGTGGCGTCTCCGGCATCCCGAAGGCATGACGTACCATGGCCAGGACGACGGCAATCCGTACGAAGGACGTTGTGCACACAAGGATGCTTGGCAGCAGCGCCATCAGCGAGAGGATGAGTGCGATGCGAACGACCTCAGCGGTCTTGGTATCGTCCTTGGCTGTGAGAGCGGCGAGTGGCGCGGTGGCGACCCCCGGTGCAGGCGCAGCTACGGGCGGCGACGGCCTTGCGCACGCGGCTTGCGTCGACAGGATCAGGAATGCCGCGGCGATGACCAGAAGCAGCGTACGCATCATGGCATTTGACCGTCGCGGCCGTCCGGTGCCGGCAATCTGTCCAAGAGCCGTACGCCCTGGGCGCTCACCGACACGAGCAGATCTCGGCCGTCGCACGCTACGATGCACAAATCCACCTGATGGCCGAGGCGCAGCGATTCACGAAGCTTGAGCCGGCGGCTTGCGTCGTTTGCGACGAACGGGAGCCGCCATCGGCCGCCCCCGGCCTTCACGGCGAAGGCGGCACCGACCGCAAGCACCAGACAGAGGATCAATGCCATGGCGACGCGCCACAGGGAGATATCGTCCGGCGGCCCGTGGCCAAGCGTCTGCGCACAGGCGGTGCCCACCGTGCCGACCAGCGCACCCCCGGCACCGACAGCAATCCGCCAGGCTTTCCCGTCGCGCGGGCGCGTGGTCGGGCCGCTCACGGCTTTTGGGCGATTTCGACGATACGTACGCCGAACTTTTCGCCGACTGCCACAATCTCACCCCGTGCGACAAGCGCGTCGTTCAGGAAGAGTTCGACGCGATCGGCCAGACTCGTTTCGAGTGTCACCACGCTGCCCTGCTTGAGAGCCATCAGCTGCTCGACCGTCATCCTGGCCTCGCCGAGGCGCGCCTCCAGCGACACCCGGAGGCCGCGAAGAAGCTCGCCGTTGATGCGGACCAGCGTCGCGGGAGCCGCGGGCGCGAGGGTCTCGTCGATTTTCTTGTTCGTATCCAATTCCGTGCTCAACTTGCTGATGTTCCTGCCGCTAGAGTTGGATCGCGGCGCACCCGTCTTTTTTTGACAGCCGGCCGCGTGCCAATGCCTGAGAGCCTTGCGATAAACGCAGCTCGACCGGTTCGTGGGCCGCGCGATCGAGGACCAGGACATCTCCAACGCCGATGCCCTGCAGATCATCCAATGCAAGTTCGATATTGCCCAAATGGCCCACAAGCGTCACCGGCGTCGCCCTGATCGCGTCGGATCGCGCGCCGATCGGCTGACGTGAGGGCCGCGCGGCCGCGGCGGTCTTCCTGATCAGCGCGGCCACCTGTCCAGCACCGAGCCACAGCACCGCGACCGAGTCGCCTTCGAGCTTTAGATCGACCGCGAGATACGACCGTCCCGCCCCTTGCCCGCTTGCCGGAAGCGCGACTTCCAGGGTGGAAACCAGGTCGCGCATCACCTCTCGGGCGAAGCCGTCCAACACGGCGCGGTCGTCCGCGTTCGCCTCTTGTTGCGTCGGATCCAGATCCAGGACCGATTTCACCAGGGCGCGCAGGCCGTCCCCACTCAACTCCGCGTCCGCAAACGATCCTCTTGCCAGCGTCGCGGATGGATGGGCGGGCGCAGCCCCGTCCGTGTCGAGCAGCGACAGCGTGCACGCCGACCCGGCCGGCAACCAACGCTCGCGCCAGGCCAGAAGAGGTTTGGACAAGATCGCTGTCACCCTTTCATCGGTGAAGGCGTCTTCCGGAAGCCAGTCTTCAACCTCCTGTGTCACCCCTGCCCTCGGATGCCGAACAGCTGCTGGATCATGTCGTTGGAGATGCTGAGCACCTCCGAGCAGGCTTGATAGCCGCGCTGGACCAGAATGAGATCGCCGAACTCCTTGGACAGGTCGACATTCGAAGCCTCGACTTGCTGCGACACGAGCGTTCCGATCCCGTCGCTGCCGCTGGACAAAAGTCGAAGCTCGCCGCCGTCGGTGTTGCGGAACAGGCCGCCGCTCAACTGCTCGAGCCCCTGCGGATTGCGGAAGTCCGCGATCGCCACCGCGCCTTCCTGCTGCGTTTGCTTGTTGGAATAGGTCAACAAGACCTGCCCCGTGTCGTCGATCGTGACCGTGCTCAGATTGCCTTCGGCATTGCCATCGACCGAGGACGTCTGGAGCGTAGAGGTCGTGCCCGAGGAAAACGACGTGACGCCCGAGGAGAAGTCCAAGACAACGGAAAGCGGATCGGCGCCCACCGGCGAGTTGTTGATGGTGATGGTGTCGGCCGTCGGGTCCGGCTCGCTGCCGATGAAATTCAAGGTCCCCGATCCGATGGAATTGCCGTTCGCGTCCACGACGCTCACATCCCACTGATCGCTTTGCCCGGCAGCGGTCGACTTCGTGAAATTCGCCGTCCAGACCTGCAACCCGCCGCGGTCGTCATACACGTCGATATTGGCAACCGATGCCGTCGTCGCGGATGACGACAGGTTGCTGGAGAAGGATATCTTTGTCGTAGCGGCGGGCGGGCTGGTGCGCAGCGCGTCGATCTTCAGCGGCACGGCATGGCCGGTCGAATCCAGCACGGCCAAATGATAGCCGGTACCCTGCTGCGAGATGTATCCGTCGTTGTCCACCTGAAAGCTGCCGGTGCGGGTATAATAGGTCTGACCGCCATTCAGCAGCGTCAAGAAACCGCTGCCCTGAATGGCAAGGTCGAGCGGGTTGCCGGTCTGTTGCAGCGTCCCCTCGGTATAGTCGATTTGCGAAGCACCGATCTGCACGCCATTGCCGGTCGCGCGCGAAAATCCGCTGCCCAGAAATGTCAGACCCCCGCTGCCGCCCTGGTCGAACAGATCGCTGAACTGCACCGTCTGCGCCTTGAAGCCCGGCGTGTTCAAATTGGCCACATTGTTGGCGATCATCTGGAGCCCCGTCGAAAAGGCGTCCATGCCACTCAGACCCACATAAATTGCGCCTAGCATCGTGTTTCTCCTTGCGGTCAACGAACTTGCGAGATGTTTGCGATGGAAATTCCACTGACCGTCTGTCCGTCGGTGGTGTTCAGAGTCAGTTGCGGCGTGCCTGTCGCGAACGAAACGGCGGTCACCTGACCCGATGTCGTGGTGCCGTCCGTCGAGGAAGTGACGTCGACGGTCTTTCCGAGAAGGCCGGTTGCCTGCGTGGCAGCCTGGGATGACAGCATGTTCGTCAACAGGTCGTTGAGCGATTGCGTCTGTTGCAGCTGGGCGAACTGACCCAGCTGCGAAACGAATTCGAAATTGTCGACCGGCTTCAGGGGATCCTGGTAGGTGAGCTGCGTCAGAATGATGCTGAGCAGCGATTGGAAATCGAGGCCGAACGCGCTTTGCGCGGTGGCCGGAGAGACCGAGCTAACGGGTGCGGTGACCATCAAGGCCTCCCAAGCGAGATGAGGATGGCGCGACAGAGGCGCCGTTCAGGTGCAACTCGGAGACCTGCATGCCGAATTCGGCGGCGGCGGCCTCCAGCATCCGGCGAACGCCGGCAGCATCGGCTTCGGAAAGATCGGCACCGCGCGCGACAATGTTCAACCCAGTGCCATCCGCCGTCATCGCGAGTTCGCTGGTCGCGGGAGACGCGTTCGCCGGCGCGGGACGATAATCCGGCGCAACTTGGCCCGCCGATCCGATTGGTTCGAACGGCCCGACCTCCTGGGCGTTTCCGCTTGCCGGCGCAAGAAACGTTGCCATGGCCGGCAGCCCGCCGCCCAAGAGCATCGCCGGAGCCGATGGCTCGGGAGGCGCCGTCACGACGCCTGCCGACGGCTCGAACGGCACAAACGCGTCCGATTGGACATCGAGCACCGACGTCGGCGTGGCCGCATCTTTTGGAGCGATCTCCGCGCCTCGAGGGCCGAGGCCGGCGAATGTCGCCGGCGCGGAGACCGTGGAGACGCCGTCCCAGCTTTGGGCAGCAAAACGGCCGAACATGCCCAGCTCCGCGAATTGGTATGTCGGGCCGACGTCTTCCGGCGATCGCGCATCCGCCGCATTGCCGGGCAGCGCTCCAGAGACGGCTTCCGAGATTTGGGGCGAAGCGATCGTTCCGGAGGAACTCGCCGAGGTCACGGCGTTCAAGATCTGCCCGGGCGGACGTTCGGCCATATCGCCGTCGCGGCGATCGGCCAGCAGTTCGGCGAAACGCGCCGACGATGCGGCATCCTGCAGAATCGGATGCGAATCCGCCCTCGTGTATTGGCCGAGCAGGGGATTCAAGTTTGCGATGGCCGTCATCGCCTGCCCCATCGTTGCAGGAACATATCCGCGCCGTCTTGCAGCGCCTCTTCCTCATCCTGTCGCGCCAGTCGCTTGGCGACCTTGCGCGCCGACGCCCGCGCCGCGTCGTGACGATGGATCGCCTCGCGCCACAACGTCATCCGATTCGACAGATATTCGGATGCGTCCGTTGCCTCGGCTTCGGCGCGCCGCACAAGCACGTCGCGGCGGACAAGCGCGCCGGAGAACAGCGGCAAGATCTCAAGGCATGGGCAGGGCACGGACAGTGCCTCGAGCCAATCGGCCTCCGCCGCCCGACGCGCGTTCTCCTGCTCGATGACGGCCTCGGCCGTTTCGCGCAGACGCACGCGCGCCCGCGCCGCCGCCGCCTCAGCGCCCGCGCGCTGCAAATCGCGGATGCGCACAACCTGACGCAAGCTCTCCGCCTGATGTTTGTGCGACATGGCTATGTCCCACCCTCGGCAACAAGCGCCAGCGCGACCGCTGTGGACGCAACGTCAATCCGCTCGCCGCGGTCCTGGCGCAAGAAACGCATGATCTCGGGGTAGCGTTCGACCGCGCGATCAATGCCCGCGTTGCTGCCCTTGGCATAGAGGCCGGTTTCGATCAGCGTCCGCGACGCTTCGTGAACGCTGAGCCATTCCGTCACCTGCGTGGCCTGCCGGTTCTGGTCGTCCGAGACCAGGTCGGCCGCTTGGCGGCTGATGCTGCGGGTGCAATCGATCGCCGGGAAATGTCCCCGTTCCGCCAGTGTCCGCGACAGGATGATGTGCCCGTCGAGCAGCGATTTCATCAGCTCGCAGATCGGATCATCGACCTCGTCGTTCTCGCTGAGAACTGTGATCACCGCCGTGATCGCGCCGCCGGCGCGCAACGCACCGCAACGCTCCACCATCTTCGGGATCGCCGCGAAGACATTGGGCGTATAGGCGCGGACCGTCGGCGGCTCGCCGGCCGCCAGTCCGATTTCGCGCATCGCCATGGCGAGTCGGGTGACCGAATCGAGCACCAGGAGAACCTGCTTGCCCTCGCCGCGCCAATAATCCGCCAGCGCGAGCGCATAATGACCGGCACGAACGCGCATCGCCGCGGACTGGTCTGACGTCGCCGCCACGAGAACAGAGCGTGCGCGGGCCTGCGCATCGAACCCCTGGTTCCAAATGGATTCGACCTCGCGGCCGCGCTCGCCGACAAGACACAGGATCGTCACATCTGCCTTTGCCTGTCGGGCGATCTGCGTCATCAGGGATGTCTTACCGACTCCGCTGGCGGCAAAAATCCCGATGCGCTGGCCCTCACCGAGAGTCAGCAGCCCGTCGACCGCCCTCAGGCCGGTTTCGAAAATCTGCGCGGGCGAAGCGCGATCCAGCGGCGAGACGATCTCGCCACGCATAGGACGATACAGAGCGCCTCGAAGCGTGCCCAAGCCGTCGATCGGCCGCGCCAGCGCATCGACGGCGCGCCCGAGAAGCGCCGCGCCGACTGGGACCGAACCAGCATCGGCGCAGGCCGTCACCAGCGCGCCGGCGAATGTCGGAGCGCCCTCTTCCAGCGGCGACAGGACAATGCTCTCGCGGTCCACCTGCACGACTTCGGCGCAAATGCTTTCAAGGCCGGCGTCGGAGCGCGTTTCGATCGTGCACATCGTGCCGATCGCGATATTGGGGCCATCCGCCTCGATATGGGTGGGCATGATCTTGCGGACCCGGCCGGTGCGCAGCACAGGGTCGACCGAACGCAGACGGCTGCGAAGCGGATGCAGGGTCATGTCGCTTCCGTCCGATGCGCCATCCCGGCGAGCAAGGCGCGCAGAACGCCCCACTGCCGATCAAGCCCAGCATCCACGCGGCCAAGCCGCAGGTTCATGACGCAGTGACCGGACGGCGCTTCGACCCGAATCAGCGATGCGGCGGGGAGGCCAAGCCGCTGCGTTAGCAACGGCAATGCGCCTGCGTCCGCAAAGTCTTCCGCGGAGACCTCCACGCCGAGCACGAGATCCTTGTCGAGTTCTTCGATTTGCGTCCGGATGATCGCTTCGACCATCTCGCCGCGCCCGGCAGCGTCGCCGAAAAGCACTTCCAAGCCGTCGCGCGCCAGCAACGCCGCGAGGCTTTCGGTGGCTTTAAGCTGATTTTCCAAAGATGTCTGGGCGTCGCGCACGGCGTTCTCGAGGACTCTTAGGCGGTCGTCCTGCCGATCCTGCGCATCGGCCAAACCTTCTTCGTGGCCTTCGATCCTGCCGCGCGCATAGGCGCGTTCCACGTCGCGGCCCAGTTCGGCGATCTCCGACTCGCGCTGGCGCAGCACGCCGTCCAGTTCCGCAACGCGCCGCTTCAGGCGTTCGCGCTCGACATCGACGACCGGCGCGGGCGGCGCGATCGGCAGTGCGGCTATGGTGCGGACCGCCGCAAGTTCATCATGGCTGTCCGATTTGATGATGCTGCTCATCGTGTGGCCCGCGAGGAAGAACGCCCGCCGCGGATTCGGGAGGTCGGCGCGGAAGGCTGCGGCGCCGGGCAAATCCGCGCGGCGCAGGCCTGAAGCGTTCGACGGGCGTGCGGCGTGACGCCATGGGTGTCCCTCATCCGCGCCGCCAGCCAAGGCGAGAGGCGCGTCGCGTCGAACATAGGGTCCTGAACGGGCGGCGCGGCATCGACAGCGGAGGTCCCCACTTTATATTCGTGCAGCAGCGTCTCGACCGTCCGACGCTCGTCGGCGCCCAATTCGGCGAGAATGGCCGCGAGATCATCGCCATGCAGACCGGCGAGCTCGGCGACGATGCGGCGCAGGTCACGTTCAGGAGCCGATGGCGGCATGCTCGTCCTCCCGATTGAGCGCGGCACGAAGGCGAAGCGCGAGATCGGCCCGCTCCTGCGCGGTGAGCCGGCGCGGCGCGCGGGCCTGCCGCAGCACGACATAGACGGCCGCCAGGATGAGCAGGAGAAGAAGCAGCGTCACCGCGGCTTCGCCGAACCAATCGTAGCCGTCGTCGGCGATCGACGCAGGTGCCGTCACGGCCGGCCGCGCCATGGGCGCAGACGGCCCCGGTTCGGGCTGGCGTGGCGCCGGACCGTCGGCCGCGAAGGAAACGGCGTCTTGCGGTTGCGCCGCCACGGCAGACGACACGAGGTCGCGGACGGTCGCTTGCGTCGCGGTCTCGAGCAGCGGGGTCGACGACAGCGTCACCTGGAGCGGAAACTGGCGCGATGCCGGTGACCAAGTCGCAAGCGCGTCGGCCGGCGCGGAATTTTCGGGCGACATCGCAACTTCCGCCTCCACGCTCACGCCGATCGGCACCGGCCAATGACCGCGCGCGAGTACGTCGCGAATTCGCGCCTCGTAATATTGCTCGATAGCCCGCTTTTCCTCCACCGCCGGCGCTACGGTCTCACCAGGCGGCGCAGCGGACTGCGCGGTGCCGACGATCTGACCCTCTTCATTCAGGATCACGACATTGGCGATGTCGAGCTTGGGAACGGCCGCCGCCACGAGGCGCCTCACCCCTTGCGCAGCACTCGGTGAGAGCACCGCACCCCGGCGCATCCGAACCGTAACCGACGCCTTGGGCGGGACCTGGTCGTCCCGGAATATGCGGTCTTCGCCCATCGACAGATGCACGCGCGCGGCCTCGACGCCGTCGAGGCTCATGATCGTACGTTCAAGCTCGCCCTGGAGCGCGCGCTGATAGTTTATCTTCTGCGCGAAATCGGTCAGGCCCATGTCCGACTTGTCGAACAGTTCGAGACCCACAGTGCCCTTCAGCGGCAGATCCTCGCCCATCACATTCAGACGCGTCGCATCGACGAGATCAGCCGGAACCAGGATCGCGCTGCCGCCATCCGCGAGATGATAGGGAATTTTCCTGCGGTCGAGCTCGGCGACGATCGTCGCCGCGTCCGCCACCCGGAGGCCGCCGAACAGAGGCTGATACGGCGTATAAAGGAACGCGTACCAAGCGCCGGCCAGCACGCAACCGATGATGAGCACGCCGATCACGCTCGCCAGAATTTGGCGGTCAACAGGCCATGCGCGGAAACGATCAAACAAGAGAGGTGCCCCAGACTACAATTGCATGTTGGCAAGCTGTTGATACGAGTCGAGCAGGCGGCTGCGAATTTGCAGCATGAGATCCAACGAGAGCTGCGCCTGCGACAGCGCGAACGTCACCTGATGCACCGGCACCGAATCGTCCAGCACGAAGGCGCGGACCATTTGATCAGCATGCATGACATCGGCATTGACCCGGTCCACGCCGGTGCTCAGCAATTGCGCGAAGGACACCTGCGCCTGAGGCGCCGCCGCGACCGGCGGTGCGGGAGTGGCAAGCTGCGCAAGCGGTGCCATTTGTCCGACGATGGGAACCGGAAGCACGGTCACGAGCGCCTCCCCAGTTCGAGCGCCTTGGCATACATTTGATGCGCGGCGTTCATTGCAACGATATTCGCCTCATAGGCGCGCGTGGTTTTGACCATCAGCGTCATCTGTTCGGCATGATCGATATTCGGGTAGGCCACGTAACCCTGCGCATTGGCGTCGGGATTGGCGGGCTCGTGCACCATCCGCGGCGGCGCGTCGTCCGCTTCGATGCCATAGACCATCACGCCGTCGAGACGGCTCGGATCGGTGCCGGTTGCATCGGCCGCAGCGCCGGGCGCGTGATGCAAGTGCGCATCGAATCCCGCGCGCGGACCCGACACCAGATGCTGCGCCCGATACGGCCCGCCTTGACCGACCCGCGTCGTGTTGACGTTGGCGAGATTCTCCGTGATGACCTCCAGACGGCGCCACTCGACGTCCAGGCCCGTTAAACTGATTTCGGCGGCGCGCATGTCAGCTGTTCCCCGTAATGGCGAGCGAATCGATCTGCAATTCGCGATTGAGCACTTCGACCAGCGCCGAATAGCGGCCCGCCGTCGCGGAGGCCGTTGCCATCTCGAGATCGGCACGCAATTCGCCGTTGCCGGTATTGGTGACCGTTCGCTCAACGGTGGGCTGTAACTGCCGCACGGCGTCATCGCCCTGGGCGGCGGCGGCTTTCAGGGCATCCTCGAAACTTAATCGCAGCGGCCGATAGCCCGGCGTCCCCGCATTGGCGATGTTCTCGGCCGTTACCGCGGCACGCTGGTCCAGAAGGTCCAGCGCCTTGATCGCCAATACGGCCGTGCTGCTTTCCATCATCCGCCCCTACTGCACAACGATTTGCGCGTGCAATGCGCCCGCCGCCTTGATGGCCTGCAATATCGCGATCATGTCGCGCGTCGCGACCCGGGCGCGGGCCAAGCCGCGCACCAGATCGGCGACCGTGGTATTGGGAAAGCGCGCCACGACGTCGTCCGACGCGTCGGACACTTCCAACTTGGTGTTCGTGGCGATCAGATCGCGTCCCTTGGGCGTATAGCCGCCATAGAGGTAGGGCTGCGGCGCCTGATTATCGACGCTGATGGAGACCTTGATGTCGCCCTGGGCGACCACCACGCTGGAAATCTTCACCAGCCCGCCGGCAACCACCGTGCCCGAGCGTTCATTGATGACGACGCGCGCGATCTGATCGGGGCTGACCGATACGTTCTCGATGGACGCGATGAACCGATTGACGTCGCCGCCCCCGGTGTCGATGACGATGGCCTCTGCGCTTTTCGCCCGGGCAACGTTGGCGGACAGCGCCTGATTCAGCGAGTCGGCGACGCGCTGTGCCGTCGTGAAGTCGGGATCCTGAAGAACGAAGGTCAATTGACCGTCCTTGTTGACGAGATTCGCGTCGACCGGAGTTTCCACCGTGGCGCCGTCGGTCACGACGCCGCTCGCGGGATAGTTTTTCTGACGCAAATTGGCGTTGTCGCGGAAATTGTATCCGCCGGCGACGAGCGCGCCCTGCGCTAGAGCGTAATCGCGATGGTCCGGACCCAGCAGCGGCGTCATCAGCAGCGTCCCGCCAGCCAGGCTGCGTGCATCTCCAACCGATGTAACCGTCACATCGATCCGATCGCCGATACTCGCAGCTGGCGGCAACGTCGCCGTGACCACGACGGCAGCGACGTTGCGGCTTTGCAGATCGTCAGGCGCGACGCTCGCGCCCAGACGGCTGAGCGCATTGCTCAAGGCTTGGCGTGTGGCGACGCTGCGCGGTGAATCGCCAGACCCGGCAAGGCCCGTGACGATGCCGTACCCAATGAGCGCGTTGTCGCGCCAACCAAGAAAACGGCCCAAATCCTTCAAGCGCACGGTTTCCGCGGGAGCAGTTGCGCTACATGGCGCGACGAATGCCAATAACGATACAGCGACAACGCGAGCGAACTGGGCGCGTCTCATGGGATGCCCAACCAATTGAAGACCCGCGTAAGCAGACCCGCTTGAGCACTTCGCGTGACGAAGCCGGAGCCGTCGTAGTCAATCGCCGCATCGGCAATTCGGCTCGACAAAACTGTATTGGCGGGCGAGATATCGGCGAGCCGGACGCGGCCCTTTATCTGGATCTTTGTCTTCTCGCCGTTGATGTTCATCACCTGCTGGCCCGCGATGTGAAGATCGCCATTGGGCAGAACACCATCCACGGTCACGCTGATTTGCGCGACCATGCCGCCGCTGCGCCCGATCGAGCCGGTATCGTCGGACTCGCCGGACAAGCCGAGGCTCGCCGATTTGTCGAACGTCGTTCCGGCGGAAAGTTCGCCGCCGACCTTGCTGTCGCGAGTCGAGCCGCTGCTCGCCGTGTCCGTTGCCGCGGCGCTTTCGTAGACCAGCACGGTGAGCACATCGCCCGACTTGTGCGCCGTGCGGTCGGAAGCGAGGGCCGGCCAGGAATCGTGATTGTAGAGATCCGCGGCACCGGCCGGCGCGTCGAGCGCCAGCAGGACCGCCAGAAAAACGGGCAAGGTGCGCAAGTCGATCATTGCACGGCCTTCTCATAGCGGACCGACAAGATCGTCCCATCTTCGCATTTGACGAAGAGGCGCTCGCCCGGGCGCGCGGACTGCAGGGCTTGCACCGGACGCTCGATGCGAGCGGCGCCGAAGGTCACGACC
The DNA here is from genome assembly GCA_964566095.1 of uncultured Rhizobium sp. Classification (GTDB taxonomy): domain Bacteria; phylum Pseudomonadota; class Alphaproteobacteria; order Micropepsales; family Micropepsaceae; genus Rhizomicrobium. The sequence goes on along the minus strand of CAZMHP010000003.1, from coordinate 25,727 downwards.
AGATGCAGTGTCTGGCCCGGTTCGATCGCGCCGGCATCGAAATCGGCAAAGGCGCGCACAATGCCGCCGCGCACGATCGCCGTCGTAAGAACCGCCGCCCTTCGCTGAGGGTCGTAGCGAAACGTGGGAGACAGGGGAGCTTGAGGACAAGGCGCCGATTCAAAGCTTGCCGCATCCGGTGTGGTGCCAGCGGACAGATCGACGAGCGCCCTGAGGCAGGACGCGTGTCCCGTCGCGAGCAACTCGGACGCCGGCGCCGGTCGGACGAGCCCAACCAGCACGCAAAGCGCACCGACAACAACCTGCCCCCTACGCATGCCCCAGACCCAAAACTAATGTCTCAACCCATTCACAATGGACATCAACTGATCGCCCGCCTGCACCACTTCCGCATTGGCCGCATAAGCGCGCTGGATCAGCAGCAGCGACGTCATCTCATCGGACAACTGCACGTTCGAGGATTCGAGCGATCCCTGGACGAACAGCCCGCTTCCGTCCTGTCCGGCCTGTACCGACGTCACGCTGGAGGAATCGGTCGTCTCGTAATATCCGTTACCATCATCGACCAATTCATCCGGCGATTTGACCATCGCCAATTCGATCTGCCCGAGCTTCTGACTGGTACCACCCACCATCGCCGAAACCGTGCCGTCCTGCGCGATCGTCAAGCTCGTGGCCGATTGCGGCACCGAGATCGCCGCGCGCAGGGGCGTGCCGTCGGAGGTCGCGAGGGCTCCGTCGGAATTCACCTCGAGCGTACCGCCGCGCCACAACAAGGAGCGGCCGGCCGGTCCCAAGAGCTCGATGAACCCATCGCCGTTGATCGCCACATCCAGCGGCTGGCCGGTCTGGCGCAGCGGACCCATGGTCCAGATGCGCGTCGCCGTGTCGGCGACGGCGCCGGTCAGACCGGCGATCGGATCGGGCGCCGCCATCGGCTGGTCTGCACCGTCGCGAACCGGTGCGACCAAATCCGAAAATTGCACCGCAGACCGCTTGAAGGCCGTCGTGTTCAGGTTCGCGATATTGTTGGCCACGACGTCCAGCGCGCGCTGCTGCGCGTCAAGGCCCACCGCGCCGATATAGAACGCCCCGTTCATCCCCAGTCTCCAGCCCCAGAACTTCGTCTTGCCTCAAGCCGCCTGCCCGAATGCCGCCGTGGCACGATCCATCAACTCGTCGTAGACCTGCATCATCTGTTGCCCCGATTGAGCGCCGCGCAGCGCGCCCATGATGGATATCATCTCGTCAGCTTGCGATACGTTCGACGTTTCCAGCATGCCCTGGCGGATCGTCGGACTGGCGACATCCTGCGGCGACGTGGCCGCTGTGAAGACATTGCCGCCGGCCGGCTGCAAAGACTTGGCATCGCCAAAGTCCGCGATCGTCAGCCGCGCAACGGGCTCACCTTGGTCCAGAATCGTACCGTCCTGCGAGACCGTGAGATTCGCGCCGCTCACGGTCACATCGCCCGCCGAAGATTGAAGAACCATGCCGTCGCCGGTGACCAGACGGCCGTCGGAATCGCGATCGAATTGACCGTCGCGCGTGTAGTAGGTCACGTCGGCGGACTTCACGACGAAGAACCCTCGCCCCGATATGGCCAAGTCAAAGGAGTTTCCGGTGCTGCGGAGTTTCCCAGGACTAGCATCAATAACCGGAGCACGTGAAGGTTGCAGTGCCGTATCCGCCAAGGTCAATTGACCATCTGTCAGAAAATCGGAAAAGGCACGACGTGCCTTATAACCCGGCGTTGTCAGGTTCGCCAAATTCTGCGCTGCAACATCAATTCGTTGCATCGCGCCTGATAGAATTGAACCAGCCCCATCAATCCCGCCCATGGCCAAACAGTAGGGTCGTCGCGAAGAATTGGCAATGGGGAGACTTCGCAGTCAACGACGAATTTGAAATTCGATTCAATCTACCTTGATGACCGAAAATGAAATTATGTCCACAGTATGTGGAATCTCGTTGATCGAAACGACCGAAAGGCGCGGTGCGCTGCGGCGCGTGAACGTTTTCAAGTGACGACGAAGCTCGGGACTGCAAAGCAGGACGGGCGCGAGGCTCCGCCGCATCATGTTCTCGACCGCCGGGATCAACTTGCGAATCAGTTTGTCGGCCAAACGCGGATCCAACACGAACCCTTTCGTTGGATCGGCGCGCCGTATGCTGTCGGATAGCTGCGCTTCCAGCCGTGGATCCAGGCTCATGACGGAGAGCTGCTCATGGCTGCCACGCAAGGCGTGGCATATGCCGTAGCTGAGACGCTGGCGCACGGCCTCCGTCAGCTCCATCGGGTCTTTCATCGTCCGACCCTGATCGACCAACGCTTCGCAGATCTGGTCCAGATTGCGGATCGACACATTTTCCGCGAGCAGATTCTGAAGCACGCGCTGGATGTCCGACACGGTCATGACGGCGGGGATGAGTTCTTCGATCAAGCCTTGTTGGCGACCGCGGACACCCTCGAGCAAGGCAACGACGTCGGCCCGCGAAAGAAGAAGCGCTGCCTCGCGGCGCAGCAATTCGCCCAAATGTGTCATCAACACCGTTAGCGGGTCGATCAACGTATAGCCGGCCTCCCGCGCGCGATCGGTCGTATCCGAGTCGATCCAGGTCGCCGGCAAACCGAAGGCAGGATCGCGGACTTGCAGTCCGGGTAGCGTTTCCCCGCCTTCCGAGGCGCGCACCGCCAGACTTCTGTCCGGATAGATCTGGGAGAATCCGTGACGCGCGCCATAGAACAGGATTTCATAGTCGTTCGGACCGAGCCGATTGCCATCGACAAGCAGGACCTGTGGAATCACGAACCCGGTCGACTCTTCCCGTTCGGCGCGCAGCGTCGCGATGCGCTCGCTCAACAGCGGCTTGACCGCCATCCACTGGCGGCCGAGCTCCGCGCCCAGAAGGATCTCGATCGGCGGCGCGGCACGACCAATCGGCTGTTGCACCCGCGTCGCTTCCAACGCGGCGAACCCGCTCTGTGCCTCTTCCGTCTCCTTGCGATTTTGCGATGCGAAATACGCAGTAACGGCAATCATGATCAGCAAGGCGATCGGCCATTTCGGCATTCCCGGCAGGAGGAGCAGCAGGAGCAGAGTACCCAGAACGATCAGCGGAATCTTCGGGACAGAAGCAAGCTGGCTGAAGACCTCCGTGCTGAGCTGCCGATCGGCCGAGGAACGCGTGATGATGATGCCGGTGGCGACCGAGATAATCAGCGCCGGAACCTGTGTCACGATGCCGTCGCCGATGGTGAGAAGCGTGAAGGTCGCAAGCGCGTCCTTCCAGGACATGTCCATTTGGGCAACGCCAACGATCCAGCCGGCAACTATGTCGATCAGCAGAATGATGATGCCGGCAACGGCATCGCCCTTGACGAATTTGCTGGCGCCGTCCATCGCGCCGTAGAATGCCGCCTCCTTCTCGAGATTGCGCCGCCTGCGCTTGGCTTCGGTCTGGTCTATGAGACCCATGTTCAGGTCGGCGTCGATGCTCATCTGCTGCCCGGGAACCGAATCCAGCACGAACCGCGCGGCCACTTCGGAAACGCGCTGCGCGCCCGACGTCACGACGACATATTGCACGACGACCAGGATGAAGAACACGACCAGGCCGATGACGAAATTGCCCTGCACCGCGAACGTGCCGATGGAGCCGATCACCTCGCCGGCATTGGCGTGGGTCAAAATGAGCCTCGTCGCGGCGACGTTGAGCGACAGCCGGAACAGCGTTGCGATCAGCAGAAGCGACGGAAAAGTCGAGAACTCCACGGGCCGCGCGACGTAAAAGGTGAGCAACAAGATCGTCAGCCCGAAGGCGAAATTCAGGATGATCAGAAGATCGAGCAACGCCGGTGGAATTGGCGCGAACAGGACCAGCAGGATCCCGATCACCCCGAAGACCAGCGCGAGATCGCGATTCCGGCCGAAGAAAGCGCCGGCGATGCTAACCATGGCCGGTCCTCATCTTGGCACGAAGCGCGTTGTAGATGTCCGCCACGGGCCGGAAGCAATGATCGGGGATCGGCCTGTTCAACGCGGCGCGCCGAATGAGCTCCCGCGCCAGCGTCGGATTCTCGATGACCGGAACGCTGTAGATGAAGGCGAGCCGCTTTAACCTGAGCGCAAAGCGGTTTGTGCCCATCGACACGACGACGGGTGCCGACATCGTGCGACGGTCGTATCGCAGCGCCAATGCGATGTGCCGAGGATTCACGATGAGGACGTCGGCGCCGCGCAGGTTCCGCAGGCTCTGACTTGCCTTTGCGAACTCGGCGTGCAGCTGTTTGCGCTTTCGCTTCAAATGCGGCTCACCTTCACGCTCACGCAGTTCACGACGCAATTCGCGGCGGCTCATGCGCATCCTCCGCCAGAAATCGCGGCGCACGATCAGCTGGTCGACGATGGCGAACAGAAAAGCGATGCCGATGGCGTATGTCAGCAAGCGGAAGCCGCTGCGCGCCATGAGACCCGCCAGACCGCGCCCATCGATCACGGAGGCGATGTCGATCTTCAGCATCTGGCGGATGACGAGATAACCGGCCGTCGCATAGGCTGCGAGCTTCAGCAGGTTCTTCACGGTTTCGATCAACAGCCGCACGCTGAAAAAGCGCTTGAACCAGCGTGACGGGTTCAGACGATTGAAATCGGGCTTGAGCGGTTCGGCGGAGAACACCACGCCGGTCTGGAGCAGTTCGACCAACAGCACGGCGAAAAAGATCAGCGCACCCATCAGGACGAGCGGTTCGACGACGGGCGAAAACAGGACGGACGCCGCTGCGACGACCGAATAGCGGCCATCGGGCACCGTGCCGGCGCCCAGCAGCGCATCGTGCGAAGCGCGCGTAACGATACTGGCCAGATGGGGACCAAGTATCCAAGCGTAGCCGGCGAACGCCAAAAGCCCGGCAAAGAAGCCGAGGTCGAGCCCGCGCGCGACCGTGCCCTTTCGGCGCGCCCGAGTCAATTTGTAGGATGTCGGCTCTTCTGTCCGATCCTGATCCGTATCTTCCATTAAGCCGACCCCAACCCGCGAATATTTAGTACGTTCGCGGCGAGTTTTGGAAGCGCAAAATAAACGTGCCAGCGGAGGATCAATATGGGAGCTCGAATAGGTCCGCGCGCGCGGCTAAAACAATCGCGGCAGATTCTGGATCGTCGTCGCCATGATGTGAACGATCAGGGCGCCGGCGATGCCGAATGAAACCGGAAGAACCAGCAAAAAGACAATGACTTTCACCTGAAATCCCAGGATGAGCACATTCATTTGCGGCACGGTGCGCGACAAGACAGCGATCGTGACGTCGACCAGGAAAAGAGTGAGGATCGTCGCGCCGCCGACGCCGAGCGCATAGGTGAATACGATAGCGATGAATGCCGTCAGGCGTTCGATCGACTGCGGCATCGTCCAGCCACCGAGCGGAATAGCGTCCAGCGACGCTGCAAAGAGTCGCAGCAATTCGATGTGACCGTTGAAGGCGAAAAAGACGGCGCCGGCGGCGTAGGCGAAGAGCATCCCGGCCAGCGGAGTCTGGGTTTGCGTCGCCGGATCTATCAGCAACGCAATGCCGAACCCGGCCTGGATGTCGATCGTCCGCCCGGCGAAATAGAGCGCGCCAAAAGCGAGTTGGAAGGCGAGCACGAAGATCGATCCCAGCATCAGCTCGCGGGCGGCGGCGGTCACAAGTCCGTGAAGACTGGTGTCCGACAATGCCGTCGCCGCCGGAAAGGCGCAGACCAGACAGATAGACAGACCAAGACCGAACAACACTCGAAACAAGCGGGGAAGTTGAACCATATTGAAAGGCGGCGCAAAAGCGAAGACGGGCGCGATGCGCAGCGCCAACAACATGCACGCGGCGACCCAGTTCGTCAGAGCGGTCTGGGTCAAGGCCATCAGTTCAAATCGGGAATGAGCGCGATCATCTCCATCGCGAATTGCGTGACGCGATGCATCATCCACGAGCCGAGAAGCAGCAGCACGGCGGCCGACACGAACAATTTCGGCACGTAACTGAGTGTCATTTCCTGGAGTTGCGTCACGACCTGCAGAATGCTGACGAGAAGCCCGGTCGCGAGCGCCGCAATCAAGACCGGTCCCGCGATGAGCATGCCGTTCCACAGCATCTCGTTCATGAGCCGAAGCGCCCAGTCACCCTCCATCCATGCCCCCAAACGATGATCGGTCAATTTCGGCGTTAATCTGATGGCTCGTGCGCTAAAGGGCAATGTGATATGGTCTCTGCTTGACGTTTCGTCGCTGGCCCACCCAACCAGTACAGAGCATTACAGCTTGCTCTAAACCCGTCTGCGTTGCCTGTTTCTGTAGGTCCGGGGGTGGGCGTATTTTTGCAGTATTCGCTTCACCATCACTCGCAAATGCGCGCGGACGCTTTCGCGGCCGTCACCACGGGCTCGAGGGCGATGATGAGGAGGGCTTCGTCATCCAAAATCTCGACCGCGCTGTAGTTGGTGTTGAGCGCGTCGTCGAAGAGGGCTTCATCGCCATCCGCCTTCGCCAAAGCGACGGCGGACGAGGCGAGCCAACCCTGCGGCGGATGCCCTCCGAAGCCTTGGCGTGGGAGGGCTGGAAAATGTTCGTTTCCAGTGCCTAGTCCTCCGCCATTCCTGATGAAGAAATTCGAGACGGATTGCGCGTCAGATCGCGGATGCGTCGCGGGTGGCGAAGAGCCAGTGCGCGACGGGCGCCGCGACGACCGTCGCGGTCAATTGCGCGGCGAGGAAGCCCGGCACGGCGTGCGGCGCGATGCCGGCGAAGGTGTCGCTGAGGGCGCGCGCGACGGTGACCGCCGGATTGGCGAAGGATGTCGATGCCGTGAACCAGTACGCCGCGGCGATGTAGAGCCCGACGAGATGGGCCACGGCGCCGGGCGCTGAGCGCAGCGCGCCGGCGATCGTCAGGATCAATCCGAAGGTCGCGACGCCTTCGGACCACCATTGCGCGGGACCGTCGCGCAGCTTCGTCGAGACTTCAAGAATGGGGAGCGCGAACATCGCGTGCGCGGCCCACACACCGGCGACCGCGCCCATGAATTGCGCGGCGGCATAAGCGGCGGCGAGGCGCGGCGGGATTTCGCGGCGCAGGGCGAAGACCAGCGTCACCGCCGGATTGAAATGCGCGCCGCTCACCGGGCCGAAAATGGAAATGAGAACGACGAGCGCCGCGCCCGTCGCGATGGCGTTGGCCAGGAGCGCGATGGCGACATTGCCGCCCGCCAGCCGCTCGCCCATGATGCCGGAGCCGACGACGGCAGCCAGCAGGAACGCGGTGCCCAGCGCCTCGGCGACAAGTCGGCGCGCGATCACGCCCGCGTCTTCTCGTCCGCGGTCTTGCCGATGTCGTCCAGCCGCTTCTGCAGCGACATGCGATCCAGGCTGCGCACCGGCAGATTGGCGAACACCTCGATGCGCCGCTCCAGGCGGTGGAACGCGTCGCGGAACGCCGCGACGATCTCGGCCTCGTTGCCCTGGACGGCCGCCGGATCGGGGACGCCCCAATGCGCCGTCATCGGCTGACCCGGCCAGATCGGACAGACCTCGTTCGCGGCGTTGTCGCAGACGGTCAGGACGAAATCGAGCGGCGGCGCGGCCGCAAACGCGTCCCAGCTTTTGGAGCGCAGACCCTCGGTGGGAAAGCCCAGGCGCTGCAGCAGCGCAATGGCTTGCGGATGCACCGCGCCCTTCGGCTGCGAGCCGGCCGAATAGGCGACGAACTTGCCGCGACCGATCCTGTTCAGGATCGCTTCGCCCAGAATGGAACGCGCCGAATTGCCCGTGCAAAGGAACAGCACGTTGTAGGGCCGCGCGGGTTGATCGGCGCGCATCAACGGTGCTCAACCACGGCGACGTGAACGTGCAGGCGTTTCATGTTTGGCTCCCGGGTCGACGTCGCAGCAATTGGTTTTGGCGGTCAGCGGCGCGCACATTTCGGCGCGACCGCCGCAGCAATCCTCGGTCAGGAACACCAGAAGATCGCGCATGGCGTCGTAATCGATAGCGTAGATGATGGAGCGGCCATCGCGCCGCGCGCGGACCAGGCCGGCATTGGCGAGCACGAGAAGCTGCGCCGACATCGTGTTGGCGGCGACGCCGAGCGTGCGGGCAATGTCGCCCGCCGCCATGCCTTGCGGCCCCGCCTTGACCAGCAGGCGGAAGACCTCCAGCCGCGCCTCCTGGGCGATGGCGGACAGGCGTTTGACGGCGGCTTCAGTTTCCATACTTCATAGATTATTGAAGTATCGGACGACGTCAAGTGACAAAGGATCGGGCGGCGGAGCGACCGCCGCCCGAAACCCACTTTAGACGAGCTTGAGGTTCGCTGCCTTGGCGCCGCGCGCGTCGGGCTGGATGTCGAACGACACCTTCTGGCCCTCGGCGAGACTGCGCAGGCCGGCCGCTTCGACGGCGGAGACGTGAACGAACACGTCCTTGGCGCCGCCCTCCGGCGCGATGAAGCCGAAGCCCTTGTTGGCGTTGAAGAACTTAACGGTACCGATAGTCATTGCATTTTCCTGTACTGACGAAATGCCGCGCGCGCGACAGGCGCGAACGGACGCGGAAGAAACGAAAGCATCAGGGGGTGAAGTTTTCCGGCTGGCTCGGCGCGCTTCGGGGCGGGTCGTAACAACAGAAGCGCTTCGCCTGACGGGACGTAAGAACCACGTGCCCAATGTATAGGCGCTCCGGCCCCGGTTTACAATAACCGCGCGAATCCCGTCCGGAGAAGAACTTGCCCGCGCCGCCCAAGCCCGACCCGCGCCCCATCGGCCGGAGATTCTTCGCGCGCGACGTCGACGTCGTGGCGCGGGCGCTGATCGGCGCGGTGCTGACGGTGGACGGCGTCGGCGGCATCATCGTCGAGACCGAGAGCTATGACAGCGACGATCCGGCCTCGCACACCTATGGCCGGCGCCGCACGCCGCGCAACGAAGCGATGTTCGCGGGGCCGGGTCATGCCTATGTCTATCGTTCCTACGGCATCCATTGGTGCCTCAATCTGGTCTGCGGTCATGCGAGCGCGGTCTTGATCCGGGCGCTCGAACCCACGCACGGGATCGAGAGAATGCAGCGGCGGCGCGGGACGGATGTGGCGGCGCTTCTGTGCAGCGGACCGGGGAAGCTCTGCCAGGCGCTGGGCGTCAGCGGCGCGCAGAGCGGGCACTCGCTCTATGCCCCGCCCTTCGCGCTCTATCGCGGGCCGGCGAAGGTCGAGGTGCAGATCGGCAAGCGCATCGGCCTCACCAAGGCGGTGGAGCGCATGCGCCGCTTCGGCCTTGTCGGGTCGCGCTTTTTGAGCAGGCGCTTTCCGCCCGATCAGTGAAAGACGAGGAAGGCGGCGGCGGCGATCAGCCAGAAGCCGCCGCAGGTGGCGAAGACGAAGCCCAGCGTCCTGGCCGGCGACCACTTGGCGGCGTCGGCGGCCGGCGCGAAGCCGGCGGCATCGGACAAAGAGACGGTCTGGGACATGGGGACACCCGCTTGCCCTTTCAGGCTGGCAGCGATGTCTTAACGAGCGGTGAATCCGGCGGCGCGGGCTCTATTCCGCCGCGAGCCGTTCCGGTACCCGCGCCAGGGCGGGATGGGCCTTTTCGAACCGCATCGTGCCGTCATCGACCGCGCCGAAGCGCAGCGTGATCAGATCGAGCGCGTAGTTCTGATACAGCCGCCAAGGCTTCGTCGCGCCCTGCTTGGGCAGGATGTCGAGCGCGCGCTGGACATAGCCCGAAGAAAAGTCGAGCCAGGGCAGCTCCGCCACCTTGGGGTCGCGCACCGGGGTGGCGATCTCATAGCCCTTGCGGTCCATGTGATTGAGCATGCGGCAGACATATTCGCAGGTCAGGTCGCATTTCAGCGTCCAGGACGCATTGGTATAACCGAAGGCCGCGGCAAGGTTGGGCACGTCGGAATACATCATGCCCTTGTAGGACATGGTCTTGGACATGTCCTTGCCCACGCCGTCGATCGCAATCTTGATCCCGCTCAAAAGCTGCATCTTGAGGCCGGTGGCCGTGACGACGACGTCCGCCTCGATCGCCTGCCCGGACTTGAGCAGGATGCCGCCGGGCGTGAAGCGTTCGATATGATCGGTGACGACCGAAGCCTTGCCGCTCTTGATCGCGCGGAACAGATCGCTGTCGGGCACCAGGCACAGCCGCTGGTCCCAGGGATTGTAGCGCGGCGTGAAATGGGTGGCGACGTCGTAGTCCGGACCCAGCTCCTTGCTGACCATGTCGATCAGGCCGGCCTTCGACTTCTGCGGATTCTTGCGCATCATGCGGAAGAAGAAGAGCTGCATCAGCACGTTGCGCCAGCGCGTGATGCCATAGGCCAGCATCGCCGGCAGCCTGGCGCGCAGCCAGTTGGCGAACGCATCTTCGCCGGGACGCGACACGACATAGGTCGGCGAGCGCTGCAGCATCGTGACATGCGCAGCGTCGTTCGCCATCGCGGGCACCAGCGTCACGGCGGTGGCGCCCGAGCCGATCACCACGACCTTCTTGCCGCGATAGTCGAGATCGTCCGGCCAGAACTGCGGATGCACGATCTTGCCGGCGAAGGAGTCGCGGCCGGGAAATTCCGGATCGTGGCCGGCGGCGTAGTCGTAATAGCCGACGCACATGAAGAGGAAGTTGCAGGTGAAGCACGCGCGCTGCTTGCCCGGCCCGACCTCGGCCTCCACCGTCCAGCGCGCCTGCGCACGCGACCACTCGGCACGCTTGACCTGGTGGTGGAAGCGGATGCGCTTGTCGATGCCGTTCTCGGCCGCGGTCTCGCGCACGTAAGTGCGGATCGCGGGGCCGTCGGCGATCGCCTTGGCCTGCGTCCAGGGTTTGAAGGCGTAGCCCAGCGTGTACATGTCGCTGTCGGAGCGGATGCCGGGATAGCGGAACAGATCCCAGGTGCCGCCGATGGCGCCCCGCCCTTCCAGGATCGCGTAGGTCTTGCCCGGGCAGCGGGTCTGCAGGTGAAAGCCGGCGCCGATGCCCGACAAGCCCGCGCCCACGATGATGACGTCGAAATGTTCGAGAGCCACGGTTTTCCACCCTTCGCGTGCCGCGGCTCTGCCACACCCGCTCCGAAATGACAAGTTGTCAGTCCATCCGACGTGTGCGGTCATTTAGAAATATATAGTTGAAACAGATGCTTATGATGGTTTCGGCAATATAATTGTTTTCGACATCGCACAGATGTCGCGCCTTCCGGTCCCTGCCGGCCGCCGGCCTCACCCAAAAATGTGTTCCGATGGCGCGCGTTCAAGAGGTTGCCCTTTGCTATCGTCGCGTGGCCCACCGCGATGGAGAGACGGATGAAACGCAAAGGCTCGGCACACTGGTCGGGAGACCTCAGGACCGGCAAGGGCACGATCTCGACCGAAAGCGGCGCGCTGGCGGCGATCCCCTACGGCTTCGCGACACGGTTCGGCGAGCAGAAGGGCAGCAATCCCGAAGAGATCATCGGCGCGGCGCATGCCGCCTGTTTCTCCATGGCGCTGTCGGCCGAACTGGCCAAGGCCCATATCGTGGCGGCGGCCATCGACACGACCTCGACCGTCGAGCTGGCGCAGGCCGCGGGCGGCGGCTTCGAGATTCCGACGGTGCACCTGACCGTCACGGTCCAGGCGCCGGACGCCGACCGCGCCGCGGTCGAGGCGGCGACCAACACGGCCAAGGCGAATTGCCCGGTGTCGAAAGTGCTGCGCGCCGCCATCACGATGGATGCGACCTACGAGGTGTGAGCGGCGTCCGGTTCTCGTCGAGGCCTTCTTCTGCCGCGTCGTGCCGCCTAGTGCTAGGCAGCGGGAATACGATTTGACGTAAAATGTTTGGGAATTGAAAACTGAGGGCCCACCATGCCGACGGATATTTTTGATTTCTGGAGTCAGATTGGTCCTAAAGATCGATGCCACCCGGCAGACAAGGAAGTTTTTCGACGCTTGGGGAAAGAGGGGCACGGCTTCAACTTGCGGGGGCTACCTGCCTGCTACATGGGCCCATTGAAAAGTGCACCCATCGTCTTGCTTTATCTTTCGCCCGGACGCGGACCCGACGAAAAATAAAGACTAACAAAATCCGACATTGAACATGCCGCCTCAAGACGCTCGGGCAAAGACCCTCTTGTTTGGGAACAAGAACATCAAGGAGCCTACAAATGGTGGACGTCGCGAACCAAGTGCTTCGGCACGCCTTCGACCCTAAGCACGAAAATAGCTGTCTTAAATATCGGCGCATATAACGCCGAAAATTTCAAAGACCGCGGGCTGCTCGCTGCTCTGCCATCCAGCCGCGTTTCGCTGAGTTGGGCGCAAGAGGAACTTTTTCCAGCTGCTGAGCGTGGCGAACGGATCGTGATTTGCTTGCGAGCAACCGAATATTGGGGTCTTAGGCGCGGCAAGGTATGCGGAAAAAGCCTCTTTTCGCCTGAAGTGACGCGCGGCGGCCACATGAAGAACACGTCCATGAAGACCAAAATCATTGCCGCCGTGCGACGGGTCCTAAGCTAGCCAAGTTCAAACCGCAAAACTTGCTGCCAAGACCTTCCCTTGCGGGACGATGGCAGTCGGTCCGGTGTTCGCCCTAATGTCGCGCACCGACATCCACAAAAAAGGGAAACGACCATGGCCATCGACTTCGAGATTCCGGCGGACGCCAAGGCGATCCGCGAAAAGGTTCGCCAATGGGTGCATGACGAATGCATCCCGGCGCAGGAGAAGCTGCTCGCCGGCGCCGACTACAAGACCACGCTGGGCGCGCTGCGCAAGAAGGCGCGCGAGCGCGGGTTGTGGTGCCCGTTCATCCCCAAGGAATGGGGCGGCATGGGGCTGGGCCCGCTCGCCAACGCGCTGGTGCAAATGGAATTGGGCGAGAGCTATCTCGGCGCGCTGTCGATGAACACGCAGGGCCCCGACGACGCGACCATGCTGACGCTGCTGCAGAACGGCACCGAGCATCAGAAGGAGAAATTCCTCAAGCCGCTGCTGAACGGCGAAAAGCGCATCTGCTATTCGATGACGGAGAAGGCGGCGGGCGCCGACGCCACCGGCATGCAGACCCGCGCCGAGAAGAAAGGCAACTCCGCCTATGTGCTGAACGGCGAGAAATGGTTTTCGTCCGCCGCCAGCGTCGCCGACATCGCGCTCGTCATGGCCAAGACCAATCCCGACGCGCCGCGCCATCAGCAGTTCTCGACCTTTCTCGTCGAGTTGCCCAACCCCGGCTACAAGATCAAGCGCAACATCAAGACCATGGCGGCGGAAGGCCCCTTAAGCCACATCCTGGGCGGCGGCCATGCCGAGATCGAGATCAAGGACCTCGAAGTGCCGGCGGAGAACCTGCTCGGCGGCGAGGGCAACGGCTTCAACATGGGCCAGCACCGCCTCGCCTATGGGCGGCTGCGCCACGGCATGCACAACGTCGCGATGGCGCAGCGCGCGCTCGATCTGGCGGTCGGCCATGTCACCCAGCGCTCGACCTTCGGCAAACCCTTGAGCGAACGCCAGGGCGTGCAGTTCATGCTCGCCGAATGCGCCAGCCAGCTCTACATCGCGCGGCTGATGATCCTGCACATCGCCTACAAGGCGGAGAAGGGCCTGGACCTGCGCAACGAGAACGGCATCGCCAAGGTCTATCTCGCCAACATGGTGCACAAGGTGGTCGACACCGCGATCCAGCTGCACGGCGCGCTGGGCTATTCGATGGATACGCCGCTGGCCGCCTGGTACACGCATATCCGCTCGCAGCGGCTGGTCGACGGGCCGGACGAGGTCCACAAATGGACCACGGGGCGCAACGTCATCAAGGCGTTCAAGCAGTTCGGCACGACGGCCTCGGCGACCGGCGGCGATATGCTGTAAGCCGACCGGCGTAGAAGCGTTGTAGAGCGCGGCGCGCCACGGATTGCGCGCCGCCACTTTTCGTCTGGGGGAACGGCTATGATCTACATCCTGCTGACGCGCTATCTGTTCGAGCCGGTCGCCTGGGTTCTCTACCTGATGATCGCGGCGATCGTCGCGGGCCATTACCGGCGCGAGGCCCTGCGCGACCGCCTGCTCATCGCGGGTGCGGTCCTGCTGGCCTGCGTCATGATCCTGCCGTTCGACCTCCTGCTGGCGCGGCCGCTGGAGAACGAATATCCGCGCCCGCCGCTGCCGGCCCATATCGACGGCATCGTCATCCTGGACGGCTCGGTGCCGGCGGACGTTTTCACGAACCGTCACGTCCAGGGCGAGAATTCCAGCACGCCGCGAATCCTGGCCGGTGCCGATCTCGCCAAACGATTTCCCACCGCGACGCTGATCTATTCGGGAACCTCGACCAACGATCCGCGCGCCAAGGCGGCGGAGCGGGCGACCGTCCAGGACATCTTGTCGATCGCCGGCATCGCGCCGGGGCGCACGCTGTTCGAGCAGACCTCGCGCGACACCGGCGAGAACCTCGTGAATTCGATGAAGCTCGCCCATCCCAGGCCCGGCCAGACCTGGATCCTGGTGACGTCCGCCCTTCACATGCCGCGCGCCATGGCGGTCGCCAACAGGATCGGATGGCGCATGGTGCCGTGGCCCTCTCACTATATATCGACCACCTCGGGCGGCTGGTTTCGCATGGGGCCGCCGGCCGACACGCTCGTCTCCATCGACCGTGCGCTGCACGAATGGATCGGCCTGATCGTCTATCGGCTGAGCGGGCGGGCGCGTTGAACGCTGCACGCGATCTGACGAGGCCGCATGGCACATAGGACGCCATTCGGGGGCGCGAGGTCCTAGACTGCGCCGGCTTCCTGTATCGGAGTTTCCCATGGCCTGGCGCGACAGACGCATCCTGGATCTGTTCGGGATCGATACGCCGATCCTTCAGGCACCGATGGCCGGCTGCCAGGGGAGCGCGATGGCCATCGCGGTGTCCGATGCCGGCGGGTTGGGCGCGCTGCCGACGGCGGTGCTCAACGCGGCGCAGGTCGATAGCGAGATCCGCGCCATCCGCGCGGCGACCGACAAGCCCTTCAACGTGAATTTCTTCTGCCACACGCCGCCGCAAGCCGATGCCCAGGCGAACGCGCGCTGGATCGATGTCTTGCGGCCGGCCTTTGCCGCGCTCGGCATCGAACCGCCGACCGACGATAACGGCCCGGGCCGCGCGCCGTTCGACGACACGCTGTGCCGCATCGTCGAGGAGCACAAGCCGGCGGTCGTCAGCTTTCACTTCGGCCTGCCGCAGGAGAGCCTGCTGCGCCGGGTGCGCGCGACGGGGGCCAAGATCATCGCGTCCGCAACCACGGTGGCGGAAGCCCAATGGCTGGAGGGGCGCGGCATCGACGCGGTCATCGCCCAGGGCGCGGAGGCCGGCGGCCATCGCGGCATCTTCCTGAGCAACGACGTGGCGATGCAGCCGGGGACGTTCGCGCTCGTGCCGCAGGTGGTGGACGCCGTCAAAGTGCCGGTGATCGCGGCCGGCGGCGTCGCGGACGCGCGCGGCGTCGCCGCCGCGCTGATGCTGGGCGCGAGCGCGGTGCAGCCGGGCACGATCTACCTCTTCAGCCCCGAATCCACGATCCCGCCGCTCTATCGCGCGGCGCTGGCGCGGACGCACGAGGACCAGACCGTGCTGACCAACGCCTTCACCGGCCGGCCGGCGCGGGCAATCGTCAACCGCTTCGTGCGCGAGATCGGGCCGATATCGCCCGCCGCGCCCGCCTTTCCGCTCGCCGCCGCCGCCGTCGCGTCGCTGCGCGCGGCGTCGGAGAAGCACGGCACGGCCGACTATATGCAGATGTGGAGCGGCCAGACCGCACGGCTGGGACGCGCCCTGCCGGCGGCCGAGATCACCCGATCCTTAACGCGCGAAACGCTGGCCCTGCTCGGCTGACATTCTGTTATAAGGCGCGCGGATTTCGACGAGTGATTTGCCATGCGCATCGTGACCGCCGCCGCGTTCCTGGGCACTCTCCTGCTTGCCGGTTGCGGCGATCAGGCGGGGGCGCCGCATTACGACCTCACGCCGGAGTCCAACCAGAAATTCCTCGCCGACAACGGCGCGCGCAAGGACGTCAAGACGCTGCCGGACGGGCTGCAATACCGCGTCATCACGGCGGGTCATGGCAAGCAGGTGGCGAGTCCGAGCGACGTCGTCACCGTCACCTATAAGGGCTGGACGATCGACGGCCATGTCTTCGACAAGACCGAGCACGGCCAGACCGCCAGCTTCCCGGCGGGGCAGCTCATCCCGGGATGGGTCGAGGCGTTGCGCATGATGCATGTGGGCGACGAGTGGCAGATCGTGATCCCCGCCGATCTCGGCTATGGCGCGGAAGGCGCCGGCGCCGACATTCCCCCGAACCAGACGCTGGTGTTCAACATGCAGCTCATCGCCGTGCATCCGGCCGAGGCGCCGTGAGCCACGGCTTCGCCATCGCCGGTGTGCCGATCGGCGGGCGCGTGCTGATCGCGCCGATGACCGGCGTGTCGGACCTGCCCTTCCGCCGCGCCGCGTCGCGCCTGGGCGCGGCCTATGTCGCGACCGAGATGGTGGCGTGCGAGCTGTTCGCGCAAGGCCGGCCCGACATCGTGCGCCGCGCCGCGGTGGGCGACGGGCTGCCGCTGACGGTGATCCAGCTTGTCGGGCGGCGCGCCGAATGGATGGCGAAGGGCGCGCGGATGGCACAGGCCGCCGGCGCCGACATCATCGACATCAACATGGGCTGCCCGGCCAAGGACGTGACGGGCGGGCTTTCCGGCTCGGCGCTGATGCGCGATCTGCATCTCGCGGAAGCGTTGATCGCCGCGACGGTGGACGCGACGAGCCGGCCGGTGACGCTGAAGATGCGGCTGGGCTGGGACGAGGCGTCGAGGAACGCGCCGGAGCTGGCGGCGCGGGCCCAGGCGCTGGGGGTGCGCGCGATCACCGTGCATGGCCGCACGCGGCAGCAATTCTACGGCGGCAAGGCCGATTGGCGCGCGGTCGCCGAGGTCAAGCGCGCCGTCTCCGTGCCGGTGATCGTCAACGGCGACATCGTGGACGCGCAAAGCGCGCGGGCGGCGCTGGCGCAATCGGGCGCCGATGCGCTGATGATCGGGCGCGGCGCCTATGGAAGGCCATGGCTCGCAGCCGCGCTCGACAGCGCGTTGCGCGACGGCGGCGCGGCGATCGAACCGGCGCGCGACGAACGGCGCGCGATCGTGCTCGAGCATTTCCGCGACTCGCTGCGGTTCTATGGCGATGCGCTGGGCCTGAAGATCTTCCGCAAGCATTTGGCCTGGTACATCGAAACCGCCGGCGTTCCCATCGCACCCGACGCGCGGCGCGAGGCCAAGTCGCGGCTGTGCCGGATGAGCGAGCCGCGCGCGGTGGAAGCGGCGCTGACGGCGCTGTGGCGCGACGAGCTTGCCCTCGCCGCCTGACGATGGCCGCATTCGTCTATATCCTCCTCAGCAAAACCAAACCGAAGCGGACCTATGTCGGCTGGACGCTCGATCTGGAGCGGCGGCTGGAGCAGCACAATGGCGGCAGCGGTGCCAAGTTCACGCGCGGCGGCGCGTGGACCTTGATCTATGCCGAGCGCCACCGCACGCGGAATGGCGCCATGCGGCGCGAGGTGTTCCTGAAACGGGACCGGAAGTTCAGGGCGATGTTGCGTTCCATTTGATGTCATGGCCCGCGACTGCGGGTCAACCAGGTGATCGAAGATCATGGAACAGCGAGTGGGGTGGACATCCGAACTTTCGTACAGCGTGCAGAACCCAACTGGATGGCCCGCAGTCGCGGGCCGTGACACCTTTGGTTTTGACGGATCAAAACAGCCCTTGGATCACCCCCGTCCCACGAACGGCATCTTGGTCGCCATCACCGTCATGGTCAGCACATTGGCGTCGAGCGGCAGGCTCGCCATGTAGAGCACCGCGCGCGCCACGTCCTCCACGCGCATCCGCGCCTCGGGCGCGAGCGTGCCGTTGGGCTGCGGCACGCCGGTTTTCATGAAGGTCGTCATCTCGGTATCGGCATTGCCGATGTCGATCTGGCCGACCGCGATGTCGAAGGCGCGGCCGTCCAGCGCGGCCGCCTTGGTGAGGCCCGTGACGGCATGCTTGGTCGCGGTGTAGGGCGCCGAATTGGGACGCGGCGCGTGCGAGGAGATCGAGCCGTTGTTGACGATGCGGCCGCCGCGCGGCGCCTGCGCCTTCATCAGGCGAAACGCGCCCTGCGTGCACAGAAAGCTGGCCGTGAGGTTGGTGTCGACGACGCGTTGCCATTGCTCGAACGGCAGATCCTCGAGCGGCACGGGCGGCGCGCCGGTGCCGGCATTGTTGAACAGTAGATCGAGCCGGCCGAAGCGCTCGGCAATGCGGTCGAACAGGGCGGCGACCTGCCCCGGATCGGTGACGTCGGTCGGCACCGCGAGCGCCGCCGCGCCGGGCGCCAGCGCCGCGGTCTCGTCCAGCGGTTGCGCGCGGCGGCCGGCCAGGACGACCTGGTAGCCCTCGCCGGCCAGGGCAAGCGCGACGGCGCGGCCGATGCCGCTGCCGGCGCCGGTAACCAAAGCAACCTTCTGCATGGAACTCTCCTGTGCCGAAGCGGGATTTTGCCACAAACTGAGCGTACAGTGCGGGCTCTGCGCACAGGAGGATAGAGTGGGATTGTTTTGGTGGCTGGCGCCGGTGGCGGTCGCGGTGCTGGGCGTATTGTTCGTGGTCGGCGGCTTCGCCGGCTTTCTGCGGCGCGAGCCCGCGTCCGGCGCGCGCCGGGTCGTCGGCGGCACGACCGCGGCGGCACTGGGACTCGCGCTCAGCCTGGTCGGCCTCAACACCCAGCTCTTTTCGCGGCTGACGCATGAAGGCCCGGTCGCGCAGGTGAGCGTCAAGGCGCTCGATCCGGCCAAGGGCACCTATCAGGTCACGGTGCACCGCCTCGACGGCCAGATCCCCGACCAACAGTGCACACTGCAGGGCGACGAATGGCTGATCAGCGGGCGGGTGCAGAAGTGGAAGGCGTGGGCCAACGTGCTCGGCCTCGATTCGACCTACACGCTCGACCAGCTCTCCAACAAATATTTCGACGCGGCGCGCGGCGACGGCAAGCCGATCACCTCCTGCGATCTGGCGGGCAAGCCGGTGGTCAATGCCTATGTGCCCGAAGCGTGGACGAAGTGGCTGCTGGCGCATTTCTACACGGTCGACCGTAAATTCGGCGACGCGAACTACATGCCGCTGGCCGATGGCGCCGTCTACAAGGTGGTGATCACCCAGTCTGGCTTCAATTCCGAGCCGGCAAACGACGCCGCCAGCAAGGCGAACGACGCGCGGCCCTAAGGCGGCGGGACGGGGTCGACGGGCGCACGATCAAGCAACGCGTCGCGCGCGTCGAGCTGCTTGCGGACGTCGGCGTGGCGCGCGGCGTCGAGCCGCCAGCCCCACACGCACACCCCACCCAGCATGACGAACAGGATCGGGCCGGTGATGAACAACCATTGCAGCGCGGTGATCGCGCCGGGCGCGTTGTGCGCGCCGTCTTTTGCGACATAACCGAAATATTCGAGCAGCGGCAGGCTGAGGCCGATGGCGAAGGCGGCGGTGATCTTGCCGGCGATGCTGAGCACCGAATAGAGCAGGCTGATGCGCTCGCGGCCTTGGGCAAGCCGGATCTCGTCGCCGACATCGGCCATCATGGCGTTGATGGTGAGGCCGAAGCCGGCCGCCATGAAGCCGCACCACGCCATCACCGGCATGGCACCCAGCACATTGCCGAACGGCACCAGCGGAACGGTGAGCAGGCCGACCGAGAAGGCGGCGGTGGTGAGCATCAGCGTGCGATGTTTGCCGATCCGCGCGGAGAGCCGTGCGGTCAGCGGCGCGCCGACGATGCCGATCAGGATATAGGCGAGCAGCAGGATCGTCGCCGCCTGCTGGGTGAAGCCCTTCACGTCGTGGAAATAGAAAATGTACATCGCGCTCATCCAGCCCGGGCCCAGCGTCAGCGCGACCTGGGCGAGGAAGAGGCGGATGACCTCGGGCTTGGAGACGATCTCCCAATAATCCTTGGCGACGAAATGCTCGGGGGCATTTCTGTTGAGGCGCTCGGGCGTGCGCCACACCGCGAGACCCACCCCGAGCGGCGTCATGGCGATGATCGCCCAGCCCATCGCCTGCACGCCTTGCGCGCTCGAAAGACCCGCGAGCGGCGCGAAGACCGGGATCAGCAGGGAGGCGACGACGGCCACGACGCCGACCGCGGCGCTGACGCCGAAGACGCGCGAGCGCTCGTGATAATCCGTGGCCAGGGTCGCGCTCCACGCCCATTGCGCGAGATAGAGCACCGAATTGGCGAGATAGAAGGCGAACAGCCAGACGAAGAGATAGACGCCGCCGATGCCCTGCGGCGCCAGGAACAGCTTGTAGGTCGACAGCATGAAGAGCGGCACGCCGGCGGCGAGCCACACGCGATAACGGCCGAAGCGGGTGACGGTGCGATCCATGATATGGCCGAGAACCGGGTCGATGAAGAGATCGACGGCGCGCACACCGAACCACACCGCGCCGATCACGCCGAGCGAGAGGCCGAGATGGCCCGAGAGATAGGGCGGCAGATAGACGAAGGGCACGACACCCATCGCGGCGATCGGCAGGTTGGAGAGCGAGAAGATCAGGATGGTCGAAAGCGAAAGCTTTTTCGCGGCGGGTCCGCTCATGCGTTCGAACCGCGCGACAGCGCCTCGACCAGCGTCGCGGCGAATTGCGTCAGGGTGTCGTCGCGCGCGCCCATGACCACGATGCGGTCGCCGGGCTTGGAGCGCTTCAGCAATTCGGTGCCGCAGGCCTCGCGGTCGGCGAAGACGAGAGCCTGGCGGCCCGCCGCTTCGACGCCGCGCACGATGTCGGACGAGGAGACGCTGCGGTCCACCGTGCCGCCGAAATAGACCGGTTCGGGCATCACGAGAACATCCTTAGGACCGAGGTTTCGCGCGAAACAATCGATGAACTGCTCCTTCATCAGGCGCAAGGGGCCGTAGCCATGGGGCTGAAACAGGACGAGGAGCCGGCCCGGGAAGTCGTGCAGGGTGGCGAGCGTCGCGGCGATCTTGTCGGGATTGTGGGCGAAATCGTCGATCACCGTGACGCCGTTGGCGGTGCCGACGAATTCGAGGCGCCGGCGCACGCCGCGAAAGCCCGACAGGGCCTGCGCCGCATCGGCCAGCGATAGACCGGCAGCGCGCGCCGCGCCCAGCGCCGCCAGCGCGTTGGAGACGTTGTGCCGGCCGGGCACGCGCAGATGCACGCTCGCCGACGCGGCCGAATTGCGCTCACTGACCTTGAAGACAATGCCATCGGGCTTGGGTTCGAGATCGGTCGCGAGAAGATCGGCCTTGGGATTGTCCAGGCTGTAGGTCAGCCGGCGCGCGGGCGGCAGTTCGGCGGCAAGCGCGGCGGTCTCGTCGTTGTCGAGATTGAGCACCGCGATCTGCGACCGCGCGACGAAGGTGCGAAACAGGGCGCGCAGCTCGTCCATCGATTTGTGGTCGAGCGAGATGTTGTTCAACACCGCGATGCGGGGGTGATAGCGCGCGATGGAGCCGTCGCTCTCGTCGACCTCGCTGACGAAGATGTCGCTTGCGCCAACCAGCGCGCTGGCGAACGGTGCGTCGGGGCCGGCGAAGTTCACCATCACCGCGCCGTTCATCACGGTGGGATCCAATCCGGCCGCGTGCAGAACCCAGCCGATCATGCCGGTGGTGGTGGACTTGCCGCTGGTCCCGGCGACCCCGATGGGATTTGGCGCCTCGTTGAAAAGCTGCGACAGAAGCTCGGCGCGCAGCATGAGCGTGGCGCCGACGCGCTTGGCGGCCTGGACGTCGGGGATGGTGCCTTCGACCGCGGCCGAGGTGACGACGATGGTTTGCGGCGCCGTCACGCCGCTGCCGTCCTGCGGGAACAGCGTTACGCCGGCGCGGCGCAGATAGTCGAACTTCTCGGCCAGCCGGCCCTGGTCGCGGGCGCGGTCGGAGCCGGCGACGGTGCCGCCGCGCGATTTGACGATCAGCGCGAGCGGGAGCATGCCGCTGCCGCCGATGCCGCAGAAGAAATAGGGTCTCGCTGGTGCCATCGCCGGACGCTATAAGCCGGAGGTAGGCGTGACAAGCAAGGGAGCGCGGGCAAGGTGAAGATCGGCGTCGTCGCACCGGCCTCGCGGCTTTCTCCCGACACGGCGGAGCACGTGGCCGCGTTGGCGCGCGAGGCTTATGGCGCCCGCGCGGAGCTTACATTCCACCCGCAATGTTTCCTGAGCGACGGCCATTTCGCAGGCGACGATGCGGCGCGGATGAGTGCCTTCGTCGAATACGCCAACGACCCGGGCATCGATGCGCTGTGGTTCGCGCGCGGCGGCTATGGCGCGGGCCGCATCGCGCAAGGCGCGATCGCGGGGCTGACGCCGGCCGCCAAGGCGAAGACCTATCTCGGCTACAGCGATTGCGGCTTCCTGCTGGCGGGACTGTATGCGCGCGGCTTGTCCGTGGCGCATGGACCGATCCCGCACGACATCCGCCGCGACGGCGGCGCGGCGGCGGTCAGGCGCGCCCTGGCCTACCTGGTCGACCGAGACAAGGCGAGTGTGGAACCGTCGGTGGACGGCAAGCGTCCCGTCGCGGCGCTCAACCTCACGATCCTCGGCATGCTGATCGGCACGCCCTTGATGCCGGAACTGAGCGGTCATGTGCTGATGCTGGAGGAGGTGTCGGAGCACCTCTACGCCGTCGATCGGATGATGGTGCATGTGACGTCCCATCCGCCGCTGCGCCGGATCGCCGGCATCCGGCTCGGCCGCGTCAGCGACGTGCCGGACAACGATCCGCCGTTCGGCCAGACGCCGGAAGAGATCGTGCGGTACTGGTGCGGGAAAGCGGGCATCGCCTATCTGGGGCCGGCCGATATCGGCCATGACGCGGACAACAAGGTCGTGCCGTTCGGCGCCTAATCGCGGCCGCAGTCGCCGCCGCACGCATCGTGCAGCGCCATGCAGCCGCAGCCGCCATATTCGCGCTTGAGGCGTGTCAGATGCGCGTCGAGCGCGCCGCGCAGGACCTGGTGACGCGTGAGGCCCTTCTTCACGGCTGCGATGCCGAGCTTTTCGAATTCGAGCGCCGAAAGCGTGAGCATGAGGCGATGCGGCCGGGCGACGGGCGGCGGCACTTCGGCCGGCGGCGGCGCGGCGAGCGCGCGCGTCCAGGCCAGCGACGGCTTGGCGTCGGACGGCGCGGCATCGCCCTTGCGGACAAAAAGGTCGGCGGTGATCGGAGAAAAGCGCGAACGCACGGCGGTCTCCTATTGCGGACGGTCGGCGGCCCGGCGGCCGAAGGGATGGGCGCGGCGGTCCAGGCCGCCGAAGGGCGCCGCCGTGACGCGCCGGTCGAGCAGCATGCGCCGCTCCGCCGCCGGCGCCTCGTCGAGCGGCGGCGGCACGATCGGCGGCGGATCGACCGGGGGCGGCTCCTCGCCCAATCCGGAGAGCGCGCCGGTCGCGAAATGGCTGGGCCGCACCTGCGGGAGCAATTTGGGATCGCCGGTGAGGCGCGACAGCCGGTCCTGGATATAGAGCCACAGATCGCGCACCTCTTTCGCGGATTGCGATTTCGGCACGACCTCACCCACCGTGCGTCCATCGACCATGCTGGCGGCGAAGTCGACGCGGTGGTGCAGCGTGACGGGCGCGACGGTGCCGTGCTGCGACAGCGCGATCGCCGCCTCGCCGGTGATGCGGGCGCGCGGCGTGGCGGCATTGACGACGAAGAGCACGGGTTTGCCGTGGCGCTCGGCGATGTCGACGGTGGCGCCGACCGCGCGCAGATCATGCGGGCTGGGCCTGGTCGGCACCGCGACGAGATCGGCATGCGCCACAACCTCGGAGATCGACGCCGTGATGGCGGGCGGTGTATCGATCACGGCGAGCTTGACGCCGGACGCGGCGAGCGCCTTGAGCGCCGCACCAAGTTCGAGCAGCCCGACCTTGGCGAAGTGCGGCGTCGGCGAGCGGCGCGCATTCCACCAATGCGACAACGAGCCCTGCGGGTCGGTATCGATCAGCGCCACGGGGCCGATGCCCGCCTGGTCGGCCTCGACCGCGAGGTGACCCGACAGCGTCGTTTTCCCCGAGCCGCCCTTTTGCGACGCCAGTACCAGTACGTGCATGCGCCTCTTCCCCGGTACGTTACGCCAGATGTGCTAGCGTCGATTTGTAGGGGGCGGCACGTTACGGGGCGTTGAAGGGTCGGCGATGCAATTTCCATTCTTTCGCGACGACCTTGCATCGAAGTCGATTCGATTGCGCGCGATCGGACTGGCGGCCTGCTTGGCTGCGCCGATCTTGGGCGCCGCCGCGGACCCGGCGGCGCCGGTGCAGGATTGGACCCAGGCCATCGAGTCCGTGGTGGTGACGGCGCCCCCGGCGGGACCGGCGCTGTGGCACATCGTTCGGGGATCGTCGGAGGTGTGGATCCTGCCGACGGTGTCGCCGATGCCGGAGGACCTGACCTGGAACAGCGACAATGTCGCGCGCCTGCTCAAAGGCGCCAACGCGCTGCTTCTGCCGCCGAGCGCGAGCGTGGGCGTGTTCGAAGGGACTTGGTTCCTCCTCACCGGCATGAGCACGATCGAGCAGCCGGATGGCGTCACGCTCGAAGCCACCCTGCCCGATCCGCTCAAGGGACGCTTCGTCGCGGCGCGCAGGCGCTTTGGCCGTGACGCCGACCGCTACGAGGAACTGCTCGGCGGCGTCGCCGCGCTGCGGCTCGAAGGCGACTACTGGAGCTTCGCGCATTTGACGCCCAACGGGCCGCAGAAGGCGGTCGAGCGCCTGGCGCGGCATGAAGGCGTTCGCGTGCGGGTCGTGGCGGACTATCCCGCGATGGATGTGATTCACGCCATCCCGAAGATGACGGCGGACGCGCATCGCGCCTGCATCGGCTTTGCACTCGACGACATCGATACCGCGGGCGCGCATGCGGCGGCGGCCGCGGGGGCCTGGGCGACGGGCGATCTCACCGGTATGAAGGCGCATTATTTCGAGATCAGGCTCGACGATTGCTGGCAGCAGAATGCCGCCTATGCGGTGCTGCGCGAGCGCGCGATCGCCGACGAGACCGGCGCGATCCTGGCGGCGCTGAAATCGCCGGGACGAACCGTGGTGGTGATGCCGATGGGACTGTTCCTGCGCAAAGGTGCCGTGCTCGACCGGCTCGAGGCCGCCGGCGTGACGGTGAACGGACCGGGCGGCTAGACCAGCGTCGCCTCGGTCTTGGCGGCGACGTCGTCCTTGGCGACGCCGGGTGCCAGCTCGATCAGCTTGAGGCCGCCGGGCACCACGTCGAACACGCCCAGATTGGTGATGATCCGGTGCACGCAGGCCTGGCCGGTCAGCGGCAGCGTGCATTTTTTCAGGAGCTTGGAATTTCCCGCCTTGTCGGTGTGATCCATCGTCACCACGCAGCGCTTGACGCCGGCAACGAGATCCATCGCGCCGCCCATGCCCTTCACCAGCTTGCCCGGCACCATCCAGTTGGCGAGGTCGCCGGTCTGCGAGACCTCCATCGCACCCAGGATCGACAGATCGATATGGCCGCCACGGATCATCGCGAAACTGTCGGCGGAGGAGAAGTAGGAGGTGCGGTCGAGTTCGGTGATGGTCTGCTTGCCGGCGTTGATGAGATCGGGATCGACCTCGTTCTCGC
>CAZMHP010000002.1:0-49506 GCA_964566095.1 uncultured Rhizobium sp. | reverse complement strand
ACACCCCACCATTACCCAACGCCTTGGGGCCGGGCTAATCACCCGGCCTCTTTTTCTTCTCAGGCTGGAGACGTCCTGTTGTGAGCGGGAGAGTTTGGGCTTTTCATTGCCAAACAAACGGGTTAGACACCCCGTCCTCAAGGTGTTCCTCGGTAGCTCAGCGGTAGAGCAACCGGCTGTTAACCGGTTGGTCGCTGGTTCGAATCCGGCCCGGGGAGCCATTTTCGTTTGCGGCCTCGCGCGATGCCGCCCGCCAACCCACCGCGCTCGGCCGCGATTCTCAATCGAACCCGCGCAGCCGCCACGCCAACCCTACTTTGGCCGCCCGCTGTTGATTCTGTCTCCCTTAGATGAGGGGCGCCGTGATTCCCTCTTTTGCCAGCGCCTCTTGCACCGCAGGTCGCGCGGCGACTTGATCGGCATGGCGGGCCAGCGCGGGGTGGAGGCGCGGCGGCGAGGGCTGTGCGCGGCCCCAGCGCACCATCATGAAGAGATAGAGGTCGGCGGCCGAGACATCCTCGCCCATCAGCCAGATGCGACCTTCAAGATGGTCCGCGATCAGCGCGAAGGTCTTACCCAAGCGCGCCGCCGTCGCGGCTTTCACCTGATCGGCGTTGGCCGGGTCCTCGACGAACTCATGGGCGTAGAACCAGGCGCGATACTGCGACTGGAGTTCGTTGCTGAATAGCAGCATCCATTTGTAGAAATCGCCGCGCGCGCGCGAGCCGGCCGGCGGCGCCATCTTCGCCGCGGGGTGACGGTCCGCGAGATAGAGCGCGATCGCCGCCGTTTCGTAGACTGCCAAGCCGTCGTCCAACAGGACTGGGATGTGGCCGGTCGGGTTGAGTTTCAGGTAGGCCGCGCTTTTCTGCTCGTTGTTGGCGCGATCCACCAGCCGAAGCTCGAACGGCGCTCCGATCTCGCGCAGCAGCATGTGCGGGAACAGGCTGGCGTTTCCGGGAAAGTAGTGGAGCGTGTACATCGGCGCCTTCCTTGCGACTCGTGGGTCAGCATGCCATGGCGAGCCTTGCACGGGCCGCAAGGCGCCTGCCCCGGCCGCGCGGCGCATCGGGCCGCCCGAACCGCGCTCCGTCAATCGCCTTGAAGCCCCCAGCCCATCCCATTAGGTTCGACCGGTCCCCGACATCCGCGCAGAGATGGACATAAAAAGAGACGTCGTCGCAGCCATCGGCCGCACCCCCCTGATCCGCCTGAACCGCGTCAGCGAACTCACCGGCTGCGAGATTCTGGGCAAGGCGGAGTTCATGAACCCCGGCCAGTCGGTCAAGGACCGCGCGGCGCTGTTCATCATCGAGGACGCGATCCGCAAAGGCAGCCTCAAGCCCGGCGGCGTCATTGTGGAAGGCACGGCGGGCAACACCGGAATCGGATTGGCGGTGGTGGGCAACGCGCTGGGCTTCCGCACGGTCATCGTCATTCCCGATACACAGAGTCAGGAGAAGAAGGACGCGCTGCTTCTTCTGGGCGCGCAGCTGATCGAAGTGCCGGCCGTGCCGTACAAGAATCCGAACAATTACGTGAAGGTGTCGGGGCGCATCGCGGACCAACTGGCCAAGAGCGAGCCGAACGGCGCGATCTGGGCCAACCAGTTCGACAACATCGCGAACCGTCAGGCGCATATCGAAGGCACCGGGCTGGAGATCTGGCACCAGACCAACGGCCGGCTCGACGGATTTACCTGCGCGGTCGGCACCGGCGGCACGCTGGCCGGCTGCGCCATCGCGCTCAAGGAGAAGAGTCCGAACGTGAAGACCGCCGCCGCCGACCCGTTGGGCGCCGCGATCTATTCCTGGATCAAGACCGGCGAACTCAACGCGCACGGCACGTCGATCACCGAAGGCATCGGCCAGAACCGCGTCACCGCCAATCTGGAAGGCGCGCCGATCGACGACGCATACGAGATCTCGGACGAGGAAGCGCTGCCGATCATCTTCGATCTGCTCGAACACGAGGGATTGTGCATGGGCGGCTCGACGGGCATCAACGTCGCCGGCGCGGTGCGCATGGCGCGCGAGTTGGGCAAGGGCAGCGTCATCGTGACCATCCTGGCCGATTACGGCACGCGCTATCAGAGCAAGCTGTTCAATCCCGAATTCCTACGGTCGAAGAATCTTCCTGTCCCGGCCTGGCTGGCCCATCCGCGCGCGGCGCTCACGGTGCCGTTCGAGCCATGAAGCCCGACTCTCCCCTGGTATCGACCGAATGGCTGGCGGGCCGGATCAACGCACCGGACGTGCGTGTGGTCGATGCCTCCTGGTATCTGCCGCAGGCCGGGCGCGACCCGCGCGCCGAATTCGCCGCGGCGCATATTCCGCGCGCGCTGTTCTTCGACATGGAGGACCTGTCGGACGAGAAGAATCCGCTGCCGCACATGCTGGCGCCGGCGCCGAAATTCGCCAGCCGCATGCGCAAGCTGGGACTGGGCGACGGCAACCTGATCGTCGTCTATGACAGCGCCGGGGTCTATTCCGCCCCGCGCGCCTGGTGGATGCTGCGCGCCATGGGGCACGAGGACGTGGTGGTGCTCGACGGCGGATTGCCGAAATGGCGCCGCGAGGGCCGCCCGCTCGAAGACATGACCGCCAAGCCTTTCGCGCGGCATTTCACGGCGCGGCCCGACAACGCGCTGGCGCGCGATTTCCGACAGATGGTCGCAAATCTCGACAGCCGGGGCACGCAAGTGGTCGACGCGCGCGGCGTGCCGCGGTTCAAGGGGCTGGAACCGGAACCGCGCGCCGGCGTGCGTCCGGGCCATATCCCCGGCAGTCTGAACGTTCCGTACACGGAGCTCAGCCACCCCGACGGCACGCTGAAATCGGCGGACGATCTGCGCCGGCTGTTCGCCTCCCATCACGTCGATTTGACCAGGCCGATCGTCACCACCTGCGGCTCGGGCGTCACCGCGGCGATCGTCATGCTGGCGGCGACCGTGGCGGGCGCGGGCGACGTCGCGCTCTATGACGGCTCCTGGGCGGAATGGGGCGCGTCCGACGCGCCGGTGGAGACGGGATGACGGCTAAGGGCGACACAGGCCGGCGCATCCCGATGGTAGTCACCTTCCTGGAGATGGCGGCCAAGCCGAGCGCGCTGCCGCCGCCGGTGCCGCGCGGCAAAGTGGCGTTGCTGCGCGCCGGCCATCCGCCGGTGCATTTCTATCGCTATCTCTACAACACAATCGGCGAGCCCTATTTTTGGGTCGAACGGCGCAAGCTGAACGACACCGCGCTCGCCGCCATCATCCAGCATCCCGAGGTGGAGTTGTATGTGCTCTACCTCGACGGCAACCCCGCGGGCATGGCGGAACTCGACATGCGCGATCCGGTGAGCGGCCAGCTCGCCTATTTCGGATTGATGCCCGAAGCCGTGGGAAAACGACTCGGATATTTCTTTCTCTATCACGCGGTGATGAACGCCTGGGCGCGGCCGATTTCCAAATTGCTGGTCAACACCTGCACGCTGGATCATCCACGGGCCCTGCCGCTCTACCAGCGGCTCGGCTTCGAGCCCTACTCCCGCGAAGACCGCTACATCGAATTGCCGTAGGCGGACAAGTTGGGCATGCTCGCGCGCGCATAACAGGGGGACCGCCGCATGGCGATTGTCGACACCGCACCGGACGCGAAGCCGGAGAAGACATTGTTCGGGCATCCGCGCGGGCTGACATGGCTTTTCACCACCGAGATGTGGGAGCGCTTCGCCTATTACGGCATGCGCGCCATCCTGGTGCTGTATCTGACGAAGTTGCTGTTCGTTCCCGGCAATTTCGACCATGTTATCGGCTATCAGTGGCTGCACAATTTTTGTCAGTCGCTCTTCGGTGCGCTCGACACCGGCCCCGTCAAGAACGCGACCTATCAGCCGCAATTCGCCTCGTTGATCTACGGTCTCTATACGGGGTTCGTGTATCTGACACCGTTCTTCGGCGGCATCATCGCCGATCGCTGGATCGGTCAGCGCTTCAGCGTGATCATCGGCGGTGTGCTCATGGCCATCGCCGAATTCGTGCTGATGGTGCCCAACCTGCTGTTCGTCGGATTGTTCCTGCTCATACTCGGCAACGGTTTCTTCAAGCCGAACATCTCCACCCAGGTTGGCGGGCTCTACAAGGCCGGCGACAGCCGCATCGACCGCGCCTATTCGATCTTCTATGTCGGCATCAATGTCGGCGCGTTCTTCTCGCCGCTGATCTGCGGCGCGCTCGCAGACGATCCGGCGTGGGGCTACAAATGGGGCTTCTGCGCCGCCGGCATCGGCATGGTGATCGGCCAGATCATCTACCTTTTCGCGCTGCGCACTCTCCCACCAGACCGCATCGCGCGCGTGAAGTCGGCCACCGAAATGAAACAGCCGCTGACCGGCCAGGAGTGGAAAGCCGTGATCGCGCTGATCCTGCTTTGCATTCCCACTACTTTCTTTTGGGCGGTGTATGAGCAGCAGGGCAACACGATCAACCTGTTCGCGGCAGACCTGACCGACCGGCGCTTCATTCCGGGCGTCATCGACTGGCAAATCCCGACCGCGTGGTTTCAGTCGTTCAATCCGTTCATGATTTTCGCCTTCACGCCCTTCGTCGTAGCGTTGTGGGGCTGGCAAGCCAAGCGCGGCAAGGAGCCTTCGACCGTTACGAAGATGGCACTTGGCGACGCAATGCTGGCGCTGTCTTATGTCGTCATGGCGCTAGCCGTTTGGCTGAACGGTCCCGACGCGCATGTGAGCTGGTTGTGGCTGTTCGCGTTCTTCGCCATCCTAACCTTCGGCGAGCTCTATCTCTCGCCGATCGGGCTGGCGCTGGTCGCGCGCGTCGCGCCCGCACAGATCCTGTCGGCGATGATGGGCCTTTGGTTCATCACCAGCTTCACCGGAAATCTGCTGGAGGGCTATATCGGCATCTACTTCACGACGATGAGCAAGCCGAGCTTCTTTCTGTTGTGCGCGGCGATCGCGGCCGGGGCCAGCCTCGTGACTTGGATGTTCGACCGGCCGCTGCGCGCCACGCTGGATGGCGGCGGTAGCGGCAAACCCAAGACGCTGCCCGAGCCGCAAGGCGCGGAGATCCACCCAGCCCCGTGACCGAGAAGAAAGACACCATCCTCACCAGCGCCGGGCGCGAGAGCGCGGCGCATTTCGGCGCGGTCAACACGCCGGTCTATCGCGCCTCGACCATCCTCTACCCCGACGTGGCGGCGCTGGACGCGCGCGCCATGGCGTTCGGCTATGGGCGGCGCGGCAATCCGACGGTGCGCAGCTTCGAGGATGCGATCGGCGCGCTGGAAGGCGCCTCGCGTGTCGCTTTGGTGCCGTCGGGGTTGAGCGCGGCGACCAGCGCCTTGACGGCCGTGCTCAGCGCCGGCGATCACTTGCTGATGGTCGACAGCTGCTACGGCCCGACGCGCAGCTTCTGCGACAATGTCCTGAAGCGCTTCGGGATCGAGACGACCTACTACGACCCGTTGATCGGCGCCGGTGTCGCCGCGCTCTTCAAGCCGAACACGCGGGCGGTGTTTTGCGAAAGCCCCGGCTCGCTCACCTTCGAAGTCCAAGACGTGCCGGCGATCGCCACGGCCGCGCATGCGCATGGCGCCGCGGTGCTGCTCGACAATACTTGGGCGACGCCGCTTTATTTCAACGCACTGGCGCATGGCGTCGATCTGTCGATCCAGGCGGTGACGAAATATATCGGCGGTCATGCCGATGTGATGATGGGCTATATCGCGGCGAACGAAAGCTATGCCGAGCGGCTCACCGCCTATCACAACACAGCCGGCCTCTATGTCAGCGGCGACGATTGCTTCCTGGCGCTGCGCGGACTGCGGACGCTGTCGGTGCGATTGCAGCGTCATCAGGCGACCGCGACCGCGCTGGCGCGCTGGCTTCAGGACCGACCGGAGGTTTCCCGCGTCCTCTATCCGCCCCTGCAGGGCGATCCCGGCCATGCACTGTGGACGCGAGACTTCACGGGCGGCTGCGGGCTGTTCGGCGTGGTCCTCAAATCGGTGCGCAAGCGCGCCGTCGACGCGCTGATCGACGGGCTCAAGCATTTCGGCATCGGGTTTTCCTGGGGCGGCTATGAAAGCCTGATCGTGCCGTCGCACCTGCATCGCACCGCCGCGCCATTCAAGGCGGAAGGGCCGTTGATCCGCATCCATGCGGGTCTGGAAGATCCGGCAGACCTGATCACCGATTTGACGGAAGGGTTCGGACGGCTCAATAAGGCCGCATGACCGATACATTGAGCCGGGCCGAATTCGTCGCGCAGGTCGCGTTCAACGCCGACGGCCTGGTGCCCGTCATCGCGCAGCGCGCGGCGACCGGCGAGGTGGTGATGTTCGCCTGGATGAACAGGCAGACGCTGGAGCGCACGCTCGACACGGGCGAGGTCACCTACTGGTCGCGTGCGCGCAACAAGGTCTGGATCAAGGGCGAGGAATCCGGTCATCGCCAGCGGCTGATCGAGGCCTGGATCGACTGCGACGGCGACGTGCTGCTGATGAAGGTCGACCAGATCGGCCCCGCCTGCCACACCGGCGCGCCGAGTTGCTTCTTCCGCCGCGCCAGGATCGCCGATCAGTGAATCGCGACCGCGACGAAGCGGTTCAACGGTTCGCGCGCACCGGGTCCGGTGGAGACGAAGGGATCGGCGGTTCCCACGCCCGCGACGCTCACCTTCACACCTTTGGGCAGATGATGGCGCAGCAGGGACGCCTTGACGGCCTTCGCCCGGGCCAATGACAGCGCTGTTGCTTTCTTCTCCGCCGTGTCGGCGTGGCCGACGAGCTCGATCTGGGTCGCGTTCTGGGCGAGCGCGTCGCGAACGGCCTGCGCGGCGACATCGTCGGCCGTGCTGGTCAGATTCTTGATCTGGAAATCGAAGTAGACTCGATATTGCGGACTGCTCTGCGCCAGGGCCGGCAAAGCGCCCCAGACCAAAAGCAAAGCAATGGCCGCAGCGAATCGTGCAATTCCGGGCATGAGCCAAGTCCCCAATCGTCGGCGCAGCTTAGCACGCCCGCCGGTCAGGTCTTCTGTGTCTTTCGGCGCTGGGTGTTCTCGTGGCGCCGGTCCGCCGGCGGTGCGATATCGTCAGGATAGGCGTGGAAGACGAGTGCCACGATCACGCCCAACCCCGCGCCAACCGCTGCCGCGACAAGCATGTCGCCGGCATCGCCCACCGCCGCGGCGGCGAGCCCGACCGCGCCCAGAAATCCCGACACGACATAAGTGGCTGCTCTGCGCATTTTGGCTCCTCCCTGGAAGCCTTCAAGATTCAAATATACCTTTCAAATGCGCATTCAAGAACGTCATGCCTGGGTCCAGCTTTTGGCGTAGCGCCCGGAAGTCCTCGAACTTCGGATATAAATCGACGAATTCCTCGCGCGTGCGGGTGTGGCGCTTGCCCCAGTGCGGCCGGCCTTCGGCGCCGCGGAAGATGCTTTCGCACATGTCGAACAGCCGGGCCGTGTTGACCCGGTGATATTGGTGCACGGCGATTGTGGCGCTTTTGCGCTGGTAGAATGGGCTGAGCCAGACATCGTCCGCCGCCACGGTGCGGTATTCAATGGGAAAGCCGGTGTTGATCCGCCGGCGGCGGATTTCGGCGACGATCTTGCGAATCGTCTCCGGTCCCTTTTCGTAGGGCACCGCGTATTCCATCTCATTGAAACGGGTGGTCCGCGGACTAGGGAAAATCTCGTGGCTCCAGCGCACACGATTGCTGGCGCTCATGCCGCTGGAGAACAGCCGGTGCGCGGGGCGCAACAGGAACGGCGCATAGGGCAGGACTTCGTTGATCGTCTCGAACACGCGCGTGTCGGGGGAAATGCGTTCGCCCCGGGCGCGGGCATATTCCGCCGAGCGCGGCTCGGGCGCGTCGGCGCCGCTCTCGTTCAACGTCTTGCACACCGCGACGTCGGAATAGGGAAACCAGAAGAACTCAAAGTGGCGGTTGGAGGCGACGAGCGAGTCGAGCTTTTCCCACAGCTCGTCGATCGGAAGGAGGAAGTTCTTCTCCGACAGCTTATAGGCGTCGCGCACCTTCATCGAGACCTCGATCATCACACCGAGCGTGCCCATCGACGTGCGGCCGGCCGCGAAAATTTCCGCGTTCTCGTCCGCCGAGCAATGGATGATCTCGCCGCTGGCAAGCAGCAGGCGGAAGCCGGCAACTTCGGACGACAAGCTGCCGAGCGTCACGCCGGTGCCGTGCGTGCCCGTGCCGACGACGCCCGCGATCGTCTGCCGGTCGATGTCGCCCATGTTCTTCAGCCCGCAGCCGAGAGGATGGAGCAGCGGGCCGATCTCCCACAAACGGGTCGCCGCGCCCAATGTCGCGACCTGGGTGTGCGGGTCGAAGCCCTGCAGGCCGGTGAAGGCGGCAAGATCGACGAGCGTACCGTCCGTCGCGTTCAGCGGCGTGAAGGAATGCCCGGTGCCGGGTACGCGGACCGGCGCCCTGCCCTTGCGCACCGCAGCGGCAAGCTCGACCTCGTTCTTGGGCGCCGCGATCTGCGCCGGCTTGCAGACGACGCCGCCCGACCAGTTTGACCATTTCCCGCCGACGATTTTCATGGACTTGTCCGCTTGAGACGGGCGGCGTTTTAGACCTCGTGACGGCGGCGTCAACCTTGACATCCTGGCGGGCGCGCGCGGTCAGCCGCGGCGTTGCCTAAGAGCGTACCGAAGGTCGAGGCAAGCAGGCTGGGATCAGCGGCCGGTATGACCCGCGCTGATCCAGGCGACCGCGCGGGCGCGCCCGAGTGTCGACAAGCTATGGTGTGGATGTTGGGGCGGCGGCGGCGGACGGGCAGTGTCGTGGACAAGCCACGTCGTATCGTCGCCGCGATCGGCGATCGCGTTGGCGCCGGCCAGCAGCCCCCCGAAAGCGGCAGGCAGCAGCACGGCGGTCAAAGCCGAAATCGCGAGCCGTCTGCGCCATCTACCGACTTCGCCTGGCACCGTCATCTCCACCGCCTACACCTATCCCATTGGCAACGATGCAGATCGATCTTGTATCCGTGTCGGCACGGAATTCTTGACGGACCGCGCCTCACGGGCGGCGCGGAAAGGTCCAGGCCAATGCGTCCAGCAGCATGGCCTGCCAGGCGATCAGGGCATGACCCGAAGCGAACTCCTCGAACAGGAGCGGCGCACGGGAGGAACGCGCGCGGCGCGCGGCCTCGGCGGTGACGCGATGAAAGCCGGGCTCCAGAAAGCCGCCGGCCAAATAGAGGCGGGGCCGGTCGTCGTCGTCGACGCCCTCCGCCGCCGCCGGCCAGCCGAGCGAGAAGGCGCAAATGGTTCCGATATCCCTTGTGTGCCGCAGGCCGAACGACAGCGCCCAGGCGGCGCCGTCGGAAAAACCCGCCACCACACGGTCCTGGGGGCGTGCGGACGCGCCATAGCGGCGCTCGACGAACGGCATCACTTCGTCGAAGACGAAAGCGCTGTGATGCGAATAGTCGGATGCGGAATTGCCGACGAGGTATTCGCGCCCGCGGGCCCTGGGATCGTTTTGCGCCGGCCAAAGCCCGACCACGATCATCGGCCGCGCGCGTCCCGTGACGATCAGCGCCTCGATGGCGGGCGCGAAGGCCCGCACCGTCGCGCCGTCGGCCAGGTAGACCACCGGATAGCTTTGCGCGCTGTCGTGGCCCGGCGGCAGATAGACGGTGAGATGCCGCCTGCTGTCCATCGCGGTGCTGTCGATCGTGTCCTCGACGAGCGAGCCCAGAAGCCGCGGCGCCGTCGGCACATTTGCGACATCGGGTCCGATGAAGCTGAGCGCGTCCGATCCTTCCGGCTCGGCCTGGAAGTCGAGCGCGGCACGGCGCATGCCGTAGATCTTCAACGACACCGCCCAATATTCGCTGTCGCCGATCCGGGTGAGCGGCGCAGCGATGGTGCAACAGATCGACACCGGCCCACGGGCACGGCGCGCGAGCACGGTGAGCGTATCGCCGCGGACGATGGCGGCCAGGGTTCCGGTGCCGAGCGTGCCGGCGGCCTCGGCCTCGCTCCAGGGTTCCGGCGCCAGGCAAACCGGCGAGGATTCGCTCGGCGCATCGCAATCGCGCGGCGAGAGCGTGAATTCGCCGGCGGCCATCGCCGCGCTGGCGCCGAGCAGGAAAACGCCCAGCGCCGTCGCCACCAATCTCATGCCGCCATCCGGGTGCTTCAAAGCGGGCAAACCCTAGTCGGGGCGGTGCTCGAGGATCAATGTCGGCCGGCGCGCGGCTGGAATGGCGAACCCGGCGTGACTCGAACACGCAACCTGCCGCTTAGAAGGCGGCTGCTCTATCCGGTTGAGCTACGGGTCCGGACTGGGAACTGGCAACGGCTATCGGCACGAGGTCTAGCAGATTCTGAGGCCTGGCGCTCGACCGGCGGGACCGGCTAATGCGTCCAGGGGATCTTGCGGTCGACGCGGAAATTGTCGGAGTAGGACTTCGCCTTGGGCGCCGGTCTGTGCGGCTCGAACACCTGATAGGGAATGCCGTTGCCTTCCGCGTAAGAGACGGCCTCCTCGCTGCTGTCGAACTCCAGCACCACCTGCTGGCGCATGTCGGACGAGCTGGTCCATCCCATCAGCGGGTCGGGCGCGCGCGGCGATTCGGGCTCGTATTCCAACAGCCACAATTTGGTGCGGGCCTTGCCCGACTGCATGGCGTTCCGTGCCGGCTGATAGATGCGCGCGCGCATGACGTTCCCTCAACTCCTCATCGTCCTGCCGGCTGGCCTGCCATCCAGAGCGGCGGGACACCGGCGCAGTCCTCCTTCGCTAAAGCTTCGGAGGACGACCATCCACCGCGGCTCCGCCGCGTCGGATGGTCGGGGCGGCGTGATTTGAACACGCGACCCTCTGCTCCCAAAGCAGATGCGCTACCAGACTGCGCTACGCCCCGGTCCGGACGCAGGTCAGATAGCCGATGCGCCATGCCCCGGCAAGCGCCGGTCCCGGCCTCACTCGACGGCTTGGAAAATGTCGGCGCGGACCTTGTCGCCGGGCTTGATTCCGAGGTCGTGCGCGCGGCCCCCGTTGATCTCGAGCACGGCGCGGACGGGTTCCGCCGACGGAATCGTCTGGCGCGAATAGGGCACGGTGTTGGGCTCGACCGAGGATACCGTGCCGTCGGAGCGGATGAACACCATGTCGAGCGGCAGAGGCGTGTTCTTCATCCAGAACGCCACGCGCGCGTCGCGGTGAAACTCGAACAACATGCCGGAATTGGGCGGCAGCGCGCGACGATACATCAGGCCCCGCGCCTGAGATTCCCCGTCGGCCGCGATCTCGACGATGAAGTCCTTGGGCCCGCTGGCCGTATCGATGCGAATGGCTTCAATCGGCAAGGCCGCGTCGCGCGGCTGCAACATCGCGCAAGATGCCAGCATCAGGGGCGCGATCAGGCCGCCCATCGCCACGCGGAACATAGCTCCTCCGAGCTCTATTCGGGGAAAGTCTGCCGCATCGCGCGCTGAAGCGCAAAGAGGCCGAATTGCGGCACCCAATGGGCCACCGAGCGGTAGTCGCCGCGCCACCAGCTGGGCCGCGATAGATTGGTCTCGATGTGATCGAGCGCGACGCTGAGCAGATCTTCGTCCGCTGCCGCCGCCGCCAGCGCCAGGAGCGCCCAGCCGCGGCTGAAATTGAGGGCATAGTGATGCGGCTTGCGCGGCTGACGGATGGGCGACAGCGCCTTCAGGCGTGCGCCGGCCCGCGCCATGACCTGCGCGGGTTCCGCCGCACCGGCCCGAATCAGGAGCTCGCAGAACATCGGCGTCACCGCCATGAAATCGGGCCAGCTTTCCTCTTCGCTCTCGGTCGGAAGCCGCTCCAGGAACGGCGCCAGACCGGCCGCCACATCCCGCACGATGTCGGATATGTCCGCCCTGCCCTCGACGGCGGCGTAGTCGAGCAGATTGATCAGCGCCCAGCAGGGGTTGGCGTATTCGCGCGCGAAGGGATCGGCGAGGCGGCCGCGATAGATGGCGGTCAGAGAAGCGGCGACATCGCGCGCCGCGAAGGTGAGCCGCGTGGAGCCCGTCACCAGCCGGTCTTCCATGGCCAGCCGCAGGAACCAGGCGCGGCCATAGGGCATCTCGAATTGCGGCCGCGCCGCGAGATCGGAGGCTTCGGCGGCGATCTTCGCCGGCAGCAGGATGTCGTCGACGATCGCCTCGTAGCGGTCATCGCCGGAGAGACCGCGATAGGCGAGCAGCGCCCAGGTGGCGTGGCAGGCCGAATGCCAGTCGATGCAGCCATGAAACGCCGGATGGGCGGTGTCGTGGCGAACGACGTGCTGTGCCGGCACCTGCGCCAGGAGCGCTATCCAATGCGGCGCTTCGGTTCGAAACGCGCGCCATCGCGCCGTCACATCGGACATCGGGCAACCGGGCTTGAGCTACGCGCTCAAGGATCGATGAGAGTGACCTCGGCTGCAAGCTCGCCCTTGGGTCCGGCGCCGGTGCGCACCTGGACCCGCTGGCCCTGGCGCAGCTCGCGGATGCCCGAGCGGCGCAGGGTCTCCATATGCACGAAGACGTCCGGCGTGTTGGGGCCGCGCGATACGAAGCCGTAGCCCTTGCCGCGATTGAACCACTTCACCGTGGCTTCGAAAGCCTCGCCGTCCGGCTCGGCGACATGGCGCGCGGGCCGCGGGCTGGTCGGCGGCACCGGCTGGGCGGTCGAATTGTCGAGCGAAATGAGCCGGCGGGCCTGCAACCCCCGCGGGCCCTGAACCGCCTCGCAGACCACCCGAGCACCCTCATAGGCCGCTTTGAAGCCGGACTGCCGCACGCAGGTCTGGTGCAGCAGGATGTCGCCCTCAACGCCGCCCGAGGGCCGAATGAAGCCGTAACCCTTGTTGAGGTCGAACCATTTGACGAGCCCCATGACTTCCAGGCTTGGCCCTTCCGGGGTAACCGTCGCCGCCATTACCATGATATGCCCCATGCCTGATGCTGTTACGCGGGCAACACGCGCCCGGGTTGAAGTTCTCATGCCGGCGCAACGCCCGCCTACCCCCCCATTTGAGGGATGGCGGGGCGCCTGCCATGACGTTGACGCAAGGATGAGACGAGGATGGACTTCACCGGCCGTTACAAAATTACCGCGTCGCCGCAAAGGGTATGGGAGGGGATCAACGATCCGGCGATCCTCAAGGCTTGCATCCCGGGCTGCGAACAGCTCGACAAGACCAGCCCGAACGAATTCGTCGCCACCGCGCGGCTGAAGATCGGTCCGGTGAGCGCGACGTTCAAAGGCAAGGTGCATCTTTCCGACCTCGATCCGCCGCACAGTTGCAAGCTGAGCGGCGAAGGCCAAGGCGGCGTTGCCGGCTTCGCGAAGGGGGACGCACAGGTCGTGCTGGAGCCCGACGGCGAGGGCACGGTGCTGATCTATACCGCCAAGGCGGCGGTGGGCGGCAAGCTGGCGCAGATCGGCCAAAGGCTGATCGACGGTGCGGCCAAGCAGATCGCCGACGATTTCTTCAAGCGGTTCGCGGCCGCGCTCGACACCGCACCGGTGCTGACGCCCGATCCCGAGGTCGAAGCGACCCAGGCGATTGCCGCGGCGGCGCCTGCCGATACCGCCCGCACCGGCCTACCGCCTGTGATCTGGGTGGGAGGCCTTATCGGCGGGATCGCGCTTTTGCTGCTGATTTTCGCACTGCTGACTTGAGCGGCGGCTTCTCCGCCGGCTTCTTGAACAGCGAATCGAGGTCGGGCAAGCCGTCGGCCGGCGCCGGGCGCCGCTCGCTCAGCAATTCGCCGCCGATCGCCCAATTGTCGCGATCGTGTTCCTGGATCAAGACCTGGGTGGCGCCGCGATCCAGCTCGAGAATCTCGGTCACCGCGTCGGTGATGGCGGCCGCGAGCCGGCGGCGCTTTTCGAGAGGCCGGCCGGCGGCGATGTGAACCGTGACGAATGGCATATGTCGCTCCTGTCTTGGGGGCAGTATAGCAGCGCTTGACGCCGCCGCCCCCGGCGCGGAAGACTCCCCCTATTCGCCACCAACCGAGGTATTGCCATGGCCGTTGTCTCCATGACGGTGAACGGAAAGCAGGTCTCGGCCGAGACCGAAGACCGGACCCTGCTCGTCTATTTTCTGCGCGAGCAGCTGAGGCTGACCGGCACCCATATCGGCTGCGATACCAGCCAGTGCGGCGCCTGCGTGGTGCATGTCGACGGCAAGGCGGTGAAATCCTGCACCATGTTCGCGGTGCAGGCGGAAGGATCGCAGGTTGCCACCATCGAGGGCCTCGCCAAGGACGGCAAGCTGCATCCGGTGCAGGAGGCGTTCCGCGACAATCACGGACTGCAATGCGGCTTCTGCACGCCGGGCATGATCATGACCGCGGTCGACATGATCCGGCGCAACGGCGCGATGGATCGCGAGACGATCCGTCACGAGCTCGAAGGCAATATCTGCCGCTGCACCGGCTATGTGAACATCGTCTCGGCGATCGAAGACGCGTCCAAGCGCATGACGGCGGGGGAGAAGGCGGCATGATCACCTATCCCTTCAACTACAAGCGCGCGAAATCCGTCGCCGATGCCGAGGCGCTGCTGAAGACGTCGCCGGAGGCGAAGCTTCTGGCCGGCGGGCAGACGCTGATCGCGGCGATGAAAATGCGGCTGGCCCAACCGTCCGATCTCATCGACATCTCGGGCATCAAGGAATTGAACTATATCCGCGTCACCGGCGATGCCGTCGTGATCGGCGCGGCGACGACGCATTACGAGGTGGCGAGTTCGAAGGAGGTCGCCAAGGCGATACCGGCGCTGGCGCATCTGGCGTCCGTGATCGGCGATCCGGCGGTGCGCCACAAGGGCACGGTCGGCGGCTCGGTGGCGAACAACGATCCGGCGGCGGATTATCCGGCGGCCGTGCTCGGCCTGGGCGCCACGATCAAGACGAGCCGGCGCGCCATCGCGGCGGACGATTTCTTCCAGGGCATGTTCACCACCGCGCTCGAAGACGGCGAGATCATCACGGAGATCTCCTTTCCCGTGCCGGCGAAGGCCGCCTACAAGAAATTCGCCAATCCGGCATCGCGCTATGCGATGACCGGCGCCTTCGTCGCCAAGCTGAAGGACGGCGGCATCCGCGTCGCGATCACCGGCGCGGCGCCTTGCGTGTTCCGCGTTCCGGCGATGGAGGCGGCGCTGGCCAAGACCTTCACGCCCGACGCGGTGGCCAAGATCGCGGTCGATGCGAGCAACCTCAACTCCGACATCCACGGTTCGGCCGAATACCGCGCCAATCTGGTGACGGTGATGACCAAGCGCGCGGTGGCGGACGCCGCATGAGCGGCGTGGGCGATCAAGACGTATTGACGGCGGCGGAACGCTGGCTGGGCGAGGGCCGCAAAGTGGCGCTCGGCACCGTGGTCAAGACCTGGGGTTCGGCGCCGCGCCAGGCCGGCAGCCAGATCGCGATCCGCGACGACGGGGCCTTCGTCGGCTCGGTGTCGGGCGGCTGCATCGAGGGTGCCGTGGTCGAAGAGGCGCTTGCCTCGCTCAAGGACGGCAAGGTGCGCAACCTCGAATTCGGCGTCAGCGACGAGACCGCATGGTCGGTGGGACTGGCCTGCGGCGGGCGCATCGAGATCTTCGTCGAACCGGTGGCCTAGCATCCCCGTCCTTCGACAAGCTCAGGACGAGGGTTTTGCTATAGTCCTCATGCTGAGCCTGTCGAAGCATGAGGATTCATGAAGCGCGAAACCCTCCAAGCCATCAGCGCTTCCCGCCGAGCGGGGCACGCCATCGTGCGCGCGACCGATCTGGAGACCGGCGATGATGTGCTGATCGATCCGGCGACCGATGTGTCGGCGCTCGGCCAAGCCGCTTCCGGCGCGGCGCGCGCCGATACCAGCGGGCCGGCGCAGATCGACGGACGCAGCTGGTTCCTCTCGGTCTACAATCCGCCGCTCGATCTTGTGATCATAGGTGCGGTGCACATCGCGCAGCCGCTGGTCGCGATGGCGCGCGAGACCGGCTATGGCGTGCGCATCATCGATCCGCGCACCGCGTTTGCGACGCCGGCACGCTTTCCCGACGCCGCGCTGTCGCACGATTGGCCGGACGAAGCGCTGGTCAAGACGCCGCTGGGGCCGCGCAGCGCCATCGTGTTCCTGAGCCACGATCCCAAGATCGACGATCCGGGACTGATCGCGGCGCTGAAATCCGACTGTTTCTACATCGGCACGCTGGGCTCGAAGAAGACGCAGGCCGCGCGGACCGCGCGAATGAAGGCGGCCGGCTTCGACGACACAGCCCTCGCGCGCATCCATGGCCCGGTCGGTCTGGACATCGGCGCGCGCAGCCCGGCCGAGATCGCGGTGTCGATCCTGGCCGAGATGACGCTGGTGCTGAGAGGTGGGAAGCGGGATAGGACACAATCGTAGTGATTTCAAAAAAACGTCATGGCCGGCACGAGGCCGGCCATGACGAAGTGAGTTAGTTAGTTGTCGCGATCGTCGTTACGGTCGCTGTTCTGGCCGCCGCCGTGGCCGCGCTGCCAGTCGCCGTGTCCTCGTCCCCAGCCTCCGCCGCCGTGGAAATGCGGTTTCATCTCGTCGGCAGTGATCACGCCGTCATTGTTGCGATCGAGCCGCGCAAACAATTTGAGCGGCGGAGCGGAGAATTCCGCCATGGACAGCTTGCCGTCGCCGTCCTTGTCGAGGCGCTTGAACATCTTGTCGTTCATCTCGCGATAATGCACGCCAAGGTCCGCGGTGAACTGCGGCAATGTCATGAACGGTGCGCCGCCGGTGGCGCCGGCGAAATGCTTGTTCATGATGGTGTCGAATTCGGCGCGGGT
Source organism: uncultured Rhizobium sp. (assembly GCA_964566095.1). Taxonomy (GTDB): domain Bacteria; phylum Pseudomonadota; class Alphaproteobacteria; order Micropepsales; family Micropepsaceae; genus Rhizomicrobium. The sequence goes on along the minus strand of CAZMHP010000002.1, from coordinate 32,665 downwards.
GACCTTGCCGTCGCGGCTCATGTCGGCATCGCCGCAGAACGCCGCGCGGCCGAAGCCGCCGCGTCCGCCAAAGCCATGTCCGCCGAAGCCGCGATGTCCCCAACCGCCGGCGCCCCCATGATCGCGATGGCCATGCCAGCCGCCGCGATCCTGGTCGCCGGAGGGCTGGTTATCGGGCGGAGGCGGCCGAAAATCGGCATGCATGACGGGATTGCACGACACCGTGCCGGTGCCGTCGTGGTCCATCATCTGGAAATGGGCGCGTTGCGGTGCCTCGAACTCCTCCAGCGTGAGCCGGCCGTCGCCGTTCCAGTCGATGCGATGGAACATCTCGGCGGCGTGCTGCTGGAATTCGCCCTGATGGATGGCGACGAATTGATCCTCGCCCATGAACTTGCCGCCATGGGTGGCCTGGGCGAAGCGCGTTCCGAGGACGCTGTTGTACTCGGCCTTGGTGATCTTGCCGTCCTTGTTGGTGTCGTACTCCGCCAGCAGGCGGTCGGCGAGCCGCCCCCGGTGCAGCAGACCCTGCATCGGACCGTCGGGCGGCGGCGGACCATCCATATGCGCGAATGCCAGCGTCGAGCCGCCGATGACGACCGCCGCGCCGAGCAGAAGGGCAATCTTGGTGTTCCGGTTCATAGGCATATCTCCAGATCTCGGGGCCGCAAGCTACGCGGACGGCTATCGCGGAACTGTACCGGAACAAAACGTGATCGTCGCAAAGTATGGCGGCCGGGTGACGCCTGCAAACTTTGGCAAGCCCGGGTTTGCAGGCCGAACCGCGAAAGCTCACATTCCACCCATGATCAAAGAGGAGACAAAGCCGCACGTCCTAGTGGTCGAGGACGCGCGCGACATCCGCGAGCCCTTGGCGCGCTATCTGCGCGATCAGGGCTATCGCGCCACCACGGCCGCGGACGCCATCGCGGCGCGCCGGGTGATGAAGGGTTCGGCCATCGATCTGGTCGTGCTCGACATCATGATGCCGGGCGAGGATGGGCTGTCGCTCTGCCGTTCCATCCGCGAGACGTCGCAGATCCCGGTCATTCTGCTCACCGCGCGCGGCGAGGAGGTCGACCGCATCATCGGGCTCGAAATGGGCGCCGACGACTACATCCCCAAGCCCTTCTCGCCCCGCGAGCTGATCGCGCGCGTCGCCGCCGTGCTTCGCCGCACCCAGGCTCTGCCGCCCCGCCAGAAGCCTCCGGTGGCCGAGCGGATCCGCTTCGGCGACTGGATGCTGGATACGGGACAGCGCGAGCTGATCGGGGCGGACGGCGTCGCCCTGCCCTTGTCGAGCGGCGAATTCCGTCTGCTCACCGCGCTGTTGGAGCGGCCCAAGATCGCCCTGACGCGCAATCAGCTGCTCGATCTCACCAAGGGCCGCGATGCCGATCTGTTCGACCGCTCGATCGACAACCATGTCAGCCGGCTGCGCAAGAAGATCGAACCCGACCCCAAGAATCCGCGCTATATTAAAACCGTGTGGGGCGGGGGCTATATATTTGCGATGGACCCGCAGGTTCAATGAGCGGATTTTCGTCGTGAGATTGTGGCCGCGCACGCTGGGCGCTCAGCTCATCCTGGTGACGGCGGCGGCCGTGCTGATTTCCAATCTCGGCGTCGCCGCGTGGTTTCAGTTCGGCAAGGCGCAACAGAGCGAAAGCGATCTGACCGAAAGGCTGATCGACCGCAGCGCCTCGACGTCGACTCTGCTGGCCGCCATTCCCGCCAAGGCACGCCAAAGCGCGGCGTCGGCGTTGAGTTCGGGCTTCTGGAATTTCGTGCTGGTGCACGGCAAAGCGGTGCCGCTGCCGATGAGCGACGAGGAGAACAAACTCGCACAGCGGCTGCGCGGCCTGTTGCCGGACGACAAGGCAAATCTACCCGTGTCGGTCAAATACGTCATCGGCGCGCCGCCCGAGGATGGCCGCGCGCGGCCGCATCGCCCGCCGGGCCAGGCGATTCAGTTCACGGTGCCGGTGGTGCGCGGAACGCAGCTGGTCGCGACCTTCTATCGCCAGCCGCCGCCGCCCTGGCCGACGGAGATCATCGTCGCGGCGTGCGTGGCGATCGTCGTCGCCTCCGCCGCGGCCGCCTATATCTCAAGCCGCGTGGCCTATCCGTTGACCGCGCTGGCCTCGGCCGCGTCGGTGGCGGCGGGCGGCGGCAAGGCACCGCGCGTGCCCGAAGAAGGTCCCGACGACGTTCGCAACGCCGCCATCGCGTTCAACGCCATGACCGATCGGGTATCGCGCACACTGGAAAGCCAGCGCCAGCTTCTTTCGGCGGTGGGCCACGATCTGCGCACGCCGATCACCGCCATGCGGATCAATCTGGAATTCGTCGCCGACGAGGAACTGCGCGATCGGCTGGCGGCCAATTTGGCGGAGCTTCAAGCCCTCACCGAATCGGTGCTGTCCGCGGCGCGCGGTGCCGGCGGCGAATCCAAGCGCAATGTCGATCTGTCGGCCTTGGTCGAAAGCGTTTGCGCGGATCTCGACGATCTCGGCGAGCCGGTGAGCTGGCAAGGACACAACCCGGCTCCGTTGTCCTGCCGGCCGGACGAGATCCGGCGCGCGGTGCGCAACCTGGTCGAGAATGCGGTCACCTATGGCCGCCGCGCCGACGTGCAGATCAACGAGACGCCCGCGGCTTTTGAAATCCTCGTCGACGACGAGGGACCGGGCATTCCCGAAGGCGATAAAACGCGGGTGTTCGAGCCTTTCGTCCGGTTGGAGGGGTCACGCAACAACGAAACGGGCGGCACGGGACTGGGGCTGACGCTGGTCAAGGCGATCGCCGAGGGGCACGGCGGCGGCGTCTCGCTGGAGAATCGCGAGGGCGGCGGCCTGCGCGCCCGGCTGAGCCTGCCGCGGGAACCGATGCCGGCCCATCAACCCGCCTAGACCCCGGCGTCACGTGACAGGTGTGTGCGGCGCAAAAGCGCTTTAGAATTCGCGCATGATCTTCGGCACGGTTTCCACGGCGGATGCGTTGGGCGCGATCCTGGCGCATGGCGTGCGCCTGGGCGCGGCACGCTTCAAGAAGGGGCGCGTCCTGTCGGACCGCGACATCGCCGCGCTCGCCGCCTCGGGCATTGCCTCGGTCGTGGTCGCAAGACTGGAAGACGGAGACGTCGCAGAAGATGAGGCGGCGGCGCGCATCGCGGGGGCGGCGAGCGGCGCAGGCATGCGCATCGGGGCGGCGTTCACCGGCCGCGTCAATCTCTACGCCGAGGCCGATGGGTTGGCGCGGATCGAAGCCCCGGCGATCGAAGCGGCCAATCGCATTCACGAGGCGATCACCGTCGCGACGCTACCGCCCTTCGCGAAGGTCGCGAAGGGCCAGATGATCGCGACGATCAAGATCATTCCATTCGCGGCACCCGCGCCCGCGGTCGAAGCGGCCGAGCGGGCGCTGCGCCACCACGCGCCGGCGGTGACGGTAACGGCATTCGCGCCGCATGGCGCTTCGCTGATCTCAACATTCCTGCCCGATACCAGGCCGTCATTGCTCGACAAGAACCGGCTGGCCATCGAACAGAGGTTGACGGCGCTGGGTTCGAGTCTTGTCGCCGAGCTTCGCGTCCCGCATCAGACCGCCGCCTTGGCCAAGGCCCTTGGCGAAGCGGCCGCCGGCGGCGCCGATCCGATCCTTGTTTTCGGCGCCAGCGCCATCACCGATCGCCGCGACGTCATCCCGGCGGCAATCGCCGCCGCCGGGGGCGAGATCGTCCATTTCGGGATGCCGGTCGATCCCGGCAATCTGCTGCTGCTCGGCCGCCTCGGGACGAGGACCGTCATCGGCCTGCCGAGTTGCGCCCGGTCGCCCAAGCTCAACGGCTTCGACTTCGTGCTGTGGCGGGTGCTGGCCGGGCTCCCGGTCGACCGCAATGCGCTGGCCGCGATGGGTGTGGGCGGTCTCCTGACCGAAATCCCGTCGCGGCCGCAGCCGCGCGACGAGCCGCCGGCTGAACCGGCGCGCCTGCCTAGGGTCGCCGCGATCGTGCTCGCCGCCGGAAGAGCATCACGCATGGGAAGCAACAAGCTCGTGGCAGAAGTGGGCGGCAAGCCCTTGATCCGCCATGTCGTTGAGGCGGCGATGCACAGTGCCGCGGCACCCGTCATCGTGGTGACGGGAAACGAGGGCGCTGCGGTGCGCAAGGCGCTCGTGTCACCGGCACCGGTATTCGTCGACAATCCCGATTTTTCAAAAGGTTTGAGCGCGTCGCTAAAGTGCGGCCTCAACGCCTTGCCCGCCAACTGCGATGGGGCGCTTGTCCTCCTGGGCGATATGCCGGGCGTGGGCGCCGGCCTGATCGACAAGCTGATCGCGGCCTTCGACCCCGGCGAGGAGCGCGCGATCTGCGTTGCGACGCATGGCGGACAGCGCGGCAATCCGGTGCTGTGGGCGCGGCGGTTTTTCCCGGAAATGCTGGCGATCGAGGGCGATGTTGGCGCACGTCAACTGATGGAGCAATACGGCGAACTGGTCTGCGAGGTCGAGGCGGGAGACGACGCGCCGCTGGTCGACATCGACACGCCTGACGCATTGCGGCGCTATCGTGCCGCGAAAGAAAGCGCGACGGCGACATGAGCGACCCGCTCTACAAGAAGGAATTGCTGCGGCTGGCGGCCACCGCCACCGCCTCGGGCCGGCTTGCCGTGACCTGCCATACCGGCACGGCCCACAACCCTGCCTGCGGCGACAAGGTGGTCGTGGACGTCGCACTGGAAGATGGGCGCATCGCGGCGCTGGCGCACCATACGTTTGCCTGCGTCCTGACCCAGGCCTCCGCCGCCATCCTGGGCGCCGAGGCGGTCGGCATGACGCGCGACGAACTCGAGCGGCTGCGCGGCGCGGTCATCGCCATGCTGGAAGGCGGCGGGCCGCCCGACGCACCGTTCGACGTGTTCGAGGTGTTCGACGGCGTCGCGGATCACAAGGGGCGGCACACCTGCGTGCTGCTGCCGATCGAGGCGGCGCTGGCGGCCTTGCCCGAAGCGTCCAGTCCGCGATGAAGACGGCCCAACCTGGGTAAGATATCAATTGTTTTTACTTCAGAATTTTTAAGTAAATGAATAGTGACTACTTGAATATATGAAACTATACTGAAGTCCTTGTTCAACTGGGATATTCGGAGGGAACCATGCATAAGCGAATATTGGTTGCGTGTGGCATTGCGGCATTGCTCGGCTTGTCCATAAGCACGATGCCGGCGTTGGCCCTTGGCGAGCGCACGCCGTTTTGCGGGACGGTCACCAAGAAGGGCATATGCACCTATGTAAAGGCGGCGGAGCCCGGCATGAAGGACGTCTCGTTCAGGACGCTCTTGGGTTCGAAGTACAAGGACGGCGACACGATCGGCGGCAGCGGCCTCGCGCGCGGCCCGTCCAGATGCAAAGGCGACGCCACCTATCTGGTTGGCGTCAAGTACAAGACACACGTCTTGTGCGCGACGGGCGGCGCAGAACACTAACCGCCGTCTCGCGACGGCCGGTGTCCGGATATCGAGGCGGGGGCAGCGGCCTCCGCCTCATCTTCACTTCAGTGTTTTCAAAGAGTTGCGAAGCGGGCGGCTAACGGGCCGAGGTGGAGGGTCTCGCCTCGGTCCACCGAATTGCCGCAGCCGAGGCCGATCACGCTGCCCTCCGCAACCAGCGGATGGATGAAGGTCGCGTCGTCGCGGCTCAGGTTGAAGACGCAGAGCACACGTTCGCCATCCTGTTCGCGGACAAAGGCGAGCACCGGCTTGTCGGTTTCGAGAAAGCTCAGGGTCCCAAGCCGCAACGCCTTGCTGGCGCGCCGGCCAGCGAGGAAGTGGCGGGCGAATTCGAGCGGCGAGTCCGCGTTTCCTTCCTGCTCCGACACGGCCAAGGCTTTGTGCGCGGGGCCAAGCGGGAGCCATGGCGTGCCGGTCGTGAAGCCGAGATGGGGTGCGCCGGCGTTCCACGGCATCGGCGTGCGGCAACCGTCGCGGCCCTTGGCCACCGGATAATAGAGATCGCCGACGGGGTCCTCGAGCTGGTCGCGGCGCAGATCGACCTCCGGCAGGCCCAATTCCTCGCCCTGATAGATCAGTGTCGTGCCGCGCAACGAACAGAGCAGCGCGAAGAGCAGCTTGGCGAGCGCCGGATCGCCGTCCCTGGCTCCGCCAAAGCGGGTCACGGTGCGGATCACGTCGTGGTTTGAGAAGGACATGCACGGCCAGTGGCGCGGATGCCGGGCCAGGTCGTCGACATAGCGGCGGATGTAGCCGGGCGAGAGCTTGCTGGCGACCAGCAGGCCGAAGGTATAGCCGGCATGCAGGCCTTCGTCCGGTGCGAGATAGGCGCCCGAGCGCTCGAACTCCTCCGAGAATTCGCCGAATACGAAGCGGTCGTCGAAGCGGTCCACCGTGCGCCGGATCACGTCGAGCTCGGCGCGGTTCTCGAACAGGTTGGAGTCGTGCAAATGCCGCTGCATGTTTGCCGCGTGCGACCATTCCAGTGGACCGCGCTCGGCCGCCGGGATAGCAGGGTTGTCGGTCAGCGCCGCATCGTGGAGATAGGCGTTGGCGACGTCGAGACGAAAGCCGTCGACGCCGCGCCGAAGCCAGAGCGTCAGCACGTCCAGCGACGCGTGCTTCGCGGACGCGTTGGTCCAATTGAGTTTGGGCTGCTGGCGCAGGAATTTGTGGTGGTAATACTGGCGCCGCTCCGGCCGATAGGCCCAGGCCGGTCCGCCGAACACCGCGAGCCAGTTGTTCGGCACCGTGCCGTCGGCTTTGGGATCGGCCCAGACGAACCAGTCGCGCTTGTCGCTCTTGGCATCGAGGCTGGCCTGGAACCAGGCATGCTCGTCGGAGGTGTGGCAGAGAACCTCGTCGAGAATGATCTTGAGCCCGCGCGCATGCGCGGCGGCGAGGAGCGCCTCGAAGTCGGCCAGCGTGCCGTAATCGGGATGCACGCCGTCATAGTCGGAGACGTCATAGCCCCAGTCGCGATTGGGCGAGGGATGGATCGGCGACAACCAGATCGCGTCGACGCCGAGTTTCTGGATGTAGTCGAGCTTGGAAATCAGGCCGGCGAAATCGCCCTGCCCGTCGCCATTGGCGTCGCAGAAGCTGCGGATGTAGACCTGATAGACGACGGCGCCGCGCCACCACGGCGCCGTCATCTCAAACCTCGCTCGCGCGCGCGACCACGCGGCTGACGAGGCCGTATTTCACCGCGTCCTCCGCGCCCATCCAGAAATTCCGCTCGGTGTCCTTGACCACACGCTCGTAGGTCTGGCCGGTCTCCAGCGCGATCTCGCGGATCAGCCGCTCGCGCATCTTGATGATCTCTTCCGCCTCGATCTCGATGTCGGTCGCCTGGCCGCGGACGCCGCCGAGCGGCTGGTGCAGCAAAAACCGCGTGAAGGGAAGGCAGAAGCGATTTTCCTTCTTGGCGCCGAGGAAGATGTGCGCGCCGGCGGACGCGACCCAGCCGGTGCCGATGATCTTCACCCGCGGACCGACGAAGCGGATCATGTCGTGGATCGTGTCGCCGGATTCGACATGACCGCCGGGCGAGTTGAGGATGATGCGAACGTCGCCCTCGCCTTCCGCCGCATAGGCGAGCAGCTGGGCGCAGACGCGCTCGGCCATCTTCATGTCGACTTCGCCGAAGATCAGCACCGTGCGCGATTTGAACAGCGCGTTCATCACCGGCGTCGATTGCGGCTCGGGGGCCTTCTTGTCGTTCTTTTCGTCGTCGTCTTCTTCGTCGAGGCGGCGCAAGGGGTGCTCCTGAAAAATGCGGTTCGAATCCGGGGGGCATACTAGCCCCAAGGACGCTAGCGTCCACGTCCTTTGAAGCCGTTAACGGGCGGCAAAAGGCCTTACAGCGCCGACGGTTTTGGCCCCAAATCGCTCACGCCGGGCGCAAATGTTCGAGCGCGGCGGTCAGGGTCGGCCCGATCTCGCTGTGCAGGACGAGATCGGCGTAGGGATCCTGCTCGGTCGCTTCGCGGTTGACGATGGCGAGGCGCGCCCCTGCCCGCTTGGCCAGCAGCGGAAATCCGGCCGCCGGATAGACCACGAGCGAGGAACCCAGCACCAGCATCAGATCGCACGCCAGCGTCGCGCGCCGCGCCAGGTCCATCTGCGCCTCCGGCATGGCCTGGCCGAAGGAGATGGTCGCGGTCTTGACGACGCCGCCGCAGAACTTGCAGACCGGCGGCTCGCCATGCGCGCCGAAATGGGCCCGGATGTCGGCGATCTCCATCCGCGCGCCGCAATTCAGGCACTTGGCGTAACGCGTGTTGCCGTGCAGCTCGATCACCCGGTCGTCCGGCACGCCGGAATCCTGGTGCAGATTGTCGATGTTCTGGGTGACGACGTGGGTGACCTTGCGTTGGCGCACGAGTTCGGCCACGGCCGCATGACCGGCGTTCGGCTTCACCGCGTTCCACGTTTCCTCCATCTCGAAGCGGCGGCGCCAGCTTTCGCGCCGCGCCTCGGGCGAGGCGACGAACGCGTCGAAGTCGATGGGCATCATCTTGGTCCAGATGCCGCCAGGCGAACGGAAGTCGGGAATACCGGACTCGGTGGATATCCCCGCGCCCGTGAAGACGACCGCACGGCGCGCGGCACGCAGCAGATCGGCCAACTCGTACGCGCCGCCGTCCGTCTTCACCTCAGTGCGACGCTCCGGCGCAGTCGGCCTTCAGCCACTTGCCCTCGATGGCATTGTTCATCGACATGCCGTTCATCGCCATGGACATCGTGGCGCGGTAATGCGTGTCGCTGTCATAAGTCGTGCTGAAATGGCCCGTGCCTTCCATCTGGCCGTGGCAGACCATGTCGGCGCTGACCGTGTGCCCGTCATTGCGGATGTTCTGCACCGCGCAACTCGGATTGGGCGGACGCGGCGCGGCGCTGCTGGCCTCGGCGGCGGTCATGCAGAAGGTCGCCGAGTGGGTCTGTGGCGGCATGTTCATGCCTTGCACGCCGCTCATCGTCATCGTGGTGGTCGTGTTCCAAAGACCGGGCCGGGCATGCGATGCCAGCGCGGGCGCGGACGACGCAGCAAAGACCAGGGCGGCCGCGATCAGGCAGAAGGGTTTCAAGGGATCCTCCCAATTGTCGATTTGACATCGAATTTGGCATGCCGGCGGGCCCGGCACAAAGCGGCGGACGGCGGGTCGTCAGGCAGCCTTTTTGCGCCGCAGCGGCGTCGAAACGCGGCGGGCCTCGATCAGCGCCTGGACGATGGAGTGGAAGTGCCCCCGGTAGCGCTTTTGGAGATCGGGAAGCTGCCAATCGTTCTCCGTCAGGCGGGTGCGGCACAGCGATGAGCCGCAGGTGCAGTCCTCCGCATCGACGGTGTATTCGGTCTCGTCGAAGTTCCAGGTGCCCTGGTCGAGCGTGATCTCCTCGCCGGCGGCGATATTGCGCCGCGCCACCAGGGTGACGTCGCCCGCCAGCCACGCGTTGGGGTCGCAGGAATGGTTGAGATTCTCGTCCAGGCTTGGCGCGGTGTCGCTCTGCGGCAGTGCCAGATAGGCATCGGGACCGACCGCCCAGATCGAGCGCACACGATAGGGACCATCGTCCGCTTCTGCGCGCGTGATCAGCTCGCCGCCGAATTCCATCAGCTTCTCGCCGCGCTTGACGGCGGCGGCGGCCAGGACGCCGTCGTAGTGGATCTTGGACTCGCCCGGCACGAGCTTGGGGCTGATCCAGGTGCGGGTGAGATAGCGCTTCATGCGGGGCAAGGCTCCAGCGTGCCCGCAAATCCAAATCTGATTCACCCTGCGGCTGTAAAGGAAAAGCCTTACTTCGGCACCTCGCCGGCGACGGTGGTGCGGTAGAGCTCGCGGCGATAGCCGTCATAGTCGTTGAAGGCCTGGTGTATGCAAATACGGTTGTCCCACAATGCGAAGGTCTTGGGCTCCCAGCGCAAACGGCAGGTGAAGGCCGGCTGCGTCATGTGCCCGACGAGGAATTTCAGGATGGCCTCAGCCTCCGGCTCGGTGAGGCCGTCGATGCCCACGGCGTAGGAGCCGTCGCAATACAGGGACTTCTCGCCGCTGACCGGGTGCGTGCGGACCAGCGGGTGCAGCGTGCCCTCCACTTTGCGCACGATATCGTCTGGCAGATTGTCCGCGCCCCTGGTGGCCGCGAGCTTGCCGACGACCGTGTCGTCCAGCGCGCCATAGGTCTGAGCCGACTGAAGCACCCAGCGCATCGACATATGGACCTTCAGCGGCGCGAGCATGCGCTGCATCGTCTCGCTCAGCATCGCATAGGCGAGAACGGAGTTGGCCCAGACCGTGTCGCCGCCGAAGGGCGGGATGTCCACGCCATAGAGCATGCTGATCGCGGGTGGATTTTCGAGGAAGGGCGAATCCGTGTGCCAGCCCGAGCCGAACACCATGCCGGTCCGGCTGTCGGCCTCCTTGATCAGCGGTTGGACGTTGACGTGGCCCGGCACGCCCTTGGTGTAGGCATCTTCCGCGAAGGGGCCGAAGCGCAGGCTGAAGGATTCCTGGTCCGCGTGCGACATCCGCTGGTCGCGAAAATAGATCATTTTGTGGCGAAACAGCGCGTCCCTCACCTCGACGAATTGCGCGTCCGTGATCCCCGCGATCGTCACGCCCTGGATCTCGGCGCCCATCGCCGCCGCGAGCGGCCGGACCGCGATGTGATCGTACTTGCGGGCACGGTTGTCGAACTTCCCCGTGGGATGAACGAGCATGGCATGACCTCGACGCGGGTTGACAACAGCCTAGCGATGCGCCGCCCCGAGGCAACGGCAAAAGCGCGTAACCCCTTGTTGCGTTTGGTCCCATAGTCTCGATAGTGTCCAGCGGTTCCGTCGAGTTACCGCCGTGCTCTCCCAAAAGGCCCGCTACGCGCTTCATGCCCTGATCGTCCTGGCCGAATATGGCGAGGGCGAGCCGCTGCAGATCGCCGATATCGCGGTCAAGGCGCGCGTGCCGCGCAAATTCCTGGAGCAGATCCTGCTCGACTTGAAAAGGCGCGGCATGGTGCGCAGCCAGCGCGGCCGCGCCGGCGGCTATCTGATCGGCAAGCCCGCGAAGGATATCAGCTTCGCCGACGTGATCCGCACCATCGACGGGCCGCTGGCGCTGGCGCCCTGCGTGTCGGTGACCGCCTATCACAAATGCGAGGATTGCGTGGACGAGTCGACCTGCGCCATCCGCAAGGTGCTGCTCGCCGCGCGCGAGGCAACGGCACAGGTGCTGGAGTCGCGCAACTTGGCGCAGGCGGCAGCCACGGCGCGCAAAGCCGGCTGGGCGTAGACAATCCACGTCCCTCTTATTCTGACGTCGGAAACGCACGGCGATGCGGGCACTCGCGATTGTCCATAAGGCGGGCTGTAGTTATACTACATAATCTCTATTGACTAGGTAGTGATTTTGGAGAATCGTAACGGCATCGATGCGGCGCGGGCCGCGCCTAATGATCTGGGGATTGAAAAATGCTTGTTCGATTTCGCGGCCTCGCCGCCATGCTTCTTGTCGGCACAGCCGGCCTAGCCCTCGCCAGCGGTGCGCACGCCGCGGCCGCGCAACCGAGCGACACCGAGGATCGCCTCAGGGCGCTCCAGCAGGAGCTCGACGACGTCAACACGCAGCTCGGCGATCTGAAGCGCAGCCAGAGCGACCAATATAGCGACGTCAACCGCCAATTCTCGGGTCAGGTGCAGATCAAGCTCGACAACGGCCGGCCGACCTTCACCAGCGCCGACGGCGACTTCAGCCTGGCGATCCGCGCCCTTGCCCAGCTCGACTGGGGCTATTACTCGCAAAGCGCCGGCGCGGCATCGCTACCGGCCGCGTTCGGTCCCGACCTTTCGAGCGGAGCGAATTTCCGCCGCGTCTATCTGGGCGTTCAGGGCAAGGCGTTCGGCAGCTGGTCGTACAACGTGAACTTCGACTTCGGCGGCAGCGGCGGCACCGAGACGCCCGGCCACATCCAGTCCGTCTACGTTCAGTATGACGGGTTGGCGCCCTTCGCGTTCCGCGTCGGCGCCTATCCGGCACCGGCCAGCATCGAGGACGGCACTTCGGCCGGCGACACGATCTTCCTGGAGCGCAACGCACCTTCGGACCTGCAGCGCAATATCGCGGGCGGTGACGGCCGCGATGCCGTGTCCATCCTCTATCTCGGCGAAGAACTCTTCGGCGCGCTGTCCTACACCGGCAACAAGATCGGCGACGGCGCCAAGGCGCTGGCCGCGGCGGGCGCGACCGCCGCGCCGAACTTCGACGAACAGCAGGCGGTGGTCGGGCGGCTGTCCGACCGCTTCTGGCACGACTCGACCACGAACCTGGTCGTCGGCATCAACGGCACCTATGTGATCAAGCCGCCGGATGCGGTCGCGCATGGCGGTGCGACGCTGTCCACCACGCCGGGCGCGACCGCGCTCAACAGCTTTACGCTCTCCGATCCGCCGGAACTGACCGTCGACTCGAACGGTATCCTGTTCGCCACGACCGGCTCGCTTCCCACCAATCACATCTCGCAATGGGGTGCCGAGGCGGCCGGCAATTTCCTCAATTTCTACGGCCAGGCCGGCTACTACGACATCGAGGTCGACCGCGCGCCGATCGCTCTCACCACCTTCGCGGTGGCGGGAACGTCGCACACCCAGATCGTCCAGCCTTCCAACAACTCGTTCAGCGGCTGGTACGCGCAGGCGAGCTGGATCCTGACCGGCGAACAGAAGCCCTATAACCAGTCGACGGGCTCGTTCACCGCGCCCAAGGTCGCCCATCCCTTCGGCTTCGGTCCGGACTCCGGCTGGGGCGCGTTCGAATTGGCGGGTCGCTTCAGCGACCTCGATCTCAACAGCCATGCGCTCGACACGACCAATGTCGTAACCACCTGGCCCAGCGGCACAAACCGTACCTATACGTTCTACAATACGGTGCGCGGCGGCGATCAGCGGATTCTGACGGCGGCGCTCAACTGGTATCCCAACAATTTCGTGAAATTCGCCCTGCAATACCAGTACATTCAGGTCAGCCGCCTGCAATCGCCGAGCACGGTGTTCTCCAACCTGCCGTCGCCCAACTTCGCCACCCTGCTTCCCCAGGTAAACGGCGGACAAAATCTGTCGACGATCGCGTTACGCGCCCAAATCTCGCTTTGAACCGTTTCCCCCATTGCAGAATGGAGTTCCCGATATGAAACGCCTGATTTCCGCCCTGGCCGCGGCTGCCATCCTCTCGGTCGGCACCGCGCAGGCCGCCGATATCACTTTGCTCAATGTCAGTTATGACCCGACTCGCGAGCTGTACAAGCAGGTCAATGCCGCCTTCATCGCCGATTGGAAGAAAAGCCATGGCGGCGACAACGTGACCATCAACCAATCCCACGGCGGTTCCGGCGCGCAGTCGCGAGCCGTGATCGACGGCCTGGAAGCCGATGTGGTGACGCTCGCGCTCGCCTATGACATCGACGCGATCGCGTCCAAGGGGTTGCTTGCGAAGAATTGGGCCACCCGGCTGCCGAACAATGCGACGCCTTATACTTCGACCATCGTGTTCCTGGTGCGCAAGGGCAATCCCTGGAAGATCAAGGACTGGCCCGATCTGATCAAACCGGGTGTGCAGGTGATCACGCCCAACCCGAAGACGTCTGGCGGCGCGCGCTGGTCATTCCTCGCGGCTTGGGCCTATGCGCTCAAGGCGCCGGGCGGCAACGCCGACAAGGCGAAGGCTTTCGTGACGACGCTCTACCACCATGTGCCGGTCCTGGACACGGGCGCGCGCGGTTCGACCACGACCTTCGCGCAGCGCGGCATCGGCGACGTTCTGCTGTCCTGGGAGAACGAGGCGCGCCTGGCGCTGAAAGAAAGCGGCGGCGATCAGTTCCAGATCGTCTATCCGCCCGTCTCGATCCGCGCCGAGCCGCCCGTCTCGGTGGTCGACAAGAATGTCGACAAGCACAACACGCGCGACATCTCCAACGCCTATTTGAACTTCCTCTACAGCAAGGAAGGCCAGGAGATCGAGGCGAAGAACTTCTATCGCGTGCGCGATCCGGCGATCGCCGCGGCGCACGCCGCCGACTTCCCGAACATCACGCTCTATGATTTCGGCGAGATCTTCGGCGACTGGCAAAAGGCGCAGTCCACCTACTTTGCCGACAAGGGCGTGTTCGACCAGATCTACAAGCCTGGTCAATGAGCATCATCGCCGCTGCTCTCCCAGTACGGCGATGGCGGAATCCGAGCGCGCTACCCGGCTTCGGGTTGACGCTCGGATTCACGCTGTTCTACCTGTCGGCGATCGTGCTGGTGCCGCTCGCCGCGCTGATCATCCGGCCATGGGAGATCGGGTGGAGCGGCTTTTGGGACATCCTGAGTGACGTCCGCGTCCAGCATGCGCTGCGGCTGTCGTTCGGCGCTTCCCTGATCGCCGCGGCGATCAACACGGTGTTCGGCGCGATGGTCGCCTGGGTTCTGGTGCGCTACCGGTTCCCGGGACGCGGCCTGCTTGATGCGTTAGTGGACCTTCCCTTCGCGTTGCCGACCGCGGTGGCCGGCATCGCGCTTTCGGCGCTCTACGCGCCCAATGGCTGGCTGGGACGGCCGCTGGCGGAGTTCGGCATCCGCATCGGCTATACCCCATACGGCGTGCTGATCGCGCTGATCTTCATCGGCCTGCCCTTCGTGGTGCGCACGCTGCAGCCCGTGCTGGCGGAGTTCGGCCGCGACGCCGAGGAGGCCGCAGCGACGCTGGGCGCGACGCGGCTGCAGACGATGCGGCGCGTCGTGTTGCCGGCGCTGGTGCCGTCCATCCTCACGGGCACAGCGCTTTCCTTTGCCCGCGCGGTCGGCGAATACGGCTCGGTGATCTTCATTGCCGGCAATCTGCCGGGCATCTCGGAAATCGCGCCGCTGCTGATCATCATCAAGCTCAACGAGAACGACTATGCCGGCGCCTCGGCGATCGGCGTGATCATGCTGGCGGCCTCGTTCGCGATGCTCCTCGCGCTCAATCTGCTGCAAAGCTGGAGCGCGTCGCGCCAATGAGCCCGCGCTTCGTGTCCCCCACCGCCGATCACTGGACGACGCGGTTCGGCCTGACCGCGCTTTCGCTGGCGTTCATAGGCCTATTCCTCGTGCTGCCGCTGATCGTGGTGTTCGGCGAGGCGCTCAACGATGGTCTCAAACCCGTCTGGGCCGCGATTGAGGAGCCCGACGCGCTGGCGGCAATCCGCCTGACGATCGTCGCCGCCGCGATCTCGGTGCCGCTCAATGCCGCATTCGGCGTCGCCGGGGCCTGGCTGGTGACCAAGTTCGACTTTCCGGGCAAGGGACTTCTCGTTACCTTCATCGATCTTCCCTTTTCGGTGTCGCCGGTCGTGTCGGGCTTGATCTACGTGCTGGTGTTCGGCCTGCAAGGCTGGCTCGGCCCGTATCTGTCGGCGCACGACATCCACATCATCTTCGCGCTGCCGGGCATCGTGCTGGCGACGATCTTCGTCACCTTCCCCTTCGTGGCGCGCGAGTTGATCCCGCTGATGAACGAACAAGGGCGCGACGAGGAAGAGGCCGCGGTCTCGCTCGGCGCATCGGGCTTGTCGATCTTCTGGCGCGTGACGCTGCCCAACATCAAATGGGGCCTGCTCTATGGCGTTCTTCTGTGCAACGCGCGCGCCATGGGCGAGTTCGGCGCTGTGTCGGTGGTATCGGGGCACATCCGGGGCCTGACCGACACGATGCCGCTGCACATCGAGGTGCTCTACAACGACTACCAGTATCAGGCGGCCTTCGCGGTGGCGATGCTTCTCGCCCTGCTGGCGCTCGTGACATTGGCCCTCAAGACATTTCTCGAATGGCGCTACGCGGACGAGATCGCCGCGACGCATCATCATTGATACGAAGGCAATTCCATGTCGTTGACCGTCGATTCCATCACCAAGCGCTTCGGCTCTTTCGATGCGCTTAAAGGCGTGAGCTTCACGGCGCCGCAAGGCGCGTTCGTGGCGCTGCTGGGGCCATCGGGCTCGGGCAAGACGACCCTGCTGCGAATTCTGGGCGGGCTCGAATTTTCCGACGCCGGGAGCGTGCATTTCGCCGATCTCAATTGGCTGGGCGTGCCGGCGCGCGAACGGCGCACCGGCTTCGTGTTCCAGCAATACGCGCTGTTCCGCCATATGACGGTGGAAAAGAACATCGCGTTCGGCCTGTCCGTGAAACCTCGGCGCGAGCGGCCCTCGCGCGCAAAGATCGCGCAGCGCGTGGAAGAGTTGTTGGCGCTGGTGCAGCTGGAAAGCCTCGGGAAACGCTATCCGAGCCAGCTGTCCGGGGGACAGCGCCAGCGCGTGGCCCTGGCCCGCGCGCTCGCCATCGAGCCGCGCATGCTGCTGCTGGACGAGCCGTTCGGCGCGCTCGATGCGAAGGTGCGCAAGGAATTGCGCGGCTGGCTGCGTGCGCTGCATGAGAAGCTGGGTCTCACCACGGTGTTCGTCACCCACGATCAGGAGGAGGCGTTCGAACTCGCGGACCTGGTGGCGGTGATGAACGGCGGCAAGATCGAGCAGTACGGGACACCCGCCGACGTGCGGCAATCGCCGCGGTCCAACTTCGTGCGCGAC
Source organism: uncultured Rhizobium sp. (assembly GCA_964566095.1). Taxonomy (GTDB): domain Bacteria; phylum Pseudomonadota; class Alphaproteobacteria; order Micropepsales; family Micropepsaceae; genus Rhizomicrobium. The sequence continues at coordinate 16,056 of CAZMHP010000002.1, read as the reverse complement.
TTCATCGAGCTCAGGACGAACTGAACCTAGCGGGCGGGCAAAGTGGGGTTGGCGTGGCGGCCACTTTGCCCGCCCGCCGTAAAAGATGGCGTGCCCCACGGGATAGAAATGGGAACTGGCGGCTGATCGTCAGGCTTGGCCGATCGGCGAGAGAAACCGCTTCTTGGCGACGGCTTTTCCCGAACCAGATTTGAAGTATCGCTCAAATTGGCGCGCTATGATTTCCGTTTCAACCGCCACATAGGCGCGCAGTTTGGCGGGCAGATTTACTCTTGTGGAATCGACGTGACCTCTGCTGTGCGACGCAATACGTCGTCTCAGATCATTCGTCGAGCCGACGTAAATGTCGCCATTTCCGAGTTGGAGGAAATAGACATACCACATGCGACAGTCTCCCTGCGCTCCTGCGGAGCTTCGGGAGACACCCTACGCCGAATGAAACGCCGGTGGCCTGCCACCCGAAGCCGTGAAACGGCGCAGGGTGGCGCGCCCTACGGGAGTCGAACCCGTCTTGCAAGATTGAAAATCTTGAGTCCTAACCGATAGACGAAGGGCGCGGTTGGAAGCGGGGCTATAAGGCCCGTTCCGCCGCTTTGCAAGCCGGGGTCAGACGCCGGCCGGGGCGGCGTCTTCCAGTTGAAGTTGCACGCGTTTTTGGCCCTGCCAGACATCCGCGCGCAGCCGCCCCACGGCGTGGATGTTCTTGCCACGCGCCGCCAGCAAAGCCTCGCCAAGCGGCTGATCGGCGACGCGGAATGCGATGGCGTCGAGGCGCGCGCCGTCGCCGCCCAAGAGCCGCAGCCGCACATGCGCCTTGCCGACGACATCGGCGAATGCGACCCGGACGTCCGGCACGGCCAAGAGCGGCTCGGCATTGCCGGCGCCGAACGGGCCGGCCTGTGCGAAAGCCTCCACGAGATCGATCGTCGCGCCGGAAGGCGAGATGACGGCGTCGATGTCCAACATGCCAGGCGCCAGACTGTCGGCATTGGCGAACCGCGCGGCCAGGAAGGCGCGGAAGCCTTCGACCTGCTCGGGCCTGAGGCCGAAACCGGCGGCCATGGCGTGGCCGCCGCCACTGTCGATCAACCCGGCTTCGCGCGCGGCGCGAATGACGGCGCCGATATCGATCCCCGAAACCGAGCGGGCGGAGCCGCGTCCCAAACCGCCTTCGAACCCGGCGACGAGCGCGGGCTTGTTGGCGCGCTCCTTGAGGCGGCCGGCCACGATGCCGACGACGCCGGCGTGCCAGCCCTCCTTCGCGACGAAGACAAAGGGGCTGTCGGGATCGGCGGCGCTGAGCGCGATGGCCTCCTCGAGGATCATCGCCTCGATCGCCTGGCGTTCGCGATTGTGCGTATCCAACGCCAGCGCAAGCTCGCGCGCGGCGTCGGCGTCTTTTGCCGTCAGCAGTTCCACGCCGAGGCTGGAGCGGCCGACGCGGCCACCGGCGTTGATGCGCGGGCCGAACAGAAACCCCAGCGTGTAGGGCGTGAAGGGCGGCGCGATCTTCGCCACCTCGCCGAGGGCGGCGAAGCCGGCACGCTCCAATGTGTTCAATCGCGCCAGCCCCGCGCGCACGAAGGCGCGGTTGACGCCGGTCAGCGGCACGACATCCGCCACTGTGGCCAAGCCCACCAGATCGGCATGCTTGCGCAAATCCGGCTCGCTCGTTCCGCGCCGCGCGTAATACCCGGCCTCGCGCAGAGCCCGATTGAGCGCCACGGCGAACAGGAAGGCGATGGCGGCGGCACAGAGATGACCGAGACCCGATGTGTCGCCGGGCTGATTGGGATTGACGTGCGCCACGGCCGGCGGCGGCGCCTCGACCGCGTGATGGTCCAGCACGACGACGTCCAGGCCCTGCGCACGCGCGTCGGTGAGCGCCGCGACGGCGCCGGCGCCGCAGTCCACCGTGATGACCAGCGAGACGCCATCGTCTTTCAACCGGCGCAGCCCGGCGGCGTTCGGCCCGTAGCCTTCCGTCATGCGATCGGGAATGTAAACGCGAACCGCGACGCCAAGCGCGGCGAAGAATTCGCTGAGCAGCGCCGCCGATGCCGAGCCGTCAACGTCGTAGTCGCCCCACACCGCCATCTTCTCGCCGGACTCGAGCGCGGCCGCGACACGCGCGACGGCCTTGTCCATGTCCTTGAGGGTCAGCGGCTCGGGCAGAAGGCGCTTCAGCGTCGGGGTGAGATAGTCGGCCGCATCCGCCGGCGCGACGCCGCGCGCGATCAGAAGCCGGGCAAGCGGAAGGGCAAGCCGGCCGTCGCGCGCCAAGGCCTGCGTCAGGGCATCGTCGCTCGGCGTCAATCGCCAGCGGCGCCCCGTGACGGAACGCACGACGCCCAGCGCCGCGTCTTCGCCCGGGATCAATGTTCGGTTTGCCAGCATTGCCAAGCTCACCCTTCGACAAGCTCAGGGCGAGGATCTTTAGAGCAATCCTCATCCTGAGCTTGTCGAAGGATGGCGCGGTCGCTCACGAAGTCAGCGCTCATCCTTGAGATGGCGTGCGCGGCCATGGCGCGCCTTGATCCAGCGCACGGTGCCGGTGGCCGAACGCATCACCACGCTTTCGGTGGTGATGAAGCCGTCCTCGTAGTGCACGCCCTGGAGCATCGAGCCGTCGGTGACCCCGGTCGCGGCGAACACGACGTCGCCCGACGCCATATCGTGCAGGCCGTATTTGCGGTTCAGATCCTTCACGCCCCAGCGCGCCGCGCGTTCGCGCTCGGCGTCGTTGCGGAACACGAGGCGCGACTGCATCTGACCGCCGACGCAGCGCAAGGCCGCCGCCGCCAGCACGCCTTCCGGCGCACCGCCGATGCCCAGATAGATATCGATATCGGTGCTCGGATTGGTGCAGGCGATCACGCCGGCGACGTCGCCGTCGGTGATCAGCTTGATCGCGGCGCCCGTCGCCCGCACCTTGGCGATCAGCGCTTCGTGGCGCGGCCGATCCATGATGCAGGCCGTGATGTCCCTGGGTCTGATGCCCTTCGCCTCGGCGAGGCGATGGATGTTGTCGGCGGGATCGGCGTCGAGATCGATGATGTCGGCCGGATAGCCGGGGCCGATCGCGATCTTGTCCATATAGGTGTCGGGCGCGTTCAGCAGCGTGCCCGGCTCGGCCATCGCCATCACGGCGAGCGCGTTCGCCATCGCCTTGGCGGTCAGCGTCGTGCCTTCCAGCGGATCGAGCGCGATATCGACCGCGAGGCCGCCGGAGCCGACCTCTTCTCCGATGTAGAGCATCGGGGCTTCGTCGCGCTCGCCCTCGCCGATGCGCACGGTGCCGGAGATCGGTAGATCGTTGAACGCCTTGCGCATGGCTTCGACGGCGGCATGGTCGGCGGCGTGCTCGTCGCCGCGACCGATCTGCTCCGCCGCCGCAATGGCAGCCGCTTCGGTGACGCGCACGGCCTCGAGCGCAAAGGCGCGGTCGAGCGGGCTGTGTCTGCCGGGTGAAATCGCCGAATTTTTCGAGCTCAAGCGGCCTCCATCGGAATCATGCACGGGCGGGCGCGCACCTTGTCGGAGGTGGCAATCGCCTTCAAGGCGCGCTCGACAGAAGCCTGTGAGGTTTCGTGGGTGATCATGACGATCGACACGGGTTCACCGGGACTACGGCCGCGCTGGATCATGCTCTCGATCGAGACCTTCGCTTCGGCCAGGTGCCGCGCGATCTCGGCCAGGACGCCCGGCACGTCGAGCACCTCGAAGCGCAGATAATAGGCTGCGGTCGCGACGCCGGGGTCCGACGGTGCGAGCGGCTTCAAGGTCGCGGCCGGCCGGCCGAAGCTGGGGCCGAAATTGTCGCGCGCGACATCCACCAGATCGGCCACGACGGAGAGCGCCGTCGGCGCCGCGCCGGCGCCGCGACCCTCGAAGAAATAGCGGCCGGCGGGACCGGCATTGGCCATGACGGCATTGAACACGCCATCGACGTCGGCGAGCGGCGTGCCAGCCTTGACCATGGCGGGGCGCACGCGCTGGTCGATGCCCTGGGCCGTGCGGCGCGCGATGCCCAGGAGCTTGATGCGATAGCCGAACTCGTGGGCAAAGCGGATGTCTTCGGTGGTGATGCCCTCAATCCCCTCCACCGAGATGTTCTTCTGGTCGGGCACGGTGCCGAAGGCGAGGCTCGCCAGCAGAACCAATTTGTGCGCCGTGTCGCCGCCGCCGACATCGAGCAGGGGGTCGGCCTCGGCGTAACCGAGCCGTTGGGCATCCTTAAGGACGTCGGCAAAGCCCTGCCCCGTCGCTTCCATCTGGGTCAGAATGTAGTTGCAGGTACCGTTCAGAATGCCGCGCACCGCCTCCACGCCATAGGCGATCAAGCTCTCCCGCAGCACTTTGACGATGGGGATGCCGCCCGCCACCGCAGCCTCCCATTTGAGCGCCAAGCCGTTCTTCTCGGCCAGCGCAGCCAGCCGGGCACCGTGCTTGGCAAGCAGGGCTTTGTTGCCGGTAACGACATGCTTGCCGTTGGCCAGCGCGGCTTCCACCAGGGCTAGCGCCACGCCGTCCTCGCCGCCGATCAGCTCGACCACGACATCCACGTCAGCCTTGGCCAGCGCAACCGGGTCACTCACCCAGAGAAAGCCGGAGGTGTCGAAGCCGCGATTCTTGGCCCTGTCACGGGCCGAAACGGCGACCACATCGAGCCGGCGGCCGGTCCGCTCGGCCAGTTCGGGATTGGCGAGCGCCTTGACGACGCCCCCGCCGACCGTGCCCAGGCCGGCCATCGCGATGCGCAGGGGCTTCACTTGGCGTCTTCCAAAACCGCTGGTTCGTTGACCCGCAGCGAGAGAAACTTCTTCACGTTGCGCGCCGCCTGGCGGATGCGGTGTTCGTTCTCGACCAACGCCACACGGACGAAGCCTTCGCCATACTCCCCGAAGCCGGTGCCCGGCAGGACGGCGACCTTGGCGTGGATCAGCAACTGCTTGGCGAACTCCATCGAGCCCTTCTCGCGATAGGATTCGGGAACGGGCGCCCAGGCGAACATCGAGGCCGACGGAGAGGGAATATCCCAGCCCGCCCGCTTCATCGATTCGACCAGCACGTCGCGGCGGGATTTATAGGTCGCGCGGATCTCGTCGGCGCAGTCCTGTGGGCCGTTCAGGGCCGCCGCCGCGGCCACCTGGATCGGCGTGTAGGCGCCGTAATCAAGGTAAGATTTGATTCGGCCGAGGGCATGAATGAGATGGCGGTTGCCCGCCGCGAAACCCATGCGCCAACCGGGCATGGCATAGGTCTTCGACAGCGACTGGAATTCGATCGCGATGTCCTTGGCGCCGTCGATTTGCAGGATCGAGGGCGGCGGGCTCTTGTCGTCGAAATAGATGTCGGCATAGGCCAGATCGGACAGAACCCAAATCTCATGTTTCTTCGCGAAGGCCACGATTTCCTTATAAAAATCGAGTTCGACGACCTGCGCCGTGGGGTTCGAGGGGTAGTTGACGACCAACGCCAGGGGCGACGGCACCGAGTGCTTCACGGCGCGGCCAAGCAGGCTCAGATATTCCTCCGGCGTCCGCGCCGGAACGTGGCGGATTGCGGCGCCGGCCAGGATGAAGCCGAAGGCGTGGATCGGATAGGCGGGGTTCGGGACCAGAACGACGTCGCCCGGCGCCGTGATCGCCTGGGCCAGATTGGCGAAGCCTTCCTTCGAGCCGATATTGGCGATGACCTCGGATTCCGGATCAACTTTGACCCCGAAGCGCCTGGCATAGAACGCAGAATAGGCCCTCCTGAGTCCCTTGATGCCGCGGCTGGCCGAGTAGCGGTTGGAGCGGGGGTCGCGCGCCGTCTCGATCAGCTTGTCGACGATATGCTGCGGCGTGGGCATGTCGGGATTGCCCATCGAGAAGTCGATGATGTCCTCACCGGCCGCACGCGCCTTGGCCTTGAGGATGTTGACCTCCTCGATGACGTAAGGCGGCAGGCGCTTGATGCGGTAGAAATCGGTTTGCATTGCCCCGTCAATCCTACTCGGTGTCATGGCCCGCAGAAGCGGGCCATGACAATAAGGGATTTCGGCCCGCGGCAGAGCGAAAACCTACCCCTGGATGAAGATCTCCGCCCGGCGGTTGCCGTCTTCGCCCTGGGGCATGGACTCGTAGTAGACGGGCTGGCTGTCGCCGACCGCGTCCACAAGCACGCGGCTGGCAGGAACGCCCTGGCGGATGATTTCCGCCGCCACGGCATTCGCCCGGGCCTGGGACTTGTTGAATATCTCCTCCAGATGCTTCTCCACCGGCATGTTCGCGGTCCGGCTGGAGGAATGGCCGACGACCTTGATGAAGCCGGTCCCGCCGCGCTCCTGGAAGGCGGTCACCGCCGCTCGGACCTGCTCGCGCCCTGCCGCTGTCAACTTGGTTCCATCACCCGGGAACAGGACCACCGCCGTCGGGGGCAGGCCTGCCGCATTGGCATAGACGCTGGGAGACGGCGCGTTCAGGACGTCCAGGTTGGCGACCACCGACCCGCCCATCACCTCAGGACCGCCGACCGCCCGCATCTTGCCGCGTTTGAGCCGGGGTGACACTTCCGCCACGGCGGTGTCGGACGGCGCCACCGGCCCGACGGCGATGCCGGCGTTCGACGCGGTCTGTTCATACCGCGAGATAATTGGCCGGGCGACGAATTGCGAGATATTCGGGTCGAGCGGCGGGGCCGAAGAGCGCTTGAAGCCTAGCTGGGCGTCGGCCATCCGCGTGGGCAAGCCTGGAGCTGTACCGACAGCCGGGACGGCCGGTTGACCGCCGGCAGCAGCGGCGGCGGGGGGCGGCGCCACGGGTGCCGCTGCGACGGGCGCCGCTGCTACGGGCGTGGTTGGCGCCGCAGCCGGTGGCGCGTTGTCGGCGGGTGCCGGAGCAGGCGTCGCATCGGCAGCCGGAGGCGCCGCCGCGGGCTCGGGCTGAGGCGGTGAGGCATCGGCGACGGCGGTTCCGGGAGCAGGCGCCGGACCGGGAGGCGGAGCCGCCGCTTCGGTACCGCCGCGCAGCGCCTCGGCGCTGTAATTGGCCTTGGCGCGGTCCGCCGCCAGCGAGTCGGCAACCTCGCGCTGAGCATCGGGGGTCGTGGTGCCGCTCGGCTTGTCCGGCACGCTGGCCAGATCGGGCGACGTCGGCGCACCGGCGTCCGCGGTGTCGGCCGGCACGGGCGGGAATCCGTTCGCGTCGGCGGTGGGCGTGCCGGCAGCCGGCGTGTCGTCGCCGATCAGATCGTCGATGGTCGAACAGGCGCTGGTGCTCAACGCGAAAACCAGCACGGCCACGAGGCGCAACGCTGTTTTGTTCATGCCGTCCAACCTCAGCCCAAAGCGGAATCTGTTAAGGTTTGGGTATACAGGCGCGGCCGCACGCTTCCAAGCCAATCGACCCGACAAATGCATGAAATCTTGTGGCAAATTGGACGTTGGGCGAAAATCTGCCCGCCTTGCAGGCACGCGACTGCACGCGCTATCACCCAAGAGCGACGCGAGCCGGTGAAAAGCCATGCAGAAGAAGCTCGACGATTCGGGGACCGCCGGGACGGACGCTAAGCCGCAGGGCGCGCCATCCGCAGCGGCGAGCCCCTACACGCTCGGCGACCCGGCCGAATTCGCGCGAAACATGATGAAGGCGGGACAGCAATCGCAGAAGTTGCTGACCGACTTTCTCAAGCGTCAATCTGGCGCGGGCAAGGAACCGTTCGATCCGCTCAACCTTGCCCAGCCCTTCATGGCCCTGGTCAAGGCCATGAGCAGCAACCCTGCCGCCATCGTGGATGCCCAGTTTCAGCTCTGGCGGGACTTCCTGGGCCTTTGGGAGAGCACGGCGCGAAAGCTGATGGGCGGCGAGGCGGAACCCGTGGTGGCGCCCAAGCCGGGCGACAAACGCTTCAAGGACAAGGATTGGCAGGAAAACCAGATATTCGACTTCATCAAACAGTCCTACCTGCTGACCGCCAACTGGATGCAGGACACGGTGTCCAAGGTGCAGGGCATCGACGACGATACGCGCAAGCGCGTCTCCTTCTATACAAAGCAGTTCGCCGACGCGGTCGCGCCGACCAATTTCATCCTCACCAATCCCGAAGTGCTGCGCGCCACGCTGCAGTCCAACGGCGAAAACCTCGTCAAGGGGCTCGACAATCTTCTCGCCGACATCGAACGCGGCAAGGGCCAACTGGCGATCCGCCAATCCGCCGATACCTTCGAGATCGGCAAGAACATCGCGACGACGCCCGGCAAGGTGGTGTTCCGCAACGAGCTGCTGGAGCTCCTGCAATACGATCCGACGACCGCGCAGGTCCATGAGCGGCCGCTGCTGATCTTCCCGCCCTGGATCAACAAGTTCTACATCATGGATCTGCGGCCCGAGAACTCGTTCATCCGGTGGCTGGTGAGTCAGGGCTACACCGTGTTCGTGGCCTCCTGGGTCAATCCCGATCGCCGCCTCGCGCAGGAAACCTTCGAAGACTATATGCGCAAAGGCATCTTCGCCGCGCTCGACGCCGTCGAGCAGGCAACGGGCGTCAGCGATCCCAACGTCGTGGGCTATTGCATCGGCGGCACGCTCCTGACCGCGACGCTCGGCTACATGGCCGCGACGAACGACACGCGGGTGAACTCGGCGACCTTCTGGGCGGCGCAGGCCGATTTCAGCGAGGCGGGCGATCTCACCGTCTTCGTCGACGAGGCTCAGCTCGAGGCGCTCAAGGAGCAGATGGACAATGCCGGTGGCGTGCTCGAAGGCTCCAAGATGGCGACGACCTTCAACATGCTGCGCGCCAACGACCTGATCTGGTCCTTCGTGATCAACAACTACATGCTCGGCAAGCAGCCGATGCCGTTCGACCTGCTCTACTGGAATTCCGACACCACGCGGATGCCGGAGAAGACGCATCTGTTCTACCTGCGCGAATGCTACAAGGAGAACAACCTTGCCAAGGGCAAGATGGTGCTGGGCGGCAAGCCGATCGATCTGTCCAAGGTCAAGGTGCCGGTCTATCTGCAATCGGCCAAGGAAGACCATATCGCGCCCTACCGCTCGATCTTCAAGACCACCAAACTGTTCAAGGGGCCGATCCGCTTCATCCTGGCGGGCAGCGGACATATCGCGGGCGTGATCAATGCGCCCGCCGCGAAGAAATATCAGTATTGGACGAACGACAAGATCCCCGCCACGGTCGAGAAATGGATCGAAGGCGCCAACGAGCATCCCGGTTCCTGGTGGCCGGACTGGGATGGGTGGCTCTCCAAGCTGTCGGGCAAGAAAATCGCGGCGCGCAAACCGGGCGACGGCAAGCTGAAGGTCCTCGGCGATGCGCCAGGCGAGTATGTGAAGATCAAGGCGCAGTAGGTGTCCGCCCTGTTTGAGATATTGGGCGAGATATCGCAAATCGAGACAATAGCGACCACGTCCGGTATTCGCGAGATTGGCCGCCTGCGGCGATTCTACGGCAAAGCACGCTGGCGTAAACGCAAGGGTATCGCTCGTGTTCGACTTCCAGATGGCACATCGCATATCGCTGAGATACACTGGTATGAGGCCACGGGGTCGGCCGCAAAGAGTTCAAGATCAAAATGTTCCTTTGAGTGTCGCAATGACCAAACCGGCGTCGAAACAGCTTGTCGTTTGCATTAGCAACGAGGGCTATCCTGCGTCGCTAGAGAGGCGAAAGATTTACGTTTCGCTCTCCGATCCATCGGCGCAGAAGCACGGCCTTCTGCGGATAATCGATGAGACAGGTGACGACTTCCTCTACCCCGCATTGCATTTCCAACCTATCGCTCTGCCAGAGAAACTCCGAAAAGCCGTCTTGGCGGCCTAGCGGTAGACTTCGCGCTCAGCGCATGCGCTTCATCGCGGCCGCAACCGCGGCGCCGGCGGCGTCGCCGCGCGCTTCGAGGCCCGCCATCACCCCCGCGGCATCCGCGGCCGCGACATTCTGCGAGAGCTTGAACTTCGCCTCCAATGTTTCGAACCTCAGTGAAAAGCCGACGATCGCCTTCAACAGCGCGGCCATCCGGTCTCGCGGTATCTTATCGATCGTCCAGGGCGGTTTCGGTGCAAGCTTTTCCTCCGCCGCCGCCGACAGATCGACCAGGAGCGATGTCAGTGCGGCGCCGTCGAGGCGTTCCGCAACGCCCTCGCCTTCCACCGCGCAGTAATTCCAGGTGGGCACCTTGCCGGCGCTCTCGTACCAATCGGGCGAGACATAGGCGTGCGGACCCAGGAACGACAGCTTGAGGCGCGCCCCGGCCGCGAACCGCGCCACCGGATTGCTTGCGGCGAGGTGGAAGCGCACGACCTCGCCGTCCAGAACCACCGGCGCATAGGCTAACTCGACCGCGCCGTCTCGGACCAGCGCGATCGTCGCGAAAGGCTGCGCGCGGATGAAGGCTTCGATGGCGGACCTGTCGTTCACGGCGAAGGCAGCCGGGCGGTACATCAATCGATACCCATCAGATAACGATCGAGCGGACCAAGGCCCGTATGATCGCGCGTTTCGCGATGGTCCGGATAGGTCGAATAGCTGCGATAGCAAATCTGCAGCGTGCGCCGCAGCGCGCCGCTCTCATTGCGCAGGCCCGAATGCACCAGACGGCCGTGGAAGAGCAGCACATCGCCGCCCTCGCCGCGCACGACGACTTGTTCGGGGCAATGCAGCCCGTGATGCGCGAAATCGTTCATTTCGCCGGGATCATTGTGGGTTGCCGGCACCAGTCTCGTTGCGCCGTTGTCTTCACAGAACGGATCGAGAAAGGCGAGCCCCACCACCATGCGCGAATGACCTTCATAGGGCCAGTCGCGATGAAGCGTCTGATAGCCCTCGCCCGGCAGCGGATCGCGCCCCTGGACGTCGGATAGATAGAACCTGTCGCGCAGCGCATGCGACACGGCGGCGAGCAAGCGCGGCGCCAGACATATCTCGCGCACGACTTCGTCGTTGTCGAGATAGGCATGACGCGTACCGTGCTCACGCGGCGCCGGCCATTTTTCGCCGGCGAGAATCTTCGCCTCGAACCGCTCGCGAAGATCGGGCAGCGCGTCCTTTGCGATGGCGCCGCGCAGGACCACGTATCCCTGCTCATCCAGTGAGCGCCGATCGTCGGCGCTCAGCGTCGTCTCCGACACGCCGGCCTCCGCGAGTGCCCCCGCGAACGACGCATAGGCCATCGCCGTCACACGAGCCCAGCCGTCTCGGGCAAGCCGAGCATCAGGTTCAGGTTCTGCACCGCGGCACCGGACGCACCCTTGCCCAGATTGTCGAGCACGGCGCTGAGCCGGGCCTGGCCGGTCTGCTGATTGTCGAAAACATAGAGCTTGATCTTGTTGGTGCCCTTCAGCATCTCGGCATCGAGTGTTTTTATTCCCGCCGCTTCGTCAAGACCGACCACCTCAACAAGCGGGCGGCCGCGATAGGCTTTCACCAGGACGGCATGCAGATCGGCAGCCTTGGGAGTATCAGGCAACGCCCACAGAGCGAGCGGCACTTCCACGATCATGCCGCGATAATAGCGTCCGACATAGGGCGAGAAGACCGGCGGATGTTTGAGGCCGGCGCGTTCGGTCATCTCCGGGACGTGCTTGTGGGCCAACTGCAAGGCGTAGGCGCGGGCGACGGTCTCGACATAATCGGGCAAATCCGTCCTTTCGAATTCTTCGATCATCGCCTTGCCGCCGCCGGAATAACCGGAGATGCCATGGGCGCTGAGTGCCGCGTCGGATGGGACAAGCCCCGCCCGCACCAGTGGACGCACCAGCGCCAGAAATCCCGTGGACCAGCAGCCGGGGTTGGTCACGCGCTTGGCTGCCGCGATCGCGTCGTATTGGCCGGGCTCGAATTCGGGAAATCCGAACGTCCAGCCCGGCGCCACGCGATGCGCGGTCGACGCGTCGATCACCCGCACATGGGGATTCTCAATCAGGGCGACTGCCTCGCGCGCGGCATCGTCCGGAAGGCAGAGAATGACCACGTCGGCATCGTTCAACGCCGCGGCGCGCGCGCGCGAATCCTTGCGCTCCGCGTCGCCGAGCTGGACGACATGCAGATCGCTGCGCACCGACAGGCGCTCGCGGATTTCGAGTCCCGTCGTTCCCGCGGCGCCGTCGATGAAGATTCTCGGAGTCATGGAATGTTTTACCCACCGAAATGCGGCGCCCCCTTCCTTGACAGAGCGTCGCAGCGACTCTTAGCTCAATCAGGCTGGCAATTCCTGCGGATTTTGCCGGTTGGGTGGGAAACACGCGTGCCGGGTGCATTGCGGGCCGAACATGGCTCGCAACCGTTTCTCATCCTCCGCCCGCCTCCGCCGGAATTCGGCCTTGCCGCCGCTTTTTCACAGGAGACGAATTATGGAGCCCACCAACTGGTTCATGAATGTCGTCGCACAGCACTATTTCGACTTTGAAGGCCGGGCCCGCCGCGCCGAGTTCTGGTGGTACACGCTTGTCTATTTCATCATCGCCGTCATCCTCGGCGTGATCCAATCGATCCTGGGTCTCGGCTCCGCCCTGACCGGCTTGCTGTCCGTGGCCTTGCTGCTGCCCAGCCTCGGCGTCGGCGTGCGCCGCCTGCACGATATCGGCCGCAGCGGCTGGTGGATTCTCATCGGCATCATTCCGATCGTGGGATGGATCGTGGTGATCTATTGGTATGTGCAGCCGGGCAATGTCGGCGCCAATCCCTTTGGTCCCGATCCGAAGGCGGCTGTCGCCTAGACAAGTCTTCCGTGTACGGGTCCGCCGGACCCGGTTCGACAATCACCGGCCTACTCCACGGCTCGCCTGGCTTGGCGAAGGGCCGGCAAAAAAAAGCAGCGGCCGATCTTGCGATCGGCCGCTGCGTTCGACGCCGGATAGGAAGTTCGCGTCAGCGCTTGGAGAACTGGAAGCTGCGGCGCGCCTTGGGACGGCCGTACTTCTTGCGCTCGACGGTGCGCGGGTCGCGCGTCAGGAAGCCGCCGGGCTTCAGCGCCGCGCGCAGGCTCGGTTCATAGCGCACCAGGGCGCGGGAGATGCCGTGGCGCACCGCGCCCGCCTGACCCGAAAGCCCGCCGCCCGCGACCGTCACGACCACGTCGAACTGGCCGTCGCGATTGGCCGCGATCAGCGGCTGGCGCAGGATCATGCGCAGCACGGGGCGCGCGAAATAGACCTTCTCGTCGCGGCCGTTGACCGTGATCGAACCGCGGCCGGGCTTGATCCAGACGCGGGCGACCGCGTTCTTGCGGCGGCCGGTGGCATAGGCGCGACCCTTGGAGTCGCGATTGGACTTGGGCTGCTCGCCCGCTTCCGCCTTCTCCGGCACCTTGGCCTTGATCAGCGTGGATTTGAGCTCGCCGAAGCTCTTGACGTCTTCCGCCATGGCTTAGCCCGCCTTCTTGTAGTTGGTGTTCTTCGGATTCATCTTGCCGATATCGACCTTCTCCGGCTGCTGCGCCTCGTGCGGATGATCGGGGCCGGGGAAGACGCGCAGATTGGCGAGTTGGCGACGACCAAGCGGACCGCGCGGCAGCATGCGCTCCACCGCCTTGTGCAGCACGCGCTCGGGGAACTTGCCGCGCATGATCTCGCCCGCGGTGCGTTCCTTGATGCCGCCGATATAGCCGGTGTGGTGGTAGTAGGTCTTGTCCTTCAGCTTGTTGCCGGTCAGCACGACCTTGGCCGCGTTGATCACGACGACGTTGTCGCCGCAGTCCAGGTGGGGCGTGAAGGTGGTCTTGTGCTTGCCGCGCAGGCGCAGTGCGATGATCGAGGCGAGACGACCGACGACGAGCCCTTCGGCATCGACGAGGATCCACTTCTTCTCGATCTCGGACGCCTTGGCCGAGTAAGTTTTCATCGGGGACCTGTCAGGATAATCGGTTCAGGGCGCGGGCTATACGCGCCGCCGTTTGCGAGGTCAAGAGAAAGCGCCGAAATTCCTGCGTTAATTCGGTGCGGTACTATAATACCGTGAATAGCCCTTCGGGCGGAATCACGCCGCCGCGAAATCCGCAATGGCCCGCGCCGCTTCCCGGCTGACGTCCGGGCAGGTGATGGCGAAGATCTCCGTGCCGTGCGTCGTTCCCAGGGCCATATGGGCGCGGGCGGGAACGCCGGCCCTCAGCAACAGGCGGTAGAAGGCGATCCCCTCGTCGCGAAGGGGATCGCATTCGTTCACGCTGATGACCGTCGGCGGCAGGCCCTTTACGTCGTCCTCCGTGGCGAAGGCGGGCCATGCCAAAGGATCGCGCGCGTTGAACGCCGCGATCCCATAGCCCATCGCGCCGCGGTTGTTGTGAAGCTCGAGCAGGATGCCGTTGTTCTCGATCGAAGAGGGATATTGCGCCTGCGGCCAGATGCCGGCGATGTAGGGGCACAGCGCGTATAGCCCTTTGACGAGGCCGGCATCGCCCTCCTTCGTCAGCTTCATGCCTGTGGCAAGCGTCAGGTTGCCGCCGCCGCTCTCGCCGGCGATGATGATCCGTTTGGGATCGATCTTCAACAGGTCGGCATGGGAATGCACCCAGCGCAGCCCCGCCGCGCAATCGTTGAGCCCGGCCGGATAGGGTTCGACCTCCGGTGCCGAGGAGGCGCGAACGCAGTTGCGGAAATCCACCATCGCGACCGCCACGCCCTGCGCGGCGATGATGCGGCCCCAAGCGCTGTACATCCCGTCGTAGCAGGACATCACCTGCATGCCGCCGCCATGGATGTAGTAGATGCAAGGCAGACGCTCGGCGTTGTCCGGACGGATGAACTGGATCTTGACGGTGTTTCCGTCCGGCTCGGAGCGGAAGGTCTCGGTGCGGATGGCGAGGCCGGCGCGCGGCGCGATCTGCTCGTTGTCCATCATCGACATCATGGCGGTCAGCTGGGCGGCCGCCGCCCTGCCAGCCTCGCTGTTTTCCTCGGCCAGGATTTGCTCGCGGCTGGCGACATCGCCTTGCGCGGACATCGCGGGCATCGCGCCCAGAAGGGCCTTGATGCGGGGATCGATGCGCGGGTCTTCGGCGAGCTTGGAGGCCATGGGGTGTGTCCCTTGCGGTCGGCCACCGCACTATAGGATCGCGTCCAGCCCGCGCAACGCCGACGGTGCGTAAAGAAAAGGCCCGGCGGTGGGGACGGCCGGGCCTTTTCGCACGCGCTGGCGAGGGGGGTTACCAGTCGCGCTTGATGTTGAAGTAGTTGTAGGAGCTTTCGCGGATCTGGCCGAAATCGCCGTCGTTCTTGGTGAGATCCTCGAGCCGGTAGGTCGGGGCCTTGGAGATCACGTCGCCGGCGACGGGAACAACATAGCCGCCCTTGTCCTTGCTGTAGTCGAGCATCGACCAGGGAACCGGGAAGAACTTCTCGCCGACCCCGAGCACACCGCCGCTGCCCAGCGCGGCGAACATGATCTTGTCGGACTGCTTGTCGAGGACGACGTCCTCGACGACGCCGATTTTGTCGCCGGCCATATCGTAGACATTCGTTCCTTTGACTTTGGAGGCCAGAATCGCACTTGTGTGACCGCTAGGGGTGGTCATGCTCATTCTCCTTGGGATTGGCCTTCCCAGAACGCCCGGTTTTGGCCTTCGTTCCGCCATCGCAACCGGCGGCTATTGCAGGTCCCGCAAACGCACACCCTCCCTGCGGCTTTCACCTGGTCCGGCTGCGACAGGCGGGGTTCTGGCCCGGGCCGCGCCGGTGTAGCATGACGCCAGGAGACCAAGATGAATGCGCAAGCTAAGGAACCGCTGGTGCTGGCGACGGCCAAGGACGCCGTGCTGACGCTGACCCTCAACCGCGCCGGCGCGCGCAATGCGCTGAGCCAGGGCCTGATGGCGGCGCTGCAGGACGCGCTCGACGCCGCGGCCATCGACAAGGCGGTGCGCGTGGTCGTGATCGCCGCCGACGGGCCGGCCTTCTCGGCCGGGCACGATCTGAAGGAGATGACGGCGCGACGCGCCGATGCCGACAAGGGCAAGGCGTATTTCGCGGCGCTCTTCGCGCAATGCTCCAAGCTGATGCAGACGATCGTGCGCCATCCCAAGCCGGTGATCGCGCAGGTGCAGGGCATCGCGACGGC
>CAZMHP010000001.1:53836-76372 GCA_964566095.1 uncultured Rhizobium sp. | reverse complement strand
AGAAGCGGCAGATCTTGCCGAAATGCTCGTCGGCCTTGCGCCGCATCGCGAATTGTTCGTCGCCGTCGACCTTGGTGAACTTCTTGCGCGCCGCGGTGAAGGAAAGCCCGAAATGCCGCGCCAGCCGCTTCACGTCGCGGCTGTTGAGCGGGATCACCGGATAGGAGCAGCAATAGCCGGGACACTTCGCGCAATCGTACGCCATGGGATGGGCCGGCCGGGTGAGGTTCACGACCTCGATAACGGATTCGTCGCGCCGCGACAAAGCCTTTCGCCGCGGCTTATGCGATCTCTTCGGTGAAGCGATAGGCGCCGTCCAGGAAGGCGACGATCTCGCGCGCCGCGGCATGATCGAAGCCGGCATAGCGTTGGCGCAGGCGCTCGACCGTTTTGGGCGCCAGCCTTTCGTGGCCGACGTCCTGGAAGAACAGGATGTCCTGGGTGAGGCATTTCGCCAGATCCTCGCCCAGCAGCAGCCGCGCGGCGTGCGTGAAGGCCTGGCCGTATTCATAGCCGTCGCCCAGCCGATAGCTCTGCGCCAAGGTGATCGCGGGGATGCAGGACAAGGTCGGCTGCAGCGCCGGATTGATCGCATGCGCGGCCAGATGCGGCGCAAGGCTCGCCGGCCGTCCGGTGAAGCCGCGCAGATGCAGGAAGCGCGACATGCGCTGGCCGTCATTGACCGGATAGTTGTCCCACAGCAGCGGCTTGCGGCGCAGTTGGTCCGTCACGCGCGCCAGATGCCCCGGCGAGATTTCGCGCGAGCAAACCTCCTCGCCGGTCCAGAAGATCTCGATGGCGGGATCGAGCAGCCGCCCGAAATCCTCCAGATAGTTCGCCGGCCGCGCGCCGAAGAAGCGGTCGAGCACCGGATCGTCGCTGTAATAGCTCGGGCAGACGATCAGCCGCGTCGCGCGCGTGCGCGGCTTGATCCAGTGCAGGATCTCGACTTGCATGCGGGCGAGGTCGGGAAGATCGCCGCGCATGTCGTCGAACAGGATCGCCAGATCGTCGATGCCCCAGGCATCGAACGCGCTCAGCTTGCGCGCCAGATCGGCCTGCGCCGCGGCGTCGAAATCGCGATAGAGCTCGTAGGGACTAAGGCCCACGCCGAAGCGCACGCCCGCCGCCCGGCAATGGCGCGACAGCGCCGCCAGGGACGCGGCGGCCTGCGCCGGATGATCCTCGCGCCAGCGCTTGCGCAGGAAGCCGTCCGCCTTCGGCGCGTAGATATAAAAGTCATAGCCGTGCGGCTTCAGCGTCGCGATCGTCGTTTGGCGCTCCGCCCAGCTCCACGGCGTGCCGTAATAGCCTTCGATCAATCCCAGCTGGGCGGTCATGGCGTTCCTTCGCGCGCGCTCTTGGGATCGAGTGCGAGGTAGATAAGCGCCGCGATGGCCGAGAGATCGAGCGCATAGACATAGCGGTAGTCGCAGGAGATCGCGATCGCGAAGAAGCTCGCCGTGAACGCCAGCGCGGCGCCCAGCATCGCGGCCATCGCGATGTCGGCGGGGCGGCCGCGCCGCAGCAGAAGGATGATGCTCCCCATCGCGATCAAGGCGAAAGGAATATGCGACAGGACCGGCGTGTTCAGGAACGCCTTGCCATAGCGCTCGAGCGCGAAGTCGCGCCCGTCGCGCCGCGGCGCAAGGCCAAGCGCTTTCATTTCGGCGGCCGGTCCCTCGATCCCGGTGAAGATCGGCCGGCAGGCGACAATGTCGGGCGTGAACAGAAGCCAATAGAAATCGTCGGCCCGCACGCGCAGATAAAGTTCGGTGTGGTGTAGCACGAGCGTCCACCAATCCGCGCCAAGCGCCTCGTCGTCGACGTTGCCCAGCGGCGCCTGCATCGCCGGTGCGGAGAGCAGCGGATCGTTGCGGACCGGCGTGTAGAAGCGCGGGCTCTCTTGGCGAAGCGCGTCGGCGAGCTCGTGGTTGTCGGCGCTTAAAGCGGCGAGCGGAAAGTCTCTATCCTGCGCGATCGCGCCGGCCAGGTCGTAGATCTGCAGCACGCGGAATTGCTCCGCCGGGCCGGACTCGCCGTCGCTGCGCGCTTCCAGGGCGGACTTCGCCACGAAGACGATCAGGAACGACGCCAGGAACAAGCCGATCCCGACCGCGCCGCCGCGAAGCCGGCTCGCGCTTCGGCGCCAGGCGACCCAGCCGGCCGCGCCGCAGGCGAAGGGCAGCACCACCAACCCGTTCTGCCGTGCCAGCGCCGCCAGGCAGACGAGCAGGATCGCCGCACTCAACAGAATCGCTCTCGCGCGGGGCTGCTCCCAGCGCGCGACGGCATGGGCGAGGCACGCGAAGCCGGCGACGCCGGCGGCCGCGAACAGCACGTCCTTCCATACGATGCCGGGATAGATCGCAAGCTGCGGCGACAGCGCGGCGGCCAACGCGACCGCCACCGCCGGCCATCCCGCGCGGCCCGGGGCCAACGCCAGCACGGCGAGCAGGGCGCCGAACGCCAGCGTCGCGTCCAGCGCCACGAAAAGGCCACCACCGGGCACGATCCTGTCTCCAAGCCCGAGGAGCCACGCCATGACGGGCGGATGCCAGGTGTTGTAGCGGCCGGTCCGTCCCTGAAGCAGTTGCAGGATCGAATCGTAGGACAGATGGCCGGGCCAGTTCACTGCGATGCAAACCACCCAGCCGGCCAGGAGGATGACGGCGGCGATCTTCGCCGGAAGGGTCCAATGGGAGAAGGCGTTCATGTTCGCTTTTTTTTGCCACGGCTGGCGCGAATTGGCTAAATTGCCGGCGCGCGCCGCGGTCGCACGCCGGCGCCTGGAGCATACAATGAAAAACGACGGACGGATGACCTGCGCCGCTGCGCGGCGCCGCGGGGCAACTTAGGCGCAATGGCCAACAAACCGGTTTTCTTCGACGCGACGGGGCGGCGCGCGGCGCGCGCTTCGCTGGTCGGCTGGACGGCTGCGGTGCTCAGCCTGGTGCTGGGCGCGGCGTTTGTCGTCAGTCTCCTGACGGTGCCAACCGCGGCGCCGCTTCGGCTGCCCGGCAGGCTGACGGCGGTGAATATCCCGCTCCTGGAAAAGAAAGCCGAGGATCCGCAGCTCGTGCGCTCGGCGGCGCGGCTCGCGACCGAGGCGCGCAA
The DNA here is from genome assembly GCA_964566095.1 of uncultured Rhizobium sp. Taxonomy (GTDB): domain Bacteria; phylum Pseudomonadota; class Alphaproteobacteria; order Micropepsales; family Micropepsaceae; genus Rhizomicrobium. The sequence goes on along the minus strand of CAZMHP010000001.1, from coordinate 73,255 downwards.
CCGCCGCGAGGAACTGGCGCGCACGCGGCGCGAGCGCAACGAACGCGGTCTGCGCACCCGGCCCTTGGCGTCGATCCTCAAGCCGCAAACGACGCGGCCGCTTGCCATCGCGTTCTATCCGAACTGGCAGCCGGCGGCCTATCCGGCGCTCATGCACGCGCTTCCCAAGCTCGACTGGGTCATGCCGACCTGGCTGGCGCTGCAGGGACCGAGCCTGACATTGAAATCCGCGCTCGATACCCGGCTGCTGGCCGAGCTGCGCGCCAAGCGGGCCAACCTCGCCATCCTTCCCGTCATCCAGAACGCCACCCTGGGCAAGTGGGACGGCGCCGGGCTCGTCCGCTTCCTGAGCGACCGGGCGCGTGCCGATGGTCTGATCGCGCAGCTTGTCGCATTTGTCGATGCCAACAAGCTGCAGGGCGTCACGATCGATTTCGAGAGCCTTCCCGCCGCCGGCCACCCCGTGGTCGAGGCCTTCTTGAAACGGGTGTCGGAGGCCTTCCTGCCGCGCGGCTGGATCGTCGTGATGGCGGTGCCGTTCGACGACGAGGAATGGCCCTATACCGACTATGCCCGCATCGTCGATTACACGCTGCTCATGGCCTATGACGAGCACGACGACACCGGCGAGGCCGGCAGCATCGCCGGACAGAGCTGGTTCGAGACCACGCTCGACAAACGCATGCGCGAACTGGCGCCCAGCCGCACGATCGTCGGCATCGGCTCCTATGCCTATGACTGGAACGGCGATCATGCCGATGCCTTGTCCTTCGAGGACGCGGTCGTCGCGGCGCACGACTCCGAAGCGAACGTCGTGTTCGACGACGCCAGCAACAACCCGCACTTCTCCTATATCGAGGACGACCAGATCAAACACGACGTCTGGTTCCTCGACGCGGTGACAGCATTCAACCAGATCCATGCATCGGACATCTATCGCCCGGCCGGCTATGCGCTGTGGCGTCTGGGGACGGAGGATCCGTCGATCTGGCAGGTGATGGGGCGAACCTATGGCGCCGGCGTGCCGCCCGGGCTGCGCGACATCGCGCTGATCTCGGACATCGACTACGAAGGCCAGGGCGAATTCATCCGCGTCGAGGCCGAGCCGTCATCGGGCGCGCGCAAGCTCGAGATCGACGCGAACACCGGCGATATCGACGACGAGGTCTATACCCGCTTGCCTTCGAACTACGTCGTGCGCCAGTTCGGCTACGCGCCGGGCAAGATCGCGCTCACCTTCGACGATGGCCCCGACCCGGAATGGACGCCGCAGATCCTCGATATCCTCAAGCAGAAGCACGTCCACGCCACGTTCTTCGTCATCGGCGGCAATGCGGAGGCGCACCCCGATCTCGTCCAGCGGATTATCGACGAGGGACACGAGTTGGGCAATCACACGTACACGCATCCCAATCTGTCGGACACGCCCGAGCAAGCCGTGACGCTGGAATTGAATGCGACGCAGCGACTGGTCGAGGCGCTCACGGGCCGCTCGATGGTGCTGTTTCGCCCGCCCTATCTGGGCGATGCCGAGCCGGATGACGACAGCGAGCTCCTGCCGGTCGAGATCGCCCAAAGCCTGGGCTACATCACCGTGGGCGAGCACATCGACCCCATCGACTGGTCGCTGCCCGGCGCCGACAAGATCGTCGAGCGGACGATCTACGCGCTCGATCACGCGCCGGCCGACGCCAAGGGCAATACGATCCTGCTGCACGACGCGGGTGGTGATCGCGCCCAAACCGTGGCGGCGCTGCCCATCATCATCGATACGTTGCGGGCAAAGGGCTATCAATTCGTCCCCGTCTCGCAATTGATCGGGCTGACGCGCGATCAAGCGATGCCGCCGCTGGCGCCGACCATCTCGCTTTTGACCGACCGTATCGTGTTCCTGTCCATGAGCTGGCTGGGCCGGGTGCTTTATTATGCGTTCCTGGCAGCGATCTGGCTCGGCGTCTCGCGGCTGTTCTTCCTGGCCGGCCTCAGCCTGTGGAATGCGCGGCGCGAGCGCGAGGTGAGCGCAGTGGCGCCCGAGCAGGCGATGCATGTGTCGGTGATCGTGCCGGCCTATAACGAAGAGAAGGTGATCGTGAAGACCGTGGAGCGAATCCTCGGCAGCGATCACAAGGATCTTGAGGTCATCGTCATCGACGACGGGTCGCAGGACAACACGATGGGCGTGCTGCAGTCCGCCTTCGGCAGCAATCCGCGAGTCGCCCTGATCCGCGTGGCGAACGGCGGCAAGGCCGCGGCGCTCAATATCGGTCTGGAGCGCGCCACCGGCGACATCCTCGTGGCGCTCGACGCCGATACCCAGTTCCAGCACGACACGATTCCGCGCCTGGTGCGCTGGTTCGTCGATCCGGAGATCGGCGCCGTGGCGGGCAACGCCAAGGTCGGCAACCGCATCAACATGATCACGCGCTGGCAGGCGCTGGAATACATCGTCGCCCAAAACCTCGAACGGCGCGCCTTGGCCGCGCTGGGCACGTTGACCGTGATCCCCGGCGCGGTCGGCGCCTGGCGCAAATCGGTGCTGCAATCGATGGGCGGTTTTCACTCCGACACGCTGGCCGAGGATCAGGATCTCACCATCGGCATCCAGGTGCGCGGCGCGCGGGTTCGCTTCGATTCCTCCGCGATCGCTTGGACCGAAGCGCCCACTACCTTCCGCGGCTTGGCGCGGCAACGGTTCCGCTGGGCCTTCGGGACGCTGCAGTGCCTGTGGAAGTACCGCGAGTTGACGTTCAATCCGCGCTATGGCGCGCTCGGGCTGTTCGCCTTGCCACAGGTCTGGCTGTTCCAGATCGCGCTGACCGCCCTCGCGCCGCTCGCCGACCTTTTGCTGATATGGCAGTTGATCGGGCAATGGATCGCTTATGCCCAGCACGGCGCGGAATTCAGCAACGCCGATCTGATCACCGTCGGGATCTATTATGTCGTGTTCATCGTGGTGGACTTGCTGGCCGCGACCTTCGGCTTCCTGATGGAGCGCGGCGAGGACTGGCGGCTTCTGTGGTGGCTGCCGCTCCAGCGCTTCGGTTACCGCCAACTCATGTACTATGTCGTCGTCCGCTCGATCTCGGCGGCGGTGCGCGGCGCAGTGGTGGGCTGGGGCAAGCTCGAACGCACCGGAACCGTCAAGGCGCACGGTTAGGCGCGAAGAACACGCGGTCGTCGTCGGTGCGGACGATGCGGTAATTCGCTTTTAGAGCGTGCTCGATCCTGGACGTCAGCGGAAAGGGCGTCAACTCTTCCAGTTGCACGATGCCATAGCGCTTCGCCGCGATGGCGCGCGCGAGATCCTCGTCGCTGCGTCCGCCGGTCCGATAGGCCTGTTCGACGTTGAATACATCGACCTGCGCCGGTTTTCCGGCCCAATAGCACAGAGAGAGCATCTCGCAGATCGTAGGTCCGGGCGCGGCGCGGATGAGCGCGATCTCGTCGGCCGCCGCGGCGCGCTCTTCCGTCAGGGGATGAAACCAGAAATCCGTGCCGCGCCAATCGGCGTCGAGCGTCCAAAGACCGACCAGCGGCGGCAGAGCGTAGAGAAGGACGGCAAGAGCCTGCCGGCGATCGAACTCCAAGCGATTCATCAGCACACCGGCGCCGAGCGCCAGGGCTATATCGGCGTCGAACAGCGCGTTCGCATCTACACCGGTGCCTCCTAAGAAGAAGAGTCCGGCTGCGGTCGCCAGCGCCGCGTAGATCGCGCAGAACACCACGTGGCGGTCGTGCCGGGCGATCACGAACAGCGCCGTATACCCTGTGATCGGGAATGCGCTCCAGGCCAGCCATGGCTTGGCACCGGTCCAGATGTTGGCGACGTCGTAAAGACGCGCGGAGTCGATCCGGCTGAACAGACTGAAGCCGAATGCCTGCTTGAACAGGCCGAGCCCGATGAGCGCGAACACCGCCCCACTGGCGACAAAGGTAAAGGCGAGGCGGCGGTCGAGCAGGGCCAGCCACAGCGCCAGTGCCGCGGGCAGGACGATGAGATTGTGCTTCACGAAGAAGGCGAGGGTGAAGAGCAGCGCCGCGCCGACCATCGCGCGCGGCGTGCGCGGCTCGCGCAGTACGAGCACCAGGCCGCCGATCGAGAGCGCATGGCCCAGCATCTGCGGATCGTCCATCCCGACATAATCGGTGGCGAGCATCAATCCCGCGACGAAGAACAGCGCCGCGAACAGGGCTTGGAGGCGGCTGCAGCCCATCTGCCGCGCCGCGCTCTCGATACCGATGGCGGCCGCGAACAGCGCGGCCAGCGCCACGATGCGGCCGGCGATCACGGCATCGCCGACAAGCCGGGTGACCGCGCCCACGACATAGAACGACAGCGGCGGATAGTTGTTGACCATCAAGCCGGCGGCGGGCGGGTAGGGCGAGCCGGTCGCGAACAGGCTGAGCGTGAAATAGGCGTTCCAGCCCTCGTTCGGATCAAATGGGACATGAAACCCGATGACGCACGCCAAATGCGCCAGACCGAGCAGACAGCCGATCGCCAGCATGACGGTCAGAATTCGCAAAGGCAGGCCGTCCAAGGTCATCGCTTCACGCAGGCGCCGTCCGGTACGACGTCATATAGCCGATAGAAGCTGCCGCGCAGGCGCAGGCGCAGCATCGGCGGCACGCTCGCATGCGGGCCCGGCCCTTCGATCGCGATCACCTGATCGTAATGACACTGAAAGCGGTTCAGATAGGGATAGACGTCGGCATAGTCCTCGTCGGAGTCCATCCGGCCGGCGGCAAGGTCGGCCAGCTCGTCGATGTCCGGCGGCGAGCCCTGCCGCGCCGTGGCCGCGGCGATGCGGCCGAACGGTGGTCGAATGCGCACGATGTGTTGACCGGCGGTGGTGAACAGCAGCGGCGTGAAAGCGCCGCGATCGATGATGGCGAATTCGGCCAGATGCCAATAGGGCTGGTCCGCCGTCCAGCCCAGTGAGTCTCCGTCGAGCACGGTCAGAAGCTTGGCGTCTGCGCGGATGGTGGAGGCGTGGGTCCGAAACTCCGCGTACTGTGCATCGTAAAGGCGCCAGTTCCAGGCGAGCAGGCAGGCGCCGGCAGCGATCAGGGCGAGCGTCGCGGCGGCGCCGATCCGCAGCATGCGCGCCGTCACGCTCCATTCCAGGGCGGCGAAGGCGAGCGCGCCGAGCACGGCGGGCAGGCGCATATGCACGCCCCAGCCGCCGAGCGCCCATTGCGGCGCGAACAGGGCTGCCAGCGCGAACAGGGCGAGGGCGACGCGCATGCGCGGATGCACCTTGGCGCGCCCGGTGGCGACGGCAAGGACGAAAAGGACGATCAGCGCCACCGTCAGTGGAAGAAGCGGGCGGTCGAAGCCGACCTGGATCGCGGACTCGAAACGATCGAGCAGAGTGTCGAGGATGTCGAAGGAGATATGCCCATCCGCCGCGCCAGCGGGTTTAAGGAGGAGGAATGCCAGGGTCGCGGGCAGGCAGAGCAGAAGGGGGCTCAGTACGCGAGCGCCGAGCGCGCGCGGCGAAAAGCGTTCGTTCAGAAGCGCCGGCAGCTCGTAGCCGCCGATGGCGAGCAGCAGGATCGCGAAGCCGACGAGATGGCTGAAGTAGACGAGCGTGAAGGCGACGGCGAAGCCGGCGAGTTGTATCGCCGTGCGGCGCCCATCGGTGGCGATCCACGCGGCGAAGACGAGAAAAGCGAGGCCGACCGCGAAGCCGTAGTTGAAGAAGCCCCAGAGAAAATTGGCGTTGTAGGCGAAGAAGCCGGACAGCAGCACGGACGGGCCGATCCGGCCGAACAGGGCACGCTGGATGAGCGCGGGCCCCAGCACCCAGAGGACGACAGTGGCCGTCAAGAACAGGCGCGTCGCCGCTTCCAACGTCATCACGCGGCCGAGCAGGGGCACCAGGGTCTCGGAGGCGAGATTGGGCAGCGCCGCCCATTGGATAAGATAGTAGCGCGACGGCTCCCCCGCGATCAGCGCGAAGCTCGCCAGATGCGCCGGATAGTCGGGCATGCCGGGGATGGTGACCGCCCACAGGGGCGCGGCGAGCAGGACGGCGGCAAGGGTGGCCAGGAGCGGCCACGGAACGTCTTTGATACGCGACATCAGGATTTGGCTTCGGCGAGCGCCCCTTGTTCCGCTATAGCGCCGCCGCCGGTTAATGGAAATCCCGCGACTTGGGCAATATGCGGACCTGTCGTGGATGTCGCGGGCTGCGCGAATCCGGGCGCTGATAGGCGATGTCCTCCAAACGGCCCGGGAAGGGGCGCAGATTGTCCTCCGATAGCCGCTCCAAATCCTGGCTGCGGTCGACGATCCGCTCGGCGACGAGGTGCACCACATTGTCGCTCTTCTGCACCTTGCCTTCGACCAGAAGCAGACGCGAACCCATGATCTCGCGGCGGAAAGTTTCAACCAGCTTGGGCCAGACCACGACATTGGTGATGCCGGTCTCGTCGGAGAGCGTGACGAACACCACCCCGGCGTCGCCCGGCATCTGGCGCACCAGCACAACGCCGGCGCAGCGGGCGCGGGCGCCGTCCCGGGCGGCCTCTACCTGGGCGCAACTCATGACCTTCTCCGACGCGAAGACGTCGCGCAGGAATTGCATCGGATAGCCTTTGAGGGAGAGGCGCAGCGTTTGGTAGTCGGCCAGGACATGCTCGCTGAGCGGCATGACGGGCAGGGGCGCGTTGGCCTCGTCCGGCAATTCCTTCAGCCGCTGCGCTTCGAACAAGGGCAGGGTGTGGTGATCGGGGATGCGGCGCACCGCCCACAGCGCCTCGCGGCGATCCAGGCCGAAAGAGCGAAGGCCGTCCGCTTCCGCGAGCACCATGAGTGCCTTCTTCGGCAGTTCGGCGCGGCGCACGAATTCGGTGAAAACCGGATAGCCGTAGCCGCGATTGTCCACGATGGCGCGCGCCCAGTCTTCGCGGAAACCGTCGATCTGGCGAAAGCCGAGGCGCAGCGAAAGCACGCCGCAGACATTGCGCTCCAGCGTGTTGTCCCAATCGCTGAAATTGGCGTCGGGCGGCAGCACCTCGACGTCGTGCTCGCGCGCGTCGCGCACGATCTCGGCCGGCGCATAGAAGCCCATCGGCTGGGCGTTCAGAAGGGCGCAGGCGAAGGCGGCGGGATGGTGGCATTTGATCCAGGCCGAGATGTAGACCAGCAACGCGAAACTCGCCGCATGGCTCTCGGGAAAGCCATAGGAACCGAAGCCTTCGATCTGCGCGAAGCAGCGTTCGGCGAACTCCCGCGTGTAACCGCGCGCGGTCATGCCGCCGACGAACTTGGCGCGGAAGCTGTCGATGGTTCCCAGGTTGCGGAAGGTCGCCATGGCGCGGCGCAGCCCGTTGGACTCGTCGGGCGTGAACTTCGCAGCCACGATCGCCATGCGCATCGCCTGTTCCTGGAACAGCGGCACGCCCATCGTCTCCTTCAGCACCTGATAGAGTTCGTCGGGCGGACCGTGATCGGGATGCGGCGCGGGATATTCCACCTTCTCGATGCCGCTGCGGCGCTTGAGATAGGGATGCACCATGCCGCCCTGGATCGGGCCGGGCCGCACGATCGCGACCTCGACGACGATGTCGTAGAACTTGCGCGGCTTCAGGCGCGGCAGCATGTTCATCTGCGCCCGGCTCTCGACCTGGAACACGCCGATGGCGTCGGCCTTGCACAGCATGTCGTAGACGGCGGGGTCTTCGCGCGGCACGGTCGCGAGATCGAAGCGCCGGCCGCCATGGGCCGCGATCAGGTCGAAGGCCTTGCGGATGCAAGTCAGCATGCCGAGCGCCAGAACGTCGACCTTCATCAGCCGCATCGTGTCGAGATCGTCCTTGTCCCATTCGATGAAATAGCGGTCGTCCATCGCCGCCGGCCCGATCGGCACCATGGTGTTCAGCGCATCGTCCGTCAGCACGAAGCCGCCGACATGCTGGGAGAGATGGCGTGGAAATCCCATGATCTGGTTGGCGAACGTCACGGCCTGGAAGATCGCTTCGTTCTGCGGATCGAGCTTGCCCTGGCGCACCTGGGCGTCCTTCATCTCCGAGCCCCAGCTTCCCCATACGCTGCCTGCCATCGCGGCGGTGACGTCCTCGGAGAGGCCGAACACCTTGCCGACCTCGCGGATCGCGCTCCTCGGGCGGTAATGGATGACGGTCGCGGTCAGCGCGGCGCGATGGTGGCCGTAACGCTTGTAGACGTGCTGGATCACCTCCTCGCGCCGCTCATGCTCGAAATCGACGTCGATGTCGGGTGGCTCGTTGCGCTCGGCGGAGATGAAACGCTCGAACAGAAGATCGATCTGCACCGGATCGACGGCGGTGATGCCGATGGCGTAGCACACCGCCGAATTGGCGGCCGAGCCGCGACCCTGGCAGAGGATGTTCTTCGCGTTCGCATAGGCGACCATGTCGCGAACGGTCAGGAAGTAATGCGCGTAGTTCTGCTTGTCGATGATCGCGAGTTCTTTCTCGAGCGTCTCGCGCACCTTGTCGGGAACCCCGGCGGGATAGCGTCGTGCCGCGCCCTCCCAGGTGAGATCGCGCAGATGGCCGATCGCCGTCTTGCCCGGCGGCACCGGCTCGTGCGGGTAATTGTATTTGAGATCCGAGAGCCGGAAGACGATGCGATCCGCGAAGCGCACCGTCTCCGCGATCGCTTCGGGACAGTCGCGGAACAGTCGTACCATCTCGGCCGGAGTCTTGAGGTGCCGCTCGGCATTGGCTTCCAGCAGCTTGCCCGCCCTGTCGATCGTCACGCGCTCGCGGATGCAGGTGACCACGTCCTGAAGTTCGCGCCGCTCCGCCGCGTGATAGAGCACGTCGTTCACCGCCAGCAGCGGCACTTTGGCATCGCGCGCCAGATGCGAAAGCCGGCGCAGGCGGCGCCGGTCGTCGCCGTGATAGAGCATCGAGGCCGCGAGCCAGACACGCCCGGGCGCCAGAGCCCGCAGTCTTTCGAGCGTCGCTCCAAGCCGCGCGAACGCGCCGCGCGGAGGCGGCATCACGGCGAAGAGCAGGCCCTCATGGCGTGGATGCCCATCCTGCGGCGCGTGCTTCTCGGCAAGGTCGTCCAGGAAGAGGGTGCATTCGCCCTTGGTGGCGCGCGTCTGGCCGGCGGGCGCGCGCAGCTTTCCGTGCGACAGAAGCTGGCACAGCCTGCCATAGGCCGCGCGGTCCGTCGGATAGGCGAGGATGTCCGGCGTGCCGTCGGCGAAGACCAGCCGCGCGCCGACCAGCAATCGGGGCTTCTTGCCCGCCAGGCGCGGATCCTCGAACGCCGCATAGGCGCGCACCACGCCGGCCAGCGTGTTGCGGTCGGCGATGCCGACGGCTTCGTAAGCATAGCCATGGGCGGTGACGGCCAGTTCCTCGGGCCGCGAGGCGCCGCGCAGGAAGGAGAAGTTCGACGTCACCGCGAGTTCGGCGTAGGGGATCATCGGCCACCATTCTCAAAGCCGATTTGATTTGAAATTATTGCATCCATCGTCATGGCCGGGCTTGTCCCGGCCACCCATACACGCGACTGCCGTTCGAGTTCATGGGTGGCCGCCACAAGGGCGGCCATGACGATTTTGAGATGGTTCAATTCATTCCAAAAGGCGCCGCGAAGGATCATGCAAACAATCCGTGTACGAACCATCTGGGGGCGAAGGACTCGCGTTCATAAAGTCCGTCGCGATAGAGCCAGAAGCGGCGGCCCGCCTCGTCCTCGACGCGGAAATAGTCGCGCGTCGGTTTGGGCGTCTGGTGCCGCCACCATTCCATCGCGATGCGTTCCGGCCCCTCGGCCAGGCGCACTGCGTGCAGCGCGCGGCGCCAGCGAAAGCGTAGCGGCGGGCCGTCGGGCACCTGCGCCATCACGTCGATGGGTTCGGGCCTTTCCAGCAGGCGCAAGGGGCGGCGCGGCGCCTCGCCGGCCTGGCGCGGCTCGAAGGTCGCCTTGGTGTCCGGGGCGTGCTGCGCCGGCACAAGGGCGCCGGCGGCTTCGGGGATGTGCGTGTCCTGCGCCTGGAAGGTGAGGATACGGTGCGAACCGAAGCGCGCCGCCAGCCGATCGATTAGGAAGGCGATCTCTTTGTCGTCGTCGGGCCGCGCCTCCAACCCGATGCTTTTGGGCACATGCCGTTCGGCGTGAAGCGCCGCGAGGCGGATGAGGTCGAAGCCGAAGCCGGGATCCAGGAGATCCCCGCTTTCGCGGGAACCGAGCGCGTCCAGCCGCGTGTGGAACAGCTTGGCGATGGCGGCCGCGTCGCGCAGCGGGCGTGCGGTCTCGACGGCGATATGGCGCACGATGCCGTCGGTGCGGAAGAAGCTGGCTTCCAGCATCCGCGCGCCCTGGCCGCGTTCTTCCAGCGCGCCGCACAGCGAGCGGGCGAGAGTCAAAAGGGAATCGGCGACGAAATCCTGCGCCGTCACCGGCTCGGCGAAGCGATGTTCGACCATCAGATCGGGCAGGATGCGGCGCGGGCTGATCGGCTGCTCGCCCAGGCCCAAGGCGCGGTCGAGCTGGAACACCATCTGCTTGCCGAAGCGCGCGGTGAGCTCGCCGCGCGAACGCCCCGCCACCTGGGCGATGGTTTTCAGGCCGGCGCGCCTCAGCGCATGGCTGTCGCGCGGATCCAGATCGAGGGCGGCGACGGGCAGGAAGGCGGTGGCCTTCGCTTCCTCGCCGGGCGCGGCGATGGCGCCGTCGGCATAACGGGCAAGGGCGCGGGCCGCGGCCGCCGTTCCGGCAAGTGCGCCGCGCACGCAAAATCCCTGGCGCGCGATCTTCTCGCGCACCGTCTTCAGCATCGCTTCCTCGCCGCCGAAGAGATGGCTGACGCCGGTGACGTCGAGCAACAATCCATCGAGACAATCCACCGCGACGAAGGGCGTGAAGCGGTCGCACCAATCGGCGATCTGGCCGAGCAGCCCGGCATCGGCCGCCGGATCGGCCGGGGCCACGTCGAGCGCGCGCACCATGGCGCGGGCGGATGCGAGCGCCTGGCCGGGACAAAGCTTCAGCGCCGCCGCCTTGGCGTCCACCGCATAGAGAATCCGCGCATTGCCGCTTCTGACCGAAACGACGAGCGGATGCTCAGACGGCGCGCCTTTGCGGCGGCGCAGAAGCCGGTCGGTCGCAAGCCTGGGCAGCCACAGCGCCAGGATGCGCCGCCGGTTCACGAGGTTCGGCGAAAACGCCATCGTCACAACACCACTCCATCGTCCAACGTCCGGTCTCTCCCAGCCGGTTGCGCACAAGGTCCGCGTCGAAGCGCGGATGTCCCCAATCGTCGGTATTCGCCGAGCGGGCGCCGCGCACCAGCCAGCGGGTCTGTGCCGCGCTCGGCTCGATCCCGGCTTCGCTGCGCAGAAGAACGGCGGTGACGCCGCTCGCCTGCGCACCGAGCACAAGCCGGCGCGACGCGGTGAGATCGAGGATCTTCGGATGGCCGGGAATCTCGGCGATCACCGCGCCCAGCGCCGAACAACTCAGCGCATCGGCGAAGGCGCGCAGCGCGTCGGTCGCGTTGGCGGCGCGCAGCAGAAGGACGCAGGCCGGATCGATGCCGAGTTCGGCAAGACCGGTCGCGCAGACCTGGCCGTGTTCGAGCGCCGAATAGTCCTGCACGATCCACAGCAGACGCTTCGTTGCGGCGGCGCGCCGCGCCAAGCCCAAGGCAAAGCCGAAGCCCGCCGTATCGGCGGCGAAGACTTCGTGCAAGGCGCCGCGCATCAGCCCGCCGCGCAGCGCCGCGTCGGCGGCGCCATGGCCGAGCGGCGCCAGGTTGCGCGCCCGCGTCTCGCCCAGGATCGGGACCAGCAATTGCCGCGTCCCGGCCAATTTTTTGGCCAGTCCGTCCATAATGTTCTCTCTTTGTTCTAGTATGCCCGCCGCGCCTGCAGAGTCAATCCGGGGTCTCGAAAGAGGCGGCCAACATCCAATAGGCGCGCAGCGAGAGCGCCTCGTTGATCTGCGCCGCGCGCAAGAGGCCCGGAACCCCGAGCTTGGCCAGCTTGCGCAGCGCGATATTGGCGCGCACGCCACGGATCATCTGTCCGATCACCCGCCGTCGCGCCAGGTTTCGGCGGCAATAGCGGCCATGGCGCAAGGCATTGCGGTTTCCCAGCGGCGCACCGGCCCGCCGCCGCGGTTCGGCAACATAATTGTTCCGAGAAACGCGCGCAGGCGGCGTCGGCCGCTTGCGCGGCGCGCGCGCATAGGCCGCCGCGATAACCGCGGAGCGGACGACGTTCGAGGCGGCAATGGCGGTCGCTTCCTGCATGAACCGCAGATGGGCCGCGTTCGCGTCGCCGTCAATGCCGCGCGGAACGCCGCGCGCCATTCTATCGAACAGCGCGCGCGCGAAACGGCAGGCGCCGCGCGGACCTCGCGGCGGCGCCGCGTCGATAAGTGACGCGAAAAAAAATCTACTGCGCCGCCGCCTTGCGGCCGGCCTCGCAAACCGACCGGAAGCCCTCCGCCCCGAAACGCACGAGCCTGGGCTCGACCGCGTCGAAATCCGACGATTGGCACAGCCCCCCGGACAGGCTCTCGATCGAGCCATTGGCCGCGTTCACGATCATCAGCGAGCCGGAGAACATGTGATAGCCCCAGAACAGATCCGCCTCGTCGGCGTCCGGCAGGGCGCGGTGCAGAAGGCCCATCAGGCGCCGAAGCACCGGATCGAATTTCTTGGCGAAGATCTCCGCCAGTTCGGTGCTGCCAAGATGGGTGACGAAGGCGCAGAAATTGCGCCAGCCCTTGCCGCCCTTGCGGTTCAAGCTGAACATCGGGCGCAGATAGGCGGCGATGATGCCCTCGACGGTGGGGCGGTCGCCCGCTTCGGCCTCGTAGCGGTCCATCTCCAGCATCCGCTCGGCGTTCAGCACGTCGCAGCGCCTGGCGAACACCGCGTCGAACACGCCGCGCTTGGATTCGAAATAGTAGTGCAGCAAGGCGGTATCGACGTCGGCGAGCTCGGCGATCTCGCGCATCGTGACGCCGTAGATGCCGTGGCGGGCGAACAATTCCTCGGCCGCGTCCAAAATCCGTTCGCTTGTCGCGACGCTGCGCTGGGCCCGTTTCGAAGACGGATCGTCCATGAGGGCGCGCCGAAAGGGTCTGCGGCCACGACGAATCAGACGATCTTTCCGGCCGACGACCGGAGCAACCACTCCTTGCATACGCTTACTCCCCCACGGAATAGTTGTTCTCATTTACCGTGTCACAGATTACGAAAAACTCCCAAGCATCTGGAGGCGGGTATCGAAGATTAGTTTGTGACAACAAATCATCAATACAAAACATAATTCTATTGCGGTGCAGCATTGGGGAAACATCTCCAATTTGAGCCCAATGGCCGTTGCGGGCAGTCTTTCGCCTCACAATCCGGAGCGCCACATGGGCCGACCCTTGAACGTGCTGTTCATCACCGCCGACCAGTGGCGCGCCGAATGCCTGTCGGCGCTCGGCCATCCGATCGTCCGGACCCCCCATCTCGACGCGCTGGCGCGCGAGGGCGTCTTGTTCGCCAACCACTTCGCCAATGCGGTGCCGTGCGGGCCGTCGCGCACCTCGCTGCACACCGGGATGTATCTGCAGAACCATCGCTCCGGCACCAACGGCACGCCGCTCGAGGCGCGCCACACCAATTGGGCGAAGGCGGCGGCGGCGATCGGCTACGATCCGGTGCTGTTCGGCTACACCGACACGAGCCTGGATCCGCGCGAACTGAGGGAAGACGATCCTTGGCTCTTCACCTATGAGGGGCCGCTGCCCGGCATCCGCCCGCTGGTGACGATGGGCGAGGAGCCCCGGGCCTGGACCGATTGGCTGAAGGGACAAGGCTACGAGGTGCCCGAGCCGATCGCGCTCGCCTATTCCAAACGCGGCGCCGGGCCGGAGTATGAAGAGGGCGCGGCGGTGCCCAAGCCGCTCGCCTATCCGGCGCAAGCGGACGATACGAATTTTCTCGTCGACCGCTGCATCGACTACATGCGGGAGGCCGAGGATCCGTTCATCGCGCATCTGTCGATTTTGCGGCCGCACCCGCCCTTCGTGGCGCCGCAGCCTTACAACGCGATGTACGATCCGATGACGGTGCCGGGCTTCGCGCGGCTGGCGACGCCGGACGACGAGGCGGCGCAGCATCCGTGGCTGGCGCATCAATTGTCGAAACGGCTGTTCCGCGCGCCCGTCGACGAGAAAAAGCTGCGGCGCATGAAGGCGGTCTATTACGGATTGATGAGCGAGGTCGATGCCGCGCTCGGCCGTGTCTTCGCGTTCCTGAAGCAGAGCGGACGCTGGGACGACACGCTCATCATCTTCACCTCCGATCACGGCGAGCAGATGGGCGATCACTGGCTGCTGGGCAAATGCGGCTATTTCGACGCGTCCTATCGCATTCCCCTGATCGTGCGCGATCCCAGGCGGCAGGCCAACGCGGCGCGCGGCGCCGTGGTGGAACGCTTCACCGAGAACGTCGACATCATGCCGACCTTGCTCGAGGCGATCGGCGCGGAGGTGCCGCTGCAATGCGACGGGCTTTCGCTCGGCCCCTTTCTGCGCGGCGAAGGCGCGCCGGCCAACTGGCGGCACGAGGCGCATTGGGAATACGATTTCCGCAATGCGGATGACGACAGCGCCGAACGCAAGCTGTCGCTGACGCTGCATCAGTGCGCGATGAACGTGATCCGCGATCGCGACTTCAAATATGTCCACTTCACGAAGTTGCCGCCGCTCCTGTTCGATCTGCGGCGCGATCCCGGAGAGTTCAAGAATTGTGCTGACGATCCAAGCTATTTACCGACCGTTCTCAAATACGCGCAGAAGCTCCTTTCCTGGCGCATGAATCACGACGAGCATGCGCTGACCCATATCGCGCTGAAAGCGGATGGGCCGATATCACGAAAAGCGGCGCGCTATTGAACCGGCGCGGGCGGCGTCTATCTTGGGCGCAAACGAGGGGCTTGCATGCTGTCCATCCGCAATTTGACTCACGTCTATCCGCGGGGCGTGCGCGCCCTCAATGACGTCAATCTCGACATCGCACCCGGCCTTTTCGGACTCCTGGGTCCGAACGGCGCGGGCAAGTCGACGCTGATGCGCAGCATCGCGACGCTGCAAACCCCGACCAGCGGCGAGATCACGTTCGACGGCATCGACGTCGTCCGCGAGCCGGAGAAGCTGCGCCGCGTGCTCGGCTATCTGCCGCAGGATTTCGGCGTCTATCCACGCGTCACCGCCTACGACATGCTCGATCACATGGCGGTGCTCAAGGGCGTCACCGGCGCCAGGGCGCGGCGCGAGACGGTCGAGGCGCTGCTCAACCAGGTCAATCTGTGGAGCGTTCGCAAGAAGGCGATCGCCGGATTTTCCGGCGGCATGCGCCAGCGCTTCGGCATTGCGCAAGCGCTGATCGGCCGGCCCGCCCTGCTCATCGTCGACGAGCCGACGGCGGGGCTGGATCCGGAGGAGCGCAACCGCTTCCTCAACCTGCTCTCCGAGGTGGGCGAGCAGATCGTGGTGATCCTCTCCACCCATATCGTCGAGGACGTCTCCGATCTTTGCCCACGCATGGCGATCATCGCCGCCGGCCGCATCGTCGGCGCCGGCGCGCCCGACGAACTCAAGCAGCAGCTCAAGGGCCGCATCTGGAAGAAGACCGTGGCGAAGGCCGATCTGGAATCCTATCGCCAGAAATACACGGTGATCTCCACCCGGCTGGTGGCCGGCAGCACGGTGATCCATGTTCTCGCCGACAGCGATCCGGGCGACGGATTCTCGCCGGTCGAGGCCGGGCTCGAGGACGTCTATTTCTCGACTCTCAGCCAGTCGCGCAAGGCCGCGTGATGTTCGCGAAGATCGCCGGATTCGAATTCCGCTATCAGCTGCGCTCGCCGGTCTTCTGGGTCGCGGCCATCGTCTTCTTCCTGCTGACCTTCGCCGCCACCACGATCTCGCAGGTGCAGATCGGCTCGGGCGGCGCGGTGTTCAAGAACGCGCCTTTCGCGATCATCCAGGAAACCGCGATCATGGACGTGTTCTTCATGTTCGCGCTGACGGCGTTCGTCGCCAACATCGTGGTGCGCGACGACGAGACGGGATATGGGCCGATCATCCGTTCCACGCGCATCGGCAAGTTCGACTATCTGTTCGGCCGCTTTACCGGCGCCTTCGCGGCCGGGGCGCTCATGGCGCTGGCGCTGCCGCTGGGCATTCTCGTCGGCTCGTTCATGCCCTGGCTCGATCCGATGAAGGTCGGTCCGTTCCGGCCGTTCGATTATCTCTATGCCTATGGCGTCGTGATGCTGCCGACGCTGTTCATCGTCGGCGCGGCGTTCTTCGCGCTCGCCACCGCGACGCGCTCGATGATGGCGACCTATGTCGGCGTGATCGGCTTTCTGGTGTTCTATTTCGTGCTCACGGCCCTGTTCCAGAAGCCGGAATACGACCACATCGTGGCTTTGTTCGAACCTTTCGGCATCGGCGCGATCAGCGAGGTGACGAAATACTGGACGATGTCGGACCGCAACACATTGCTGCCGCCGATCACCGACATCGTCATCTACAACCGGCTGATCTGGCTCGCCGTGGCGTTCGCCTCCCTGGCCGTCGCCTATTCCGCCTTCCGCTTCGAGACCCGCGGCGCCAAGCGGGGACGGCCCGACAAGGCCGACACGGCGCCGCCGCCGGCCCGGGTCGGGCCGCTGCCCGCGCCCCGCTTCGACCGCGCCGCCGCGCGGGCCCAGGGCTGGAAATGGACGCGCTTCGAGATGGCGCAGGTGTTTCGCAGCCCGGCCTTCTTCGTGCTCCTCGCGCTCGGCCTGCTCAATGCGCTGGGCGGTCTGGTGTTCGCGACGGATCGCGCCAACTTCACGGTGCTGCCCGTCACCATTTTGATGATCCAGACGCTCCTGGGCTCGTTCACCATCATCCCCCTGATCGTCGCGATCTATTACGCGGGCGAATTGGTGTGGCGCGAGCGCGACCGGCGCACCAACGAGGTGTTCGACGCCTGTCCCATTCCCGACTGGGCCTTCGTGATTCCCAAGATCGCGGCGATCTCGCTGGTCTTGATCGCGATGTTCGCGATCTCGGTGCTGGTGGCTGTGGGCGTGCAGACCTTCAAGGGCTACACGAACTACGAATGGCTGCACTATCTTAATTGGTACGTCGTCCCCAGTTCCCTGTTCGCCATCGAGATCGCGGCATTGGCGATCTTCGTCCAGGCGATCAGCCCGCACAAATATGTCGGCTGGGGCGTGATGGTGCTGATCCAGATCGGATTGATCACGCTCGGCAATATCGGCTTCGAGAACCATCTCTATCTGTTCGGAACCTCGCCCGGCGTGCCGCTCTCCGAGATGAACGGCCAGGGCAAGTTCTGGATCGCGCGCGCCTGGTTCGACGTCTATTGGATGGCCTTCGCGCTCATCCTCTCGGTTCTGGCCTATGGCATCTGGCGGCGCGGCACGGAGACGCGATTGAGGCCCCGGCTGGCGCGGCTACCGCGCCGGCTTGGCGGCAAGGCCGGCGCGCTGCTGGCGCTGGCGGCGGTGGCGTGGCTCGGCGCCGGCGCGTTCATCTACTACAACATCAAGATCCTGAACGACTATCAGACGACCATCGACAACGACCGCTGGGCGGCGGATTACGAGAAGGCGCTCTACAAATATCACACCCTGCCCACGCCCAAGATCACCGACGTGGTGCTCGACGTGGCGATCTATCCGCACCAGACGCGCGTCGTGACAAACGGCAGCTATGCGATCGTCAACCGCGAGAGCCAGCCGCTCGGCGAGGTGCATGTGCGCTGGCCGCAGGGGCTCAAGATGCAGGCGCTCTCGGTCGCGGGCGCGCATGTGAAGAAGCGCTACGACGATTTCAACTATGTGATCTACGCCTTCGACAAGCCGCTCGCGCCCGGTCAGACGCAGCGGATCGTGTTCCGCACGGTGCTGGAGCAGCAGGGCTTCAAGAACAGCGGCAACCAGACCAACATCGTCGATAACGGCACCTTCATCAACAATCGCAACATCGCGCCGTCGCTCGGCATGGACCAGAACTTCCTTTTGACCGATCCGGTGAAGCGGCGCCGCTATCACCTCGTGCCGGCGCAGTTGCGCCCCGCCAAGCTCGAGGACGACAGCGCGCGCGCCTATAGTTTCCTGGGCCATGATTCGGACTGGGTGAGCTCCGACATCACCGTCTCCACCGTCGCCGACCAGACGCCGATCGCCCCGGGCTACAAGGTGTTCGACGTGACCAGGGACGGCCGGCGTACCGCGCGGTTCAAGTCCGGCGCGCTGATCCTGAATTTCTTCTCCCTGCAGTCGGCGGCGTATGCCGAGAAGCACGACACATGGAACGGCATCGACCTGGCAGTCTATTACGACCCGCATCATCCCTATGAGATCGACCGCATGATCCGCGCGATGAAGGCGTCGCTCGGGGTCTACACCAGGGCATTCGGGCCCTATCAGTTCCGCCAGCTGCGCTATCTGGAATTTCCCGACTATGCCAGCTTCGCGCAGTCCTTCGCCAACACCGTGCCGTGGTCCGAAGCGCTCGGCTTCATCCAGGACGATCGTGCCATCCGCGCCGACAGCGACAAGATCGATCTCGTCACCTTCGTCGCGGCGCACGAGACCGGCCATCAGTGGTGGGCGCATCAGATGATCGGTTCCGATCAGCAGGGCAGCACGATGCTGGACGAGACCTTCGCGCAGTATTCGGCGATGCTGGTCATGGAGCATCTCTACGGCCCCGAGCATGTGCGCAAGTTCCTCAAGGACGAGCTCGACAACTATCTGCGCAACCGCGGCAGCGAGGAGGTCGAGGAGCTGCCGCTCGACCGGGTGGAGAACCAGGCCTACATCCACTATCGCAAAGGTGCGGTGGTCATGTATCGCCTGAAGGAGGAGGTCGGCGAGGCGGTCGTCGACCGCGCGCTGCGTCGCATGCTGCAGCTCTATGCGTTCAAGAGCGCGCCCTATCCCAACACCAAGGACTTCTTGGCGATCCTGCGCGAGGAGGCGGGGCCGAAATACGACGCGCTGATCACCGATCTGTTCGACAAGATCACGCTCTACGATCTGAAGGCGCAGAGCGCGACCTACGCCAAGCGCCATGACGGGCGCTATGACGTGACGCTCACCGTCAGCGCGCACAAATACTATGCCAATGGCGCGGGCAAGCAGACCGAGGTGCCGATGGACGAGCCGGTCGGCATCGGCCTGTTCACCCAGAGCCCGGCCGATGCCACCTTCGCCAAGGACAAGATCCTGAAGCTGGATCCGATGCGCGTGGTATCGGGAACGCAGGTGTTCCATCTGGTGACGGCAGCGCCGCCCAAATTCGCCGGCATCGATCCCTACAATATGTGGATCGACCGCAACTCGGACGACAACATCGTCGCCGCCAGCGCGGCGGGCGGG
>CAZMHP010000001.1:8665-53736 GCA_964566095.1 uncultured Rhizobium sp. | reverse complement strand
GTGGATCGACCGCAACTCGGACGACAACATCGTCGCCGCCAGCGCGGCGGGCGGGCGTTAGAGCAACCCTCGGCTGTCATCCCGGCCAAGCGATGCGTTGGCATCGCGCCGAGCCGGGACCCATCGAGACGCTTGCTCCATGGGTCCCGGATCGCTCCGCTGCGCTACGCGTCCGGGATGACAGAGAGTTTTGTTTTCGCAACCTGCGCCAAGGCCACCGCTGGCGCGGGCGGGCGATTTGGTCTAGCAAAAGTGCGCAGACCCGGAGCTGCGACTTTGGACTCGCTGGACCACATCGACGGCATATTGCCCGCCAACCAGGCGCGCAGCCGCAACGCGCGCGACCGGCTGCTGCAGGCCGGCGAGCGCGTCTTCGCCAAGCTCGGCTACGACGCGGCGCATGTCAGCGACATCGCCCAGGCGGCGGAGTGCTCGGTCGGAAGCTTCTACCGCCGCTTTCGCGACAAGGAGGCGTTCTTCAAGGCGCTGCACCAGCGCTTCACCGAGCGCAATCTGGAGAACGGCGCGCGCTTCTTCGACATGCCGCAATGGCAGAGCGAACCGACCAGCGCGATGCTGCGCACGCTGATCGGCAACACCGCGCAGATCATGAAGCGCAATCACGGCTTCTTCCGCGCCCTGTTCCAGCGCTCGCTGGCCGGCGCCGGCGCCGACTATTGGCCGCGCATGCGCGCGGGCACGCAGCGCCAGGGCGAGTTGCTGGCGGCATTGCTGACGAGCCGCGGCGAGGGCGGCGGCGGCCGGGACCTCGTCAAGGATTGCGTCTTCGTGCTGCGCGCGGTCGATGGTTCGCTGGTGCATCGGCTGCTCAACGACGGACCGGCGATGGACGACGACGCCGTGACGGATTCGCTGGCGCGCATGGCGATCGCCTTTCTCGGCCTGACGGATCACGGTCCGGTCGCGCCGGCGAAATCGCGGTGACGCGCGCCGATGGGATTGCCGCCGCCATCCTGGCGCTGACGGCGATGTTGTGCGCGGTCGGTCCCGCCCTGTTGCTCCCATCTGCCGGCCGCACATTGGTCTATGACGGACAGACGCCCCGGCGCTGTCTCGACACACGATCCTTGCCGCATGGCGGCATGGTCTGGATTGCGGCCGGGGACTTCGCACAAGGCGACACGGTCTATCCGGAGGAAGGCCCGATCGCGCGCGCGCAGGTCGGCGGCTTCTGGATGGACAGCCATGAGGTGACCAATGCGCAGTTCGCGGCCTTCGTGCGCGCGACCGGCTACGTGACGCAGGCCGAGCGCAAGGTCGATCCGACCACGCATCCGGGCCTCCCCGACGACATGCTGCGACCCGGCGCGATGGTGTTCTTCATGCCCAAGAGCGTGAGCGACATGCAGAACATCGCGCAATGGTGGCGTTACGTGCCGGGCGCGAACTGGCGCCACCCGGCCGGACCGGGCAGCACGATCGACGGGCGCGAGAACTATCCGGTGGTGGCAGTGACGCATGACGATGCGCTGGCCTATGCGCGCTGGAGGGGGCGCGATCTGCCGAGCGAGGCGGAGTGGGAATGGGCGGCGCGCGCCGGCAATCCCCATGCCGGCGAGGATCACGACCAGCCGAAGAACGCCAACACCTGGCAGGGAATCTTCCCGGTGATCAATTCGGGCGACGACGGCTTCGTCGGCCTGGCGCCGTCCGGCTGCTACGCGCCCAATGCCTATGGGCTCTACGACATGCTGGGCAATGTGTGGGAACTGACGAACGATCTGTATACGGATCGTCACGGCGACGCGGTGGCGCCGGACGCGATGCCGGTGATGGGGATGGGTACGCGCTACGTCATCAAGGGCGGCTCGTTCCTGTGCGCGCCGAATTACTGCATGCGCTACCGCTCCGGCGCGCGCGAGGGCCAGGAGGCCGATCTGGCGACGAGCCATCTGGGCTTCCGCACCGTGCTGCGGGTGCCGCGGACGGCGCCGAACGCGCCTTAGTTTTCCGCCACCATCTTGCCTTCGATGCCGCCGATCTTGTCGATCTCGATGCGCACCGTGTCGCCGGCCTTCAGGTATTGCGGCGGCTTCATCGACTGGCCGACGCCGCCGGGCGTTCCGGTGAAGATCATGTCGCCGGGTTCCAGCGTCATCGCCTGGCTGAGATAGGCGATCTGATCGAAGCAGTTGAAGACCAGATTGCTGGTGTTGGAGTTCTGCCTGGTCACGCCGTTGACGATGCAGCGGATGCCAAGCGCATGCGGATCGCCGACCTCGTCGGCGGTGACGATCCACGGTCCGATCGGCGCGTGGGTGTCGAAGGATTTTCCGAGCAGCCATTGCGTGGTGTGAAACTGCCAGTCGCGCACGCTGACATCGTTGCCGCAAGCGTAGCCGAAGATCACTTCATGCGCCTTGTCCTTGGGCACATGGCGGCAGCGCGTGCCGATGACAAAGACGAGTTCGGCCTCCCAATCGATCATCTTGGAGGCGCGGGGAACCTGAATGGGATCGTAAGGCCCGTTCACGGCATGGCCGAGCTTGGCGAACCAGATCTGCTTTTCCGGCGTCTGCGCGCCGCTTTCTGCGATGTGGTCGGCATAGTTGAGGCCGATCGCCATCACCTTCTGCGGACGCGGCACGGGCGCGCGCAGATGCACATCCTTGAGCGCATAATGCGCGCGTTCGTCCCGAAGACGCTTGGCGATCTTGTCCTTGAGCGCCGGCCAGTCCGCGATCAGCGTGACCATGTCGCCGGCCAGATCGGTCAGCTCGACCACGCCCTCGCCCGTCACCGCGCCGATGCGCTCGCTGCCGTCCGCCTCGAAAGTCGCAAGCTTCATCCGCGCGCCGCCTTCGGTTGAGTGCCCTTCACGCTTGTTCTTACCATTTCGCGGCGATGGCCGTGATAGTCGTTGAGCGCGAAATGCTGGGTGCAGCGATTGTCCCAGATCGCCAGCATGCCCTTGGCCCATTTGAGCCGCCAGGTGAAATTCTCGTTCACCGCATGGCGGTAGACATGGCCGAGCAGACCGTCGGATTCCGCCTTGGTCCAGCCTCGGATGCGCTGGGTGTAGACGGGATTGACGTAAAGCGCGGGCCGGCCGGTCTCGGGATGGCGCGTCACGGCGGGATGGCTCTGCTCGGCATAGGCGTCCTTGGACGGCACGATCTTGGTCGAGAGCTTGTCCTTGACGCCGTCGAGATAGCCGCCGGTGCCATAGGCCGGTCCGGCGGAGTGCACCGCGTCCAGGCCGAGCAGCGTCTCGCGCAGGCCGGCCGACAGCGTCTCGAACGCCAGATACTGGTTCGCCCACACCGTGTCGCCGCCGGCCGGCGGGGTCTCCAGGCAATAGAGCAGGGTGAAGCTCGGCGGCGTTTCGAGATAGGAAAGATCGGTGTGCCAGGCATTGGCGAAGTTCAGCTTGTCTTGCGGCTCCTTGAGCACGCGGATGACGTAGGGATGGCCCTCGATCGCCTGCACGAAGGGCGTGATGTCCTTGCCGCCGAGCGCGTCGGTGACGCGTTCCAGATCGCCCAGCGTCAATTGCTGATCGGGCAGGGCGACGACGAGATGATCGAGCAGCGCCTGGCGGATGCCGGCGACCGCGTCGGCGTCGGTCGGCTTGGAGAGATCGACCCCAGTGACGATGGCGCCGGCCGAGCCGCCGTCGGGTGTGACCGTCGGGCGCGCGCGGGTGTGAATGGCTGTCGCCATGAAGGCCTCCCGTTCAGCGCAGCGCCGCGGCGAAGAACGCCACCGCCAGCCGATGCGCCGTTTTTGTCGTCTGCGGATTATACCGCATGATCGCCGTGCCGCCCTTGCCTTGATGGGAGAAGGGATCCGCGACCTCGATGTCGGCGCCCGGCATGTCGAAGCCGTGATGGCTGTCCGGCATGACTTCGGTGCGAATCTTGGCACGGTCCGACGGGCCGAGTCCGGCCAGCAGCTTGGCGGAAATCTCCGGATCGTTGTCGTATTGGTCGAGCGCGCCGGTGATCAGCAGCAGCGGCGCATCGACCAGATCGCCGAATTCGAAGCCGGGAACGCGATTGAAGATCCAGGTCGCGGGATAGACCGGCAGGAAGGCCTTGAAGCCGCCGCTGTCGTTGTGACGGCGCTGGGCGGCAAGCATCGCCACGACGCCGCCGAACGAGAAACCCGCGACGCCGATGCGCGCGGCGTCGATTCCCGGATGCGCGGCAAGAAAGGCGCGCGCGCCATACAGATCGGCGAGGGCGTCGTGCGGCCGCGGCCGCCCTTCGGCCCCGCCCCGGAAATTCCGCGCGGCCCACAGATCGGGCTCGAGCGTCGCGAAGCCGGCGTCGTTCAGCACGTCGGCATAACCGCCCTCGCGCAGCGAAGGCCCGGCCGAGCCGTGCAGCAGGATGACGGCGGGATGCTTGTCTACGCCATTCTGCGGCAGGCGCAGCCGCGCCGCGATGGCGAGCGGTTCGGGATGGAGGGATTTGAAGGCGATGTAGTGGAGGGAGGTCATGGGCCAGTCTTATCATGTTGTGTTGCGCTTGATCCTCCCCCGCGCAGCGGGGGAGGTGGCAGGCCGTAGCGCAGCGAAGGCCTGACGGAGGGGGCGGCCGTCCCGCGAAGACATTGCGAATTCTCGCCCAGTCTCGCCCCCTCCACCGCCTGCGGCGGTCCCCCTCCCCCGCGCAGCGGGGGAGGATCATGTCACGCCACCCGCCCCGCCGGCGCGAAGGTGATCGGCATGGTTTGCGGGCCGGAGATGAAGTTGGACGGCAGCCAGGCCGGCGGCGCGGCGAGGCGGAAATCCTTCATCCGGGTCAGAACCTCGGTCAGCATGGCGTCGATCTCGATGCGCGCGATGTGCTGGCCGAGACAGCCATGCGGCCCGCTGCCGAAGGCGATGTGCGCGTTGGGCGCGCGCGCCAGATCGAGCGTGTCGGCTTTGGCGAATTTCGCCGGATCGCGATTGGCGGCGCCGAAATACATCACGACCTTGTCGCCCTGCTTGATCGACCGGCCGGCGAGTTCGACGTCGCGCGTGGCGCGGCGGCGCATATAGATCACCGGGCTCGTCCAGCGCAGCAATTCCTCGCGCGCCGACGGCAGCCGGCCGGGCAGATCCTCCATCAGCCAGCGATGCTGGTCGGGATTGTCGAGCAGCGCCAGCATGCCGGCCGACAGCAGGTTGCGCGTGGTATCGCCGCCGGCATCGATCAGGAGCAGGAAGAACAGCAGGAACTCGATGTCATCGAGCTTGCGGCCGTCGACCTCGGCCTGCAGCAGCTTGGTGGCGAGGTCGTCCTTGGGCCGGGCGCGCTTTTCTTCGATCACCTTGCGGCCGTATTCGAACATGCGGAACACGGCGATCGCGCCGGCCTGCGACGGCGTGCCGCCGGCGGTGGTGTGGATCGCCTCGGTCCATTTGTAGAGTTCGCGGCCGTCCTCCAGCGGAATGCCCATCAATTCGGCGATGACATAGGACGGCATCTCGCCGGCGACAGCGCTCACGAAATCGCATTCGCCGCGCGCGATCACCTTGTCGACGATCTGGCGCGCGAGATGCCGCATGCGCGGCGTGCGCTCGGCCGCCGCGCCGAGCGTGAACTCCTGGCGGATCAGCCGGCGAAACAGGGTGTGCTGCGGCGGATCCATCATCAGCATCATCTTGTAGCCGCCGAACGCGTTCTCGCCTTCCGGATTGTCCTGGATCATCACGGTGGGTTCGGAGGAGAAGGCTTGGAAGTCGCGATCGACCGCGTAGACGTCGGCGAAGCGCGTCACCGCCCAATAGCCGGGGCCGTTCGGCTCCTCCTGGAAGTGCACCGGATCGTGGGCGCGCAGCCAGTCATATTGCGCGTGCGGATGGCCGGCGGCGAAACTGTCCGGATTCCACAGATCGATCTTCATGGGACGCCTTTGGGTCCAATCATCCCTCAAGAATGTCACGGCCCGCATTTGCGGGCCATGACAATTGGTTTTGACTGACGGCTGGTCTTAAAGTCCCGCAAAAGACGCGCGGACCATGTTTCCGCTGCGTCATTCGGGAGATATGACATGCCTTGGAATTTCGGCGACATGCTGGAGGCGATCGAGCCGGCGCTGCCGCCGGACGCGCCGGCCTTCGTGCATGGAACGCGGCGGATCAGTTGGGGCGAGACCGCCAAGCGCACCGCCAATCTGGCGCGGGCGCTGATCGCGCGGGGCGCCAAGTCGCGCGACAAGGTCGCGTTCTACATGCACAACCGGCCGGAATATTGCGAGACGCTGGCGGCGTGCTTCAAGGCGCGGCTGACCCATGTGAACGTCAACTACCGCTACAAGCCGGACGAGGTGTTCTACATCCTCGACAATTCGGACGCGCAGACCGTGGTCTATGGCGCCGAATTCCGGCACGTCATCGAAGAGATCCGCCCGCGCCTGACCAAGGTCGAGACCTTTGTCGAAGTCGCGCAAGCCGGCGCGACCGCTCCGTTCGCGGTCGATTTCGAGACGCTGGCGCGCGAGGGCGACGGCGCGCCGTTGAAGCTGGAGCGCTCGCCGCAGGACGAGTTCTTCATCTACACCGGCGGCACCACCGGCATGCCCAAGGGCGTGATCTGGTCGCATGACGATCTGCGCGAGACCTCGTTGATTTCGGCGCGCAAGCTCGGGCCGGTGCCGGAGACGCTCGACGCGCTGGTCGCGGGGGTCAAGCTGATGGGTCCGGGCCCGCGGCTGCTGCCCGCCTGCCCGTTGATGCATGGCACCGGATTGCTGATGGCCCTGTCGGCGATGATGAGCGGCGGTTGCGTCATCACGCTGGCGCATCCTTCCTTCAGCGCGCCGGAATTGTGGGAAACGACGCAGGCGAGCAAGGCGATGTCGCTGGTGATCGTCGGCGACGCCTTCGCCAAGCCGATGCTGGCGGCGCTGGACGAACAGCCGGGCCGCTACGATACGTCCAGCGTGGTCGGCATCGTCTCCTCCGGCGTGATGTGGTCCAAAGAGGTCAAGCAGGGCCTTCTGAAGCACATGCCGCAGGCGGTGATGCTCGACAGTTTCGGTTCGTCGGAGGCGATCGGCTTCGGTAGCTCGATGATGACGATCGCGGGCGAGGTGCAGACCGCGAAATTCCAGATCAGCGACCGCTGCAAGGTGTTCGACGAACAGGGCCGCGCGGTGGCGCCGGGCTCTGGCGTTCCGGGCATCATCGCCATGCCGCAGCCGATCCCACTCGGCTACTACAAGGACGCGAAGAAAACGGCGGAGACCTTCAAGACGATCGACGGCGTGCGCTATTCCATGCCCGGCGATTGGTGCACGGTGGAAAAGGACGGCACGCTGACGCTTCTGGGCCGCGGCAGCGCGTGCATCAATACGGCGGGGGAGAAAGTTTATCCGGAGGAGGTCGAGGAGACGTTGAAGCGCCATCCCGCGATCGACGACGCGCTGGTGGTCGGCGTGCCGGACGACAAATGGGGCCAGGCGGTGACGGCGGTGGTGACGCTTGCGCCGCGCGAGGACTTCGACGAGGCCGATGTGAAGGCGCATGTGCATCGGCGGCTGGCCGGCTACAAGGCGCCCAAGCACGTGCTGATCGCCGGCGTTCCGTTGCGCGCCCCGAACGGCAAAGCGGATTACAAGGCGGCGCTGGCGTTTGCGAAGGCGCAGTTGGGGATCGGATAGCTGATCCTCCCCAGCGCGTCAGCGCGGGGGAGGGGGACCGAACGCCGAAGCGTCAGCGTAGGCGCTCGGTGGAGGGGGAAGCCGCAAGCGCAATACTGTCCATGACATTCGGTAAGTTATCTCGCTTGAGCACGTCGGACACCGGAATTCGAAACACGCGGATATGTGTTCCAAAAGCCATGCATCACGTCGCTCGTCGTGCGACACGCGTCCCTCATGCGAGTTGCCGTCAACCTCGACGGCGAGGCGCACGGCGGCGCAGTAGAAATCCAGGACGTCGGAGTTCGCAACTTCTCCCTCCACCATTCGCCTACGCTTCGCTTCGGCGAATGGTCCCCCTCCCCACCTCCGGTGGGGGAGGAACATGATCTACGCCCCGGTGCGTTCCTTGAAGAACGCGATCACGCGCTGTTCGGCCTTCTTGGTGGGGCCGCCCGGATCGTCGTCGCGCAGGTTGATGGTGAGAACCGAATGCGCCGCGATCGGGCCCGGCGCCGCGTCCTTGGGATCGAGTTCGATGGCCTCGAACTTGTCGCCGAAGGTCTTCTTGTAGGTGTCGAAGCGCGCGTCCTTGACGAACGGATCGCCATAAAAGCGCAGGCCGATCATGGAGAGATCCTCGTCGGCGAAGCGCTTCTTGGCGCAGGCGATTTCCGCCGGCGACACGCCCATCGCGGCCTCGCGCTTCTTGTTGCCGAAGCCCAGCGGCAGCGAGGGCTGCGACAGCACGGGCGCGACGACCGACGGCTCGGTCATCATCGCGAGCGCGAAATTGCCGGTGAAGCACATGCCGACCGCGCCGACGCCCTTGCCGCCGCATTCGCCATGGACCTTGCGCGCCAGCGCGCGCAGCCAGTCGACGATGGGGCTGGAGCGGTCGGTCGCCCAGACGTCGAATTCGCGGCGGATGCAGATGCCTTTGAGCATCTGGCCCACGCCATAGAGCGGCGTCGGCGCACGGCCGGGATGGCCGAACAGGCTGGGAAGGAACGCCGTCATGCCGGCGGCCGCGACATGATCGGCGAAGCGCACGACCAGCGGGTGCATGTTCGGCATCTCGTGGATGACGATGACGGCCGGCCCGGACCCACGCCGGTAGACGGGCCGCGTCCAACGGCCGTCGTCGAAATTGAACAGTGTATAGTCCTTCAGAACATCGTTCACTTTTCACCCCACGTTAACGGCCGGCGGAAGACTAGCGTTAAGAACCCGCAAACGCATTAATCCCGCTGCAACATTCCCCCGGCGATAGTTGCGCGCATGAGCCGATTGGGACAGGTCGCGCGGGGTTTGAGCCGCTTCATCCCGGCCGAGGCGGTACGGCCGCTCGGCCGACCGGCGGCGGTGTTCTTCCACGGCGTCGAGCGCTTCACGCTCGATCCCAGGCTGCAGACCAATCACCACGAGACGGCGGATTTCGAGGCGATCGCGCGCACGCTGAAGACGCGCTTCGACGTGCTGCCGCTGGCGGCGATCGACGACGTGCTGGCGGCGCCGGACCGGTTCCCGCGCGCCGTGTTCCTGATGTCGGACGACGGCTATGCCAACACGCTGACCGCGGCGGCCGATGTCCTCGGCGATCTGAAGCTGCCCTGGTCGCTGTTCGTCAGCACGCATCACATCGACACCGGCGAGCGCAATCCGATCTTCCTGGCGCTGCTCTTCGCCTTCCATGCGCCGTCGGGCGTCTATGACCTTCCGCACTTGCCGCAGCCCTTGATCCTCGGCGACGACCGCGAGGCGGCGGCGGAGCAGATCGTCTGGCAATTGCGCGCCCTCGACATGGCAAGCGCGCAGGAGGCGGTCGATGCGATGACCGGCGCGCTGGCACCCGAGCAGCGGCTCCAGCTTCTGGAGAAGTTCAGCTCCGAGCGGTTCCTCACCTGGGACCAGGTCGGCGAATTGAAACGGCGCGGCGTCGAGATCGGCGCCCATGCCCATCGCCATTGGCCGATGAACGCG
This sequence comes from uncultured Rhizobium sp., assembly GCA_964566095.1. Classification (GTDB taxonomy): domain Bacteria; phylum Pseudomonadota; class Alphaproteobacteria; order Micropepsales; family Micropepsaceae; genus Rhizomicrobium. The sequence goes on along the minus strand of CAZMHP010000001.1, from coordinate 44,157 downwards.
AGCCAGACGCCCACCATGCTGCGCGAGCAGGCGGCCGGCGCCAAGGCGCGGATCGAGACGAAGATCGGTCCCTGCCGCTATTTCTCCTATCCCTTCGGCAACAAAGGCGACGTGTCGCGCGGTGCCTGGCAGGCGGTGCGCGAGGCCGGCTATGACTGCGCCTTCACCACGCTGTCGGGCACGCTCGACGCCCAGTCCAACCGCTTCCTGCTGCCGCGCTTCGCGCTGGAGCCGCAGGCGCCTTATCTGGCGGCGCAGATCGCCATGCTGCGGGCGGGAAACCCGCGCGTCGCGCGCTGGCAGAAGGAGTTGGCGGGCTAACGGTTCAGCGCGCCGCCTCCCCATGCTTCGACAAGCTCAGCATGAGGAGGTGGTCGGGAGTCCTCATCCTGAGCCCGTCGAAGGATGAGGGACGCAATCCGATATTGTCCCAACCCGAATCCCGACGCGGGACGGTTCATGACCGGCGCGCAATGCCCTTAACCGGCCCTTAGCCATAAGCGGCACAGTTTCGTCCCAGGACGGCACACCTGCGCGCGCGCGCCGTGGCGCGTCCGATGCAGCCGGCTCTTTCGAACAACGAAGAGCCGGCCATGAGCCTCCAGGAACAATTCGCGCAAGACCTGACCGCCGCCCGCCCGGACGCCGACATCCATTGGATCGCGGCCGACGACATCGCCGCCGCCTTCCATTTCTCGCCCGACGCGGTGCTGCGCGCGCCGGCCAACAGCAATGCGCGCCCCTCGCGTCTTCAGCCCGTCCTCAAGCGCGCCTTCGATCTGATGATCGCCATCCCGGCGCTGGTGTTCTGCACCCCGCTGCTGGCGGCCCTCGCGCTGATCGTGCGGCTGGACGCCGGCGGTCCGGTGCTCTTCCGCCAGACGCGGCTGGGCCAGGGCGGCAAGCCCTTCGACATCTTCAAGTTCCGTACGATGACCGTGATGGAAAACGGCGATGCGATCGTCCAGGCGACGAGCGAGGATGTCCGCGTCACCCGCGCCGGCCGCTGGCTGCGCAAGACCAGCCTCGACGAGCTGCCGCAATTGCTCAACGTCATCGCCGGCGACATGTCGCTGGTGGGCCCGCGGCCGCATGCCCGCGCGCATGACACCTATTTCGGCGCCCGCATCTGCGACTACACGCAGCGTCAGTCGGTCAAGCCGGGCATCACCGGCTGGGCCCAGGTGCACGGCCATCGCGGCGAAACGCCGACGCTGGACGCGATGCGCGCCCGCGTCGATCTGGATCTCTTCTACGCCAAGAACGCCTCCTTCGCGCTCGATCTGAAGATCCTCGCGGCGACGCCGTTCGAGGTCTTCGCGGGACGGAACGCGCATTGATGAGCGCCGCCCTCGACCTTCGCCCGCAACACGCGCCTGACCGGCGCGCCGTGCCGCGCCCCGCGAACGACGACGGCTATGCCGAGGTCAAGGTCGGCGGCATCAAGACCGCGTGCCTGACGCGCGCCCAACTCGCCAATCTGATGGTCAATGACTGCTTCGCGGCGCGCCGCGCCAAGGCCGCGCCCAAGCTCGTCTTCGCCGCCAACGGTCACGCCATCGCGCTGGCCGCGACCGATGCGAAATTTCGCGCCCAGTTCGACGCCGCGGACATCGTGCATGCCGACGGCCAGCCGGTGGTCCTCGCTTCGCGCCTGCTCGCCGCCACGCCGGTGCCCGAGCGCAGCGCGACGACCGATTTCATCCACGACGCGGCGAGCGCGGCGCAGGGGCACGGGCTCAAGATCTTCCTGCTGGGCGCGACCGAAGAGATCAACGCGCATTGCGCCGCGATTCTCCGCTTTCGTTATCCCGGCCTGAAGATCGCCGGCCGCCGCAACGGCTATTTCCGCCGCGAGGACGAGGCCGCGCTGTGCGACGAGATCAATGCGAGCGGCGCCGATATCGTGTTCGTGGGCCTTGGCGTTCCGCTCGAATACGACTTCGCGGTGCGCAACAAGCAGCGGCTGAAGGCGGGCTGGCTCGTCACCTGCGGCGGTTGCTACAATTTCGTCACCGGCGACTACAAGCGCGCGCCCGATTGGATGCAGCGCGCCGCGCTGGAATGGCTCTATCGCCTGGTTCGCGAGCCCAGGCGGCTGTTCTGGCGCTATGCGGTGACCAATCCGCTGGCGCTGTTCCTGCTGGCGACGCGCACGGGGTAGAAAATCACCTCTCCCGCTTGCGGGAGAGGTCGGAGATGCGAAGCATTTCCGGGTGTCGCTTGCGATATTCCCCTCGCCTAGCAAAAGCTAAGCGCTTAGCTCGCTGCGCTCCGCTAAGCGCAAGCTTTTGCGTCCTCTCCCGCAAGCGGGAGAGGTAAATTTGCCCCCAAAACTGGCCCCGGGATTGCAGTGAGAGTCCTGCCATAGAACAGGACGCACTTGCCCGTGCCGACCGCCATCGTTTCCGCCGATATCGCCGCGCCGCGGAACCGGATCCTCGACCGTGCCGGCCGCTATGCGCTGTCGGCGGCGGGCCCGGTGTGCATGTCGGGGGCGCATTTCCTGGCCGCCGTGCTGGTGCTCCACACGCTCTCGCCGATCCATTTCGGCTATTTCTCCTTTGTGATGACGGTGGTGCCGTTCTGCGTCAGCGCCGCCGCGGCGCTGATCGGGGCCCCGACCACGATCGGCATCCGCGCCCGCGGCCATGTCGATGCCGCCGAACTCGCGACCTTCCAGAAGGCCAATCTCGTGCTCGCGGCCTTCGCCTTCGCGGTGGTGACGGTCTCGCTGCTGGCGAGCGGGTTGCGGCCATCGGCGGCGCTGATGTTCGGTCTCTACGGCGCGGCGATGAGCCTGCGCTGGCTTGGCCGCGTTTACGCCTATGCGACCGACGCGCCGGGCCGCGCCGCGGCGTCGGACGCGCTCTATGGCGCGCTTCTCGTCGCGGGGCTGGGCGCTCTCTATCTGCTCGACCGGCTGAGCATGACCGGCGCGGCGATCGTGCTGTTCGTCGCGGCGGCGGGAAGCATGGCCGCGTTCCGCCCGCGCTATCTCGCGTCGCAGTTCGCGCCGTCGGGCCAAGGGCGGCTCTCGGCCTACGCACCGGTGTGGCGCGATCTGACGCGCTGGTCGGTCCTGGGCGTCGCGGCGACGGAGCTGACGATCAACGCCCATGCCTATTTCGTGACCTTCTTCTGCGGCCCGAGCGCCTTCGCGCTGCTGGCGCTGGGCAGTCTGCTGCTGCGTCCCGTGGCGGTCGTGCTGGCGGCGCTGCCGGATCTGGAGCGGCCGGCGATGGCGCGGGCCATGGCAAAAGGCGACATCGCCGCGGTTTTGCGCAGCGTTAAGGAATTTCGAACCGCCGCAGCCGCAGTGTTGGCGGGAACGACAATGATTGCGGCGGCGCTCTTGCTCTGGTTCCCCTCGCTCGTGCTCAAGCAAGGCTACGACGCCGCGTCGGCCTGGATCATCCTGGCCATCTTCGCGGCGATCATGGCGTTGCGCGCCTGGCGCACGCCCGACGCCGTGCTGCTGCAGGCGGCCGGCGCGTTCCAGCCGCTCGCCGCGATCGGCATGAAGGCCTCCCTGGTGTCGCTCGCCGCCACCCTCGTCCTTTTGTTCGCGTTCGGGCCGATCGCTTCGCTGCTCGGCATCCTGGCCGGCGACTTGGTGATGAACGCGGGGATTTTCGCCAGGAGCCGCGCCTGGGTCCTGAGCCATGGCTGAGGTCGTCGTCGCGATCCCGACCTTCCGCCGGCCCAAAAGCTTGCGGCGGCTGCTTGACGCGCTGGCGGCGCTGAACACCGAGCATGCCGTCCGCGTGCTCGTCGCCGACAACGATGCGCAGAAGCACGAAGGTTTCGATCTGTGCGCGGCGCTTCGCGGCTATCGCTGGCCGCTGCGATCCATGATCGTGGCCGAGCGCGGCATCGCGCAGGTGCGCAATGCGCTGACCGGAGCGGCGCTGGACGATCCGGGGATGCAATTCCTTGCCATGCTCGACGACGACGAATGGCCGGCGCCGGGCTGGCTCGATGCGTTGCTGCGCGCGCAGGCGGCGACGAAGGCCGACGCGGTGCAGGGCTCGGTGCTGTTCGATCTGGGCACCGTCGCGTTGGCCCATCGCTTCGACGGCACCGCCGATATCCGCCATGCGAGCGGTCCGGTTCGGATGCTGGAGGGCGCTGGCAACCTGCTTTTGACGCGCCCGGCGCTGGCGCGGCTGACGCCGCCCTGGTTCGATCCCGATTTCGCGCTGACAGGCGGCGAGGATCGCGAGTTCTTCATGCGGCTCGCCCATGCCGGGGCGCGCTTCGCCTGGTCGGACGAGGCGGTGGCGCATGGCGCGGTGGCGCCGGAGCGGCTGTCGCCGCGCTGGTCGCGCGCGCGCGCCTACAGCATCGGCAATTCCGACATGCGCGTGTTCCTCAAATACGCGCCGGACTTCGCCGCGCGCGCCCGCGAAACCGCCAAGATCGCCGGCGCTCTCTTGTTGTCGCCGCTGCTGTTCGTCATCTTGGGCTTCAGCGCGAATCGGCGCGCGGCGGCGCTGAACCGCCTGTTCCGCGCGCTGGGCAAGACGGCCGCGCTGCTGGGACGGCCATACCATGCGTATTCCGCGATCCATGGCGAGTGAGACCCTGAGCACCGGCTTCGTGCCGCCGCGCGTCGGTCTCGACGTGCGCGCGACCGAGATCGGATTCGTTCTGGTCATGCTCCTGATCTTCGTCGGGCTGACGCCGTTCGACGCGCGCACCGCCGCGGCCATCGCGGCGCGCGACGCAGCCTCAGCCACCGGCGACGCGACGCGCCAAATCGCCTTTCTCGGAACGTTTGCGCTGATCGGCTATGGCGCGCTCAGCCGGCGCGGTGCGCAAGCCTTCAAGGCCGTGCCGGTCATGATCGCGCTGCTCCTGCTGTGGTGCCTGATGACGGCGCTGTGGGCCGACGAGCCGTCGGTGGTGGCGCGGCGCGCGGTGCTGGCCGCCGTCTTCGTGCTCTCCATGTTGCTCGTGGTCGACACGCTGGGGACCGCGCGCACGGTGGCGCTGTGGCGCTATGTCATCGCCGGGATCATCGTCGCCGATCTTGTCTCCGTCATGCTGGTCCACAATGCGGTGCATCAGCCGGACGATCTGGAGGCGGGCCTTGCCGGCGCCTGGCGCGGATTGCACAGCCACAAGAACATGGCCGGGTCGGTGGCGGCGAGCGCGGCGGCGATGTTCTTCTATTTCGCGCTGGAAACGCGGCGCCGCAGCGACATGCTGTTGTGCGCGGCGTCGCTGTTCTTCCTGGTGATGACGCGGTCGAAGTCGTCGATCGGCCTGCTGCCGGTGGCGATGATCGCGGGCGGCCTCTATCGGATCGCGGCGCGCAATGCGCTCGACCGCACCATCGCGGCGATGGCCGCCGTGCTGTTCGTGCTGGGCTTTGGCCTGTTCATCGCGCTGGAATGGGAGGTGTTGGCGCGCATTCTGGAAGACCCGCAGCATTTCACCGGCCGCGCCGCGATCTGGCAGGCCGAGTTCGCCTATATCCGCGATCACCCCCTGATCGGTTCGGGCTTCGGCAGTTTCGGCAACACCGGCATCCGCTCGCCGATCTATCCCTATGTCGGCGCCGGCTGGGTGTCGCAGATCGGCGAGGGCCATAGCGGCTATCTGGAAATGCTGGTGACCCTGGGCGGCATCGGCTTTGCGATCGGCATGTTGGGGTTGGTGGTCATCCCGTTCTTCTCCTTCTGGAAGAAGGAGCGCGCCGGCTCGAATCTCAACGCGCTGCTGTTCACGCTGTTCGTGTTCGACGTGCTGCACAATTTCATGGAATCGGATTTCGTGCAGGTGACCTCGGCGCAATGGGGCCAGATGCTGCTCGTCATCGCCTTGCTGCGGGTCGGCGACCGCGAGGCGCGCGAGCAGGCGGCGGTCCCGTGAGTCCGTTCTTCAGCGTCGTCATTCCGGTCTACAATCGCGCCGATGCGCTGTGCGGGGCGCTGGCCTCGGTGCTTTCGCAGAGCGAGCGCGATTTCGAGATCGTGGTGATCGACGACGGCTCGCGCGACGATCCCAGAGCCGTGGTCGAAGCGCTCGGCGATCCGCGCATTCGATTCCTCCGCCAGGACAATCGCGGCGGCGGCGCCGCGCGCAACGCCGGCATCGATGCGGCCCGGGGCGCGTTCATCGCGTTCCTCGATTCCGACGACGTGTTCCTGCCCGGACATCTGGCGCGGATGCGGCGGCTGCTGGAAGGCTCGCGCGAGACCGCCGGCTATGCCCGTATCGTGGTGGATCGGGGCGTAGGGCGGAGTTTCCTCAAGCCGCCGCGCGCGATCCGCGCCGGCGAGGACATGGCGGAGTATCTGCTGTGCGATCGCGGTTTCGTGCCGACCATCACCACGGTGGTGCCGGCGCCGCTGGCCAGGCGCGTGCGCTATCATGAGAATCTGCGCGAGGCGGAGGATACCGATTTCGCGGTGCGGCTGTCGCTCGAAGGCTGCTATTTCGTCATGGCGGATGAGCCCGGCGCGGTGTGGCGTGACGCGTTCGATCCCAAACGGCAATCGGCGGGCCGCAGCAGTGAGCGGCTCATCGCCTGGCTCGAGGCGATGCGGCCCAGGCTGACGCGCAAGGCCTATCTCGGTGGGCGTGGCTGGGCGGCGGCGAAGGGCGTCGCGACGCGCCATCCGCGGCGCGCGCTCCAGGATTATCTCGCCGCGGTTTTCGCCGGATGCTACGGGCCCGGCCTGGCCGCGATCGTGTTCCTCCAAATCTTCCTGCCCGACCGGCTCTATCGCGCGCTGGCGGACCATGCGATCGGCTGGCTGCGCGTCGGGTTGCGGCCGCGCGAAGACGCATGCGCGGTCGCGCGCGCGCAGCGGCCATGCTGACGCGCCGCGCGGCGCTGGGCGCGCTGGGCCTGGCCGTCGCCGTGCCGGCGACGGCCGCGTGGCTGCGGCCCGGAGCGCGTGACGACGGTGCGCCGCTGCGCAGCCTGGCGGCGCAGAAGGGGCTTCTGTTCGGTGCCGCCAACAACAATTATTGGCTCAAGCGCGACGACTTCGCGGCGGCTTTCGCCCGCGACTGCGCCATCCTGGTGCCGGAATACGAGCTCAAGCGCGATCTGACTGAGCCCTCGCCGGGCACCTATGATTTCAGCGCCGCCGATGCGCTGCTCGCCTTCAGCGACGCCAACGGCATGCGGTTTCGCGGCCATCCGCTGGTCTGGTACGCGTCCAACCCGCCCTGGCTCGACGCCGCGATCTTGAACGCGCGCGACGAGCGTATCTTCACCGACTATATCGACAAGGCCGCGTCGCAGTATCGCGGCCGCATGCACTCCTGGGACGTCGTCAACGAAGCGATCGAGCCCGCGGACGGCCGCGCCGACGGCCTGCGCGATTGCGCCTGGCTGAAGCGGTTCGGGCCGTCCTATATCGCGCGCGCCTTCGGGGCTGCGCACGCCGCCGATCCCGGCGCGCTGCTCGTCTACAATGAGTATGGATTGGAGAGCGATCTGGCGGGGCACGACGCGCGGCGCCGTGCGGTGCTGAAACTGCTGGAAAGCTTGCTGGCGCAGGGTGCGCCGGTGGGCGCGCTCGGCCTGCAAGGCCACATCACCGCGTTCGGTGCACCGATCGATCAGAAGAAACTTGCGGCGTTTCTCGACGATGTGCGCGGCATGGGACTCGCGATCCTCGTCACCGAACATGATGTCGACGACGGCGATGGCGCGCTCGATATCGCGCGCCGCGACCGGGCGGTGGCGGATGCTTCGCGCCGCATGCTCGATGTCGTTCTCGACAATCCGGCGACCGCCGCCGTGCTGACCTGGGGGTTGTCGGATCTCTATCTCGAGCCGCAGAGCGCGCGCGACGCGCTGCTGCGCGGCATCCCGCGCAAGCTGCCGCTCGATGCGGCGATGCGGCCGACGGCGATGCATGGCGCGATCGCGCAGGCGCTGAAAGGCGCGCGGGAGCGGTAGGGAAATTTGCAGTCGCGCCGCTCCTCATGCTTCGACAAGCTCAGCATGAGGAGTTTCATAACAATCCTCATCCTGAGCTTGTCGAAGGATGAGCGGCACTGATTTCTGATTGTACCGAGTCTTATTACGCTGCACGCCGCGTCGCCGTCGCCGAGACGCGGCGATGCAAATGCGCGGCAAGGCGCGGGGCGGCGAATTCCGCGCCGACCATGAAGCGCAGCAAGGGCCCGAAGCTGTTCGCTGCCGCGAGGCCGACGAAATAGAGATCGGGCACCGAGGATTCGAAACGATCGGAAAGGATCGGCGTGCCTTCGACGCTGTCGACGCCCTCGCGCAGGCCCGCGTCGAGGAACGGCAGCTTGGCGAGGTCGGCGCGATAACCGGTGGCGGCGACGACGTGATCGGCCAGGCGCAGGCGGCGGTTGCCCGCCTCGTCTTCGAGTTCGAGCGCGACGCGATTGTCGATCAGACGCGCGGACAGAAGATGTTCGCCCAACTCTGTCTTGATGTTGCGCGTGAAGGCGTCGCGGGTGAACCAGCCCGGCGCCGGTCCCAGATGGCGGCGTGTCGCCTCGAGGCGCAGCTTCTGCGGCAGGCGATGGAACAGCAGCGGCGTGTTGGCGCAGAAGAAAGAACGCCAGCCCGGCCCGATGCCGGTACCCGGATTCTGCAACTGATGGAGGATGCCGGGCTCGGCGTTGTCGGGCGCGGTGTGAAACGCGATGCGCGCTGCGCGCGCGACGACGCAGACCTTGGCGCCCGCGGTTTGGAAGGCGAGCGCGGTGTCGATCGCCGAGGCGCCGGCGCCCAGAACGACGACGTTGCGGCCCTTGAAGCGGTCGGCGCGGTGATGGTCGAAGGAATGCGAGACATGCGTCGCCGGCAAGTGCGCCAGCTCTGACGGCAGGTGCTTGAACCAGGTGATGCCGACGGCCATCACGACACGGCGGGCAAGAACCACCGCGCCGTTCTCCAGCGTCAGGCAGAAGCCGCCGTCCTGCTTGAGCAGATTGATGACGTTGAGCGGCTCCAGCGTGGGGACATAGGTCTTGGCGAACCAGTCGGCATAGGCGACGAAATCGGCGAGCGCGACCGGCCTCTTCTGCGCGCCATAGGGGCGGCCGTTCGCGGCGCACCACGCCTCGAGCGTCGAGGCGCGATCCGGCGCGGAGAGATTGGAGGCGAAGCCGTCGGACTTCAGATGCATGCCCAGCGGCATGTGATCGCGCCAGGTCCGCATCGGCTTGCCGAAGATGCGAAAGGAGATGCCGGCGGCCTTCAGATGGGCGGCCAGGGAGAGGCCATAGGGGCCGGCGCCGATGATGGCGACTTCGATGGGCATCGCACGGTTCCCGAAACGCTTCTGTCCCGTTTTGGGACGGTTGTCTTTGCGGCACGGGAAATTCCGCGATTTCTCCGCGCCGTGGCGGGTTCCGTTCAAGCTTCGCGCCATCTTCAGGATTGGTTGAGGGTCACGCATTACGGTCGTGTCATGAACCCGCGCGTCCTTTTGACCACCACGGTGGGCTGGCCTTCGAGCGCGCGCCTCGTGGCCGCGTTCGCGCAGTTGGGCTTTGAGGTCGAGGCGCTGCTGCCGCTCGGCCATGTCGCGGGTGCGAGCCGGTTCCTCGGGCGCCGTTACGACTACGATCCGCTGTTCCCCTTCGCCGCGCTCGGCCGCGCCCTGGAGCAGGCCCAGCCCGATCTTGTGGTGCCGTGCGACGATCGTGCGCTGGCGCACCTGCTCGAGGCGGCGTGGCGATTGCCGCAGGCCGCGCCCCTGATCGCGCGCTCGCTGGGCGATCTGGCGAGCTATCCCACGCTTGTCGCGCGCGCCGCGTTCATCGCGGCGGCGCGGGCGCTGCGCATCGAAGCGCCGCAGACGGTGACGGTGCGCTCGCGCGACGAACTCGGCGTCGCGCTGGCGCGGTTCGGCGGACGCGGCGTGCTGAAGGCCGACGGCAGTTGGGGCGGCGACGGCGTGGCGCTGCTGGGCAACGTGGATCAGGCGATCGCCGCCTGGGCCAGGCTCGCGCTGTCGCCGTCGCGCGCCCGCAACCTGGCACGGGCATTTCTGCGCCGCGACCGGCATTTCCTGCGCGCCGCGCTGCGGCCGCCGTCGATCGGCGTCTGCCTGCAGCAATTCGTGGCGGGAACGCCCGCGACGAGTGCGTTCGCCTGCTGGAAGGGGCGCGTGATCGCCAGCATCCATATGGACGTGCTCGAGACCCTGCACCCCCATGGACCGGCGACGGTGATGCGGCGCGTCGATTGTCCCGACATGGAAGCGGCGGCGGTCAAGCTGGCCGAGCGCTTCGGCCTCTCCGGGCTGCACGGCCTGGACTTCATTCGCGATGCCGAGGGCCGCGCCCATCTCATCGAAATCAATCCGCGCGCCACCCAGGCCTGCGCCTTCGCGCTGGGCGAGGGGCACGATCTGATCGCGGCCTTGGCGGGCTGCATCGTGCCCAGCCGAAGGGCGACGCGGCCGCTTCTGACCGACAATCGGGCCATCGCGCTGTTCCCCCAGGAGTGGCATCGCGATCCCCAAAGCGACTGGTTGCACCGGGCTTATCCCGATGTCCCCTGGGACGATCCGGGTGTGCTGCGCGCCTGTTTGGGGCCGGACGCGCCGGCGCCGCCGCGCCCGGCCGAGGGGCGGGCGGGGGCATTAACCCTTCGTCAGGCGGTGGGGCGGTAAATCTGGCAGTAGAAGCAAAAGGCTCGGCGCGCCTAGCGCGGCGAGGACGGCATGTCGTTCCACGGGATTAACCCAAGCTCCGCGCCGCCCGCCGCCCCGCCAAGCGGCGCGCAGGGCGTGAGCTTCGCCGAGGTGCTTGCCGCCTTGCGCGTCCGGCTGGGACTGATCCTGCGCGTCGCAGTGCTGATCGTCGCCATCGCCGTCGTCGCGGTGACGCTGCTGCCCAATCGCTATGTCTCTTCCGCCGTGGTGATGGTCGATCCGCGCAAGAACACGGTCGCCGATTATTCCGCCGTGCTCACGGCGCTCCCCACCGATCCGGCATCGCTGCAAAATCAAATTCAGGTGCTGCAGTCGCGCGACCTTGCCGCCGAGGTCATCGCCAAGCTCGATCTCTACGACGATCCGGAATTCAACACGTCGCTGCAATCGAGCGTCGGCGGCGTGCTGATGGAAGCTCTCAATCCGCGCCACTGGTTCTCGGACCGCGACGCGCCCGTCGATCCGGCGGTGCAGCGCGACGCGATCGTCGATACGTTCCTTTCCCATGTCTGGGCGGAGACGCTCGGCCTGTCGACGACGATCACGGTCTCGGTCAGCTCGCGCGACGCCGACAAGGCGGCGCGGATCGCCAATGCCGTGGTCCAGACCTATGTCGACGATCTGGTGAAGGCCAAGCTCAGCGCTTCGGATTCGACGAGCGCGTGGCTCACGCAGCGCATTCGCGAACTGGGCGGCCAAGTGCAGATCCAGGAAGCCGCGGCACTCACCTATCGCGCGCAGCACAATCTGGATTCCAGCGCCGGCGGCACCTCGCTGATCGAGGCGCAACTCGGCGGCATCAACGGTCAGATCGTGCAGGCGCGCGCCGACCTCTCGGCCAAGACCGCGGTGTACGAGCAGGTCCAGCATCTTCTCCAGGCGGGCAATCCGGCCGACATCTCGCAGATCGTCGCTTCGCCGCTCATCATCCAGTTGCGCACCCAGCAGGCCGACCTGCTGAGACAGCGCGCCGCGCTCGCCATTCCCTATGGTCCCAAGCATCCCAAGCGCATCGCGGTCGACAACGAGCTGAAAGATCTGGGCCAGAAGATCGACGAGGAAGGCGCGCGCGTCGCCAGCGCGCTCGCCAACGACGTCGCGGTGGCGCGGGCGCAGCTCAATTCGCTGCAGGGCAGTCTGAATTCGACGCAGCATCAGGCCTCCGGCCAGGACATGACGGCGGTCAAGCTGCGCGCTCTGGAAGCCGACGCCGACTCCTCGCGCAAATTGTACGAGGCGTTCCTCGGCCGGCTCGCCGCGATCCAGGATCAGGAAGGCCTGCAATATGCCGATGCGCACATCATCTCGCGCGCGCCGGTGCCGAGCGCGCCGGCCTCGCCGCAGCGCGCGCTGATCGTGCTGGCGTCGATTCCCGCCGGCGTCCTGATCGGATGCCTCTGGGCGCTTCTGTCGCTGCGCTTCGCGCCGGTGCGCCGTGCGCATCCCGTGCCGGTGCGGCCGCGCCCCATGCCCCAGCCGATGCCGCGCCCGATCCCGGTGGCGGCCTATCAGGGCCCGCCGCTGCTGGCCGAGATCCCGGGCGCGCTGGCCGAAGGCGCCGCCGATCATGTGATCGACTGGCCGGCCTCGCCCTTCGCGCGCGCCGTCGGCGCGCTGCTGACGCGGGTGGCGCCCAATCGTTCGGGGGGACCAGCCCGCATCGTCGCGGTGACGACCTCCGAATCCGACGCGCAGGGGACCACCGTCGCGCTGGCGCTGGCGCGCGCCGCCGCCAAGGCGGGGCTGCGTACCGTTCTGGTCGACGGCCATCTGGCGCGCCCGGTCCTGGCCGAGGTGGCGAGCCTTCGGCCGCAAGCCGGCCTGCTGGACGTGCTCGCCGGCAAGGTGGCCCTCAACCGTGCCTTGCAGCGCGACAGCCGTTCGGCCGCCCTTCTGCTGCCGACGGTCCGGCCGCCGCGCGACCTGGCCGCGGCGCTGTCGTCGCCGCGCGTGGGCGAATTGTTCGCGCATCTGCGCGGGCTGTGCGACCTGGTGGTGGTGGCGTCGCCGCCGGTGCTGGCCTCGAACGAAACCACCAGCCTCGCGCGATTGTGCGATGCCGTCGTGATGGTGGCGCGGCCCGAAGAAGCGCCGCGCCCCAATTTGGGCCACGCGCTCAGGGCCCTGCTGCAGGGGCGCAGCCCCCCGGTCGGCATGGTCCTGGTGCGGTAAGGCCGCCGTTTACCTCATCGGCAGAGATGGACGGCAATTTAGCCGCCCCCGCTTGCTCTTACCCCCCTCTTCCCGTTAAGTGCGGCCCGTTCAAAGCTATGGGGCAACCGCCATATGCCGTTTGACTTGAATAGTAATCCCGTCCGGATCGCCATCGCCGCGGCCTTGCTGGTGATCGGACTGATCATCGGCTGGTTCGGCCACAAGGCGGCGTCGTCGCCGCCGGATATCGCCACCGCCAGCCAGTACGACGACTGGCGCCTGACTTGCCCCAAGGCAAGCACCAAGGACGCAGGCTGCGAATTGGGTAGCGACGTTCCCGACGAAAAGGGAACCACGGAACTGGCGCGCCTGACGATCTTCAAGGCCAAGGAAGGCCAGACGCTCGTCGTGATGGTGCCCTACAACGTGCTGCTCGATCCGGGCATCGGGCTCGCCTTCGGCAACGACAAGCCGCGGCTCTATCCGTTCGAGGTGTGCAACGGCACCGGCTGTCTGGTGCGCATCAAGTACGACGACGACCTCGCCAAGGCGATGGTGCAGGCCACCTCGGCCCGCATCCTGGTCGCGGGACTGGACGGCAAGGCCGCCGCGCTCCCGTTTTCCCTCAAGGGCTTCGCCGCGGCGCATAACGCGTATGTGAACGACGACGCCAAGCGCCACTCCTGGTGGAAGAGACTCTGGTCATGAAATCGATCCGTTCGAGACTTGCCGGCGTTCTCGCGCTCGGCCTTCTTTCCGTCGCGCCCGCAATGGCGCAGTCCGACGCCGGCGCCGCGCCGCCGGGGCCGAGCGAGTCCAAGCAGTATGGCGACTGGCTCGTGCGTTGCTTCCCGGTGAACTCGCCGTCGCCTTGCGACATGTTCGAGCTTCTGGCCAACAAGCAGAGCAAGCAGCGCATCATGAGCGTTTCGATCGCCTATGTTCCCAACGGCGACCGGCACGTCATCCAGATCGCGGTGCCGCTGGGCGTGCTGATCCAGCGCGGCATCGTGCTGTCCACCGACGCCTACAGCTCGCCGATGCTGCACTATCGCCGCTGCGACCGCGGCGGCTGCTATGTCGAGATGCTGATGCTGCCCGATACGTTGAATGCGCTCACCGCGGCGAGCGGCTCGGCGCATGTGCGCATCTATGCCGAGGGCGGCAAGGCCTACGACATCCCGTTCTCGCTCAAGGGCTTCTCCGATGCCCATGGTGCGATGGCCGATCTGGCGCGCAAGAAGGCGCACGTGCCGGCGCCGGCCCCGGCCGCGCCCGATGCGGCGGCACCGGCGCCCACGGACGCTCCGGCGCCAGCACCCGATCCGACGCCCGCGCCCTAAGCGTCAGGCCAAGAGCGAATCGAAGGAGGGCGGGAGCGATCCCGCCCTTTTCATTTTGACGAAGGGGTTCGCCACCCGGCGTGGAGCCGGCCGCCAAACGCGAACGCAAGTGCGATCAAGACGACAAGCAGGGTCAGGGAGGGCCAGCCGCCCAGCCAGTGCCAGGCCGAGCGGACCGCGGTCCAACCCGCCGCGCCGAGGAAGAGCAGCGCCGCCGACCAGATCAGCGCCGAGGTCACGTTGGCGATCTGGAACGGCCAGAACCGCATCTGGGAAATGCCGGCGACCAGCGGCACCGTGGCGCGGAACGGGCCCAGGAAGCGGCCGATGAAGATCGCCCAGACGCCCCAGCGGTCGAAGAAGGTCAGCGCACCGTCCATCTGCGCGCGATAGCGCGAGATCGGCCATGTCGACAGGACGTGCTCCTTGTAGCGGAGGCCGATCCAATAGGAGATCCAGTCGCCGAGAACGGCGCCCACCGCGGCCGCCAGCCAGACGATGAAGAACCCCCACAACTCCGCGTCGATGACGCGCAACAAGACACCCAGCGCGATCAGGATCGTGGTGCCCGGTATCAGGAAGGACAGCCCGGCAAAAGACTCGCCGAAGGACACGACGAAGGCGATGGCGAAGGCCCATTGGGGGTGCGCCTTGGCGAAGGCCAGCAGGCCTTGCGCGGCCTCTGCAATCCAGCCAAACGATCCGTGCATTTAGATGAAATCCGTTTAAGGAACGTCCGGCGCCGGAGGGGTGTTACTAGTGGGATATGGTGGCTTTTGGGCCGCCTGTCCAATCGGTGGCGACACTTTCGACATATTTCCCGACTTTCCTTTTGTTACTCCACCCGCTGGCAGGGGCGTCTGCCAGATTTCCAGCGTGCAAGCGAGACGACGATGAGCAGTCCCGGCAAGTCAAAGGGCGTCCTGGACGCGGCCGTGGAGCACACCGACCGCGCCTGGCGTTGGGGCGTGGCCCGCCTGCCGGGCGGCAAGACCACCCTGTGGGTCCTGCTCGGCCTGCTCCTGCTCGCGTTCGTGGGCTGGCGGGTGGGGACGGGGATCGCGGCCAAGACCGATACCGGCTTCGGCCGGGGCGGAGCGCAGGCGGTCGGCGTCGCGGCCGCCACCAACGGCGACATGGACATCACCTTGAACGCGCTGGGGACGGTGACGCCGCTCGCCACCGTGACGGTCAGGCCCCAGGTCGGCGGTCAGATCGTGAAGTTCTATTTCACCGAAGGCCAGATGGTGAAGGCGGGCGATCCTTTGGCGCAGATCGATCCCGCGCCCTATCAGGCGGCGCTCGACCAGGCCAAGGGCCAGCTCGCGCGCGACATGGCCAATCTCGAGAACGCGATCGTGGACGAGAAGCGCTTCGCGGCGTTGAGCGCACAGCGCGCCATCTCGCAGCAGCAATACGCGACGCAGCGTGCGCTGGTGCAGGCCGACCGCGGCGTGGTGGCGTCCGATCAGGCCAATGTGAAGAGCGCGGCGATCAATCTGGGCTATGCGCGCATCACCTCGCCGGTCGACGGCCGCGTCGGGCTGCGACAGGTCGATATCGGCAACATCGTCTCCGCCGGGCAGAGCAATGGCGTGGTGGTGGTGACGCAGGAACAGCCGATCTCGGTCCTGTTCTCGCTGCCGGAAGACAATATCACCGACGTGGCGACGCAGACCGAGATGGGCGCCAAGCTCACCGTCACCGCCTACGATCGCGGCCAGACGCAGCTTTTGGCCACCGGCACGCTGGCGACGGTCGACAACCAGATCGACACCACGACCGGCACCGTCAAGGCGCGCGCGCTGTTCGACAACACCGACGGCAAGCTCTTCCCCAACCAGTTCGTCAATGTGCGGCTCCTGGTCAACACGCTGCACGACCAGACGCTGGTGCCGGTCGCCGCCGTCCAGCGCGGCGCGGAAGGCAGTTATGTCTTCGTCGTGCTGCCGGACAAGACGGTGGCGCAGCGCACCGTGACGCTCGGCCCCGGCAACGCGACGATGGTTGCCATCGCCACGGGTCTTAAGCCCGGGGATACGGTGGTGGTCGACGGCGCCGACCGGCTGCGCGACGGCTCGGAGGTCCAGCCCGCAAACGCGACCGCGCCGATCAAGGCGCCCAGCGCGGCGGCCGGCGGCGCGGGCGGCAGCGATGCGGATCGCACCGCGCGGCGCGCCAAGATGCAGGCGGCGATGAAGCAGTATTGCAGCGCCGATCTCGCGAAATATTGTCCCGGCAAGACCGGCCGCGATCTCTTCATGTGCCTGCGCGAGAATCGCGACAGCTTCAGCGATGCCTGTCAGTCCGCACTCAAGAAGATGCGCCGGGCCGGGGGCGGTGGACGCGGCGGCGGTGGCGGCGGCGGGCCGTGAAGACCGGCTTTGTATGTGAGCCCACAGCCAGGTTGTCATCCCGGCCGAGCGCAGCGAGAGCCGGGACCCATCGGGACGCTGCACGATGGGTCCCGGCTCGGCGCGCTGCTGACGCAGCGCTGGGCCGGGATGACAATTTGCTTTTTAGAGCGACATAAGAAGGGTACGCGGAACGCATGAACCCCTCCGCTCCCTTCATCCTGCGCCCCGTCGCGACGTCGCTGCTGATGATCGCGATCCTGCTGGTCGGGCTCGTCGGCTATTCCTATCTGCCGCTCTCCGCGCTGCCCGAAGTCGATTACCCGACCATCCAGGTGCAGACCTTCCTGCCGGGCGCCTCGCCCGAGGTGATGACCTCGTCGGTCACCGCGCCGCTGGAAAAGCAGTTCGGCCAGATGCCGGGGCTCAACCAGATGTCGTCGGTCAGTTCCGCCGGCGCCTCGATCGTCACGCTGCAATTCGATTTGAGCCTCTCCCTCGACATCGCCGAGCAGGAGGTGCAGGCCGCGATCAATGCCGGAGGCAATCTTCTGCCGCAGAGCCTGCCGGCCCCGCCGGTCTACGCCAAGGTCAATCCGGCCGACGCGCCGATCGTGACGCTGGCGATCTCGTCGAAGACGATGCCGCTGACGGACGTGCAGGAGCTCGCCGACACGCGCATCGCGCAGAAGATCAGCCAGCTCTCGGGCGTCGGACTCGTCAGCATCGCGGGCGGGCAGAAGCCGGCGGTGCGGGTGAAGGCCAATCTGCAGGCGCTCGCGTCCTACGGCCTCAACATCGACGATCTGCGCACCACGATCTCGAACGCCAATTCCAACGCACCCAAGGGCAGCTTCGACGGTGCGGCGCAGTCCTACACCATCGACGCCAACGACCAGCTGCAATCGGCCGACGACTACAAGGCGATCGTGGTCGCCTACAAGAACGGCGCGCCGGTGCATCTTTCCGACGTGGCGGACGTCGTGCAGAGCGCGGAGAACGTGCAGCTGCTCTCCTGGATGAACAAGACGCCGGCGATCCTGCTCAACGTGCAGCGCCAGCCCGGCGCCAACGTGATCGCGGTGGTCGATTCGATCAAGGCGATGCTGCCGCAGATCGAGGCGGGATTGCCGGCCGGCCTCGACGTGACGGTCCTGACCGACCGCACGACGACCATTCGCGCCTCGGTCGGCGACGTCGAGTTCGAGCTCGGCCTCGCCGTCGTGCTGGTCGTGCTGGTGATCTATCTCTTCCTGCGCAACATCCCCGCGACGTTCATCCCGAGCCTGTCGGTGCCGCTCTCCATCATCGGCACCTTCGCGGCGATGTATCTGCTGGGCTATTCGCTCAACAACCTGTCGCTGATGGCGATGACCATCGCCGCCGGCTTCGTGGTCGACGACGCCATCGTGATGATCGAGAACATCTCGCGCTATCTCGAAGCCGGCGACACGCCGCTGGAGGCGGCGCTGAAGGGTGCGGGCGAGATCGGCTTCACGATTGTTTCGCTCACCGTGTCGCTGATCGCGGTGCTGATCCCGCTGCTGTTCATGCAGGAGGTGGTGGGGCGCCTCTTCCGCGAATTCGCGGTGACGCTGGCCGTCACCATCCTGATCTCGGCGGTGGTGTCGCTGACGCTGGTGCCGATGCTGTGCGCCAAGCTCCTGCGCCGCCATCAGGAGCCGGCGCGCGGCTCGCTGGCGGCGAAGGCCGAGGACGCGTTCAACCGTGTGATCGCCGAATACGACCGGCTGTTGCAATGGGTGCTGGACCGTCAGCCGTTGACGCTCCTGGTCGCGGTGGCGACGCTGGTACTGACCATCATCCTCTACATCGTGATCCCGAAGGGTTTCTTTCCGACCCAGGATACGAGCCTGGTGCAGGGCATCACCGAGGCGGGGCCGACCGTGTCCTTCACCGAGATGTCGCGCCGCCAGCAGGCATTGGCCGCGGCGCTGCTGGACGATCCCAATGTGCAGAGCCTGTCGTCCTTCATCGGCGTCGACGGCAACAACGCGACGATGAACAGCGGCAGGCTGCTGATCAACCTGGTGCCCAAGGACCAGCGCGGCGAAAGCGTCACGGAAGCGATCGCGAGCCTGCAGGACCGCGCCCGGTCGGTGGCCGGCGTCTCGCTCTATCTGCAGCCGGTGCAGGATCTGACGATCGATTCCACGACCTCCCGGGCGCAGTACCAATTCGTGCTGGAGGATGCGAGCGCGGCGACGCTGACGGCCGCGGTGCCGGGCCTGCTCAAGGCGCTGGCCGCGCGGCCCGAGCTCGAAAACGTCTCGACCTCCTATCTCGACCGCGGCTTGTCGGCGACGGTGGTGGTGGACCGCGACACCGCGGCGCGCTTCGGCATCACCGCCGCCACCATCGACAACGCGCTCTATGACGCCTTCGGCCAGCGCATCATCTCGACCATCTTCACCCAGTCCAACCAGCGGCGCGTCATCCTGGAAGCCGATCCGGGCGTGCAGAATTCGCTCGAGTCGCTGGGCGACATCCATCTGCCCTCGGCCGGCGGCGGGCAGGTGCCGCTGACCGCCTTCGCGCACGTCGAGGCGCGGCCGATGCCGTTGGAGATCGATCATCTGGGCCAGTTCCCGTCGGCGTCGATCTCCTTCGACGTGGCACCGGGCTATTCGCTGGGCGCCGCGGTCGATGCGGTCAGGTCGGCGGAAGCCGCCGCGCAATTGCCGGCGAGCATCTCGACCGAATTCCAGGGCGCGGCGCTCGCGTTCCAGTCGGCGCTCGGCAACGAATTGCTCCTGATCCTCGCCGCCATCGTCACCGTCTATATCGTGCTCGGCGTGCTCTACGAGAGTTTCATCCATCCGGTCACGATCCTCTCCACCCTGCCGTCGGCCGGAGTCGGCGCGCTGCTGGCGCTGATCCTGACCGGCAACGATCTGGGCATCGTGTCGATCATCGGCATCATCCTGCTGATCGGCATCGTGAAGAAGAACGCGATCATGATGATCGACTTCGCGCTGGAGGCCGAACGCAACGAAGGCAAGACCCCGCGCGAGGCGATCCACCAGGCGGCTCTGCTGCGCTTTCGCCCCATCCTGATGACGACCGTCGCCGCCCTGCTGGCGGCGCTGCCGCTGATGATCGGATCGGGCACCGGCTCGGAGCTGCGCCACCCGCTGGGCATCTCCATCGTCGGCGGACTTCTGGTCAGCCAGCTTCTGACGCTCTTCACCACGCCGGTGATCTACATCTATTTCGACCGCCTCGGCGGGCAGATCCGGGAGTGGCGGGCGCAGCGGCACGCGCGCGGCGGCACCGCATGAGCTTCTCCGAAACCTTCATCCGCCGGCCGATCGCGACCACGCTCTTGACCGCGGGCGTGGCGATGGCGGGCGCGGTCGCCTATTTCCTGCTTCCCGTCGAGCCGCTGCCCAATATCGACGTGCCCACGATCTCGGTCTCGGCCTCGCTGCCCGGGGCCAGCCCGGAGACGGTGTCGACCAGCGTGACCACGCCCCTGGAGCGGCATCTGGGCGTGATCGCCGATGTCGACGAGATGACCTCGACCAGTTCGGTCGGCTCGGCGCGCATCACGCTGCAATTCGATTCCAAGCGCGATATCGACGGCGCGGCGCGCGACGTCCAGGCGGCGATCAATGCGGCGCGCGCCGACCTGCCGGCCGCGCTCAAGTCCAATCCGACCTATCGCAAGATCAATCCGGCCGATCAGCCGATCCTGATCCTGTCGCTGACCTCGCCGACGCTGACGCCGGGGCAGATGTACGATTCGGCGTCGAACATCCTGCAGCAGAAGCTCTCCACCGTGGACGGCATCGGCCAGGTGCAGATCGCCGGCGGCTCGCTGCCGGCGGTGCGCGTCGAGCTCAATCCGCGCGCCCTGTTCAAATACGGCATCGGACTGGAGGACGTGCGCGCGGCGCTGTCGGCGGCCAACGCCAACGCGCCCAAGGGCGCGGTGGAGCAGGGGACGCAACGTTTCCAGGTCTATGTCAACGACACCGCCAGCAAGGCCAGCGAGTACAAAACGCTGATCGTGGCCTATCGCAACGGCGCGGCGGTGCGGCTGTCCGACGTCGCCGACGTCGAGGACGGTGTCGAGGACGTGCGCAATATCGGCATGACGGACAACAAGCCGTCGATCCTGGTGCTGCTGTTCCGCACGCCCGGCGCCAACATCGTCGACACGGTGGCGCGGGTGAAGGGCGTGCTGCCGCAGCTCCAGGCCGCGCTACCGCCCTCGATCCAGCTGGCGATCGCGATCGATCGCACCGGGACGATCAACGCCTCGCTGCGCGACGTGCAGCGCTCGATGATGGTGTCCATCCTGCTCGTGATGTTCGTCGTCTATCTGTTCCTGCGCGACGGGCGCGCCGCGATCATCCCGTCCGTCGCCGTGCCGCTGTCCCTGATCGGCACGTTCGGGGCGATGTATATTCTGGGATACACGCTCAACAATCTGTCGCTGATGGCGCTGACGGTTGCCACCGGCTTCGTGGTCGACGACGCCATCGTGGTGCTGGAAAACGTCTCGCGCCATATCGAGAACGGCATGTCGCGGCTGGAGGCGACGATCGTCGGCACGCGCGAGGTCGCGTTCACCGTCCTGTCGATGAGCATTTCGCTCGTCGCGGTGTTCATTCCGATCCTGCTGATGGGCGGCATCGTGGGACGCTATTTCAACGAATTCGCCGTGGTGCTGACGGTCGCCATCGTGATCTCGCTGATCGTGTCGCTGACCACGACGCCGATGCTCTGCGCCATGCTGGATCTGAACCGGCCGCAGCGGCGGCAGGGCTGGCTGCTGAGGCAGTCGGAGCGCGCCTTCAACGCGGCGCACGATTTTTACGCCCGCACGCTGGCGATCGCGCTGCGCATTCCGGGGTGGATCGCGTTGATCCTGCTCGCCACCATCCTCGCCAATTTCGTTCTCTATTATTACGTGCCCAAGGGCTTCTTCCCCGACGAGGATACCGGCCAGGCCTTCGGCATGATCCGCGCGGGGCCGACGATCTCGTTCCAGCTCATGAAGCAGAAATTCGCGCAGTTCATGCGCATCGTGAGCGAGGACCCGGCGGTGTCGACGGTCACCGGCACGGTGGGCGGCGGCGGCGGCGGACCGCGCGGCGGCGCCACCAACACGGGCAACGTCTTCGTGCAGCTGAGGCCGCTCGCCCAGCGCGGCGGGCTCAGCACCCAGGAGGTCATCCGCCGCATCACGCCGAAGCTTTCCGGCATCACCGGCGCGCGGCTGTTCCTGACCGGCGGACGCGACGTGCGCGTGGGCGGGCGACAAGGCAGCGGCGCCTATCAGTTCACGATCACCGCCGATACGCTCGAAGAACTCGAGCAGTGGCTGCCCAAGATTACCGATGCCTTCAACAACATGGACGAGCTCGACCAGGTCAATTCCGACCGCGGCGACCAGGGGCTGGAGGTGGCGCTGAAGATCGACCGCGCCACCGCCGCGCGGCTCGGCATCAACGCGACGCAGATCGACAACACGCTCTATGACGCGTTCGGCCAGCGCCAGGTATCGACGATCTACGAGGACCAGAATCAGTATCATGTCGTGATGGAGGTGGCGCCCGCGTTCTGGCAGAGCCCGGAGACGCTGAAGGACATCTACGTCTCGACCTCCGGCGGCACGATCAGCGGCACGCAAGCGACCGGCGCGGTGGCCGGCACGACGGACATTTCGGCCGCGACGACCAGCAACACCACCGTATCGGCGACAGGCGCGGCCACCGCGGCGCCGAGCGCCGCCGACGTCGCGGCCGACCTGGTGCGCAACCAGCAGCAGAACGCGCTCGTCAACAGCGCGCGCGGCGGCGCCTCCACCGGCGCCTCGGTGTCGACGCGGCAGGAGACGATGATCCCGCTTTCGGCGGTGGCGAGCTTCGGGCCGTCGACGGCGCCGCTCGGCATCAATCACCAGGGGCCCTTCGTGGTGACGACGTTCTCGTTCGATCTGGCGCAGGGCGTTTCGCTCGGCCAGGCGACGGTGGCGATCGCCAAGAAGATGGCCGACATCAAGGTGCCGACCTCTATCCAGGGCATGTTCGCCGGCACCGCCAAGGCCTTCACCGACTCGGTCAAGGACCAGCCCAAGCTGATCCTGGCGGCGATCCTGACGATCTATATCGTCCTGGGCATCCTCTATGAGAGCTATGTCCATCCGCTGACCATCCTGTCGACGCTCCCGTCGGCCGGTGTCGGCGCGGTGCTGGCGCTGCTCCTGTTCCATGTCGAATTCAGCCTGATCGCGATGATCGGCGTGATCCTCTTGATCGGCATCGTGAAGAAGAACGCGATCATGATGATCGATTTCGCATTGGAGGCGGAGCGACGCGACCACCTAAGCCCGCGCGACGCGATCTATCAGGCGTGCCTGCTGCGCTTTCGGCCGATCATGATGACGAGTTTCGCCGCGATCCTCGGCGCGCTGCCGCTCGCCTTCGGCTACGGCACCGGCGCGGAATTGCGCCAGCCGCTCGGCATCGCGATCGTCGGCGGGCTTTTGGTGAGCCAGGTGCTCACGCTCTACACCACGCCGGTGGTGTATCTTTATCTCGACCGGCGCCGGCAGAAATGGAAGTCGGGCTGGGACCGGTTCTATGCGCGGCTGATGGGAGATGCTCCGCCCGCGGCGGCGGAATGACGTGCCACTTGTCATCCCCGGCTGAGCGATCCGAAGGATCGCGAAGGAAAGGGGACCCAGGCAGACGAGCTGCCATGGTCGCGCAGAAAGATCGCGAATACCTTTGGGCGCCGTCAGCGCACGCCGGCCTGGGTCCCCTTCCCCTCGCAGCGCTTCGCGCCGCTCGGCCGGGGATGACAGCCATTACAAATTCGGCAGGTTTTCCGTGTCCGGCGCGCCATTGCGGATCTCGGCGTCGCGGTGCTGGCGATAGAGGCTGCGGGTCGTGGCGTAGAGGTCGACCGAGGTGCGCTCGATCGCGTCCAGATTGTCGACATTGCGCGCGCGCAGATCGACGATCTCAAAGCCGGAGCGGACCACGTTGTAGATCAGATAATTGTGCCAGCGGGCATAGGTGAAGGGATCCATGCCGATATCGCCGGCCATGCCGACGACGTCGCGCGGGTTGCTCGGGCCGGCCAGCGGCAGGACGAGATAGGGCCCCTCATCGGCGCCCCACACGGCGAGCGTCTGGCCGAAATCCTCGTCATGGCCCGGCGCGCCGTGCTTGGCGGCGACGTCGAGGACGCCGCCGAGCCCGAAGGTGGTGTTGATGACCAAGCGGCCGAGCGTGCGTCCGGCGCGCGTCGTCTCGCCCTGCAGCAGATCGTTGGCGAGGATCACCGGGGCATCGAGATTGCTGAGGAAATTGTGGACGCCGTCGCGCGCGAAGTCCGGGACCGCGTGGTTGTAGAACACAGCGACGGGCCGGGCGACCGCATGATCCACGCCCTGGTCGAAGGCGAAGATTTCGCGGTTGGTCTTCTCGTAGGGGTCGTTTTGACCGCTCGGATCGCTGGTGGCGCAGGCACCCAACGAAGCTGCCAGACACGCGGCCGCCAATGTGGAGATATTTCGCTTCATGCCCCTACCAAAATCCGCGAACCGAGAATCACGCATTATGTATAACCCAGAATATTGGGGTTAGTGCCGCCCTGGGCAAGAGGCCGCGACAAAGCGTCAAATGCCGCCGTACCACTGATAGCCTTGGTCTTCCCAATAGCCGCCCTTTCCACCACCGATACGCGCAAAGCTGTCGACCAGTTCAATCCGCTGAACATATTTGGCCATTTTATAGCCAAGTTGCCGCTCCGCGCGCACCCGAATGGGGGCTCCGTGTTCTACCGGCAACACATTGCCGTTTAGTTCATAGGCAAGAATTGTCTGTGGATGGGTGGCCTCAAGCAGATCGAGGCTCTCATAGTAGTAGGGCGGCGCGATGACATTGCCCAGGGTGTCAACATCGGCCTCTCCCATCGGATCGGCGCAGTGAAACACGACATAACGCGCATCCGGCTTGGGCCGGGCAAGCGCCAGGATGTGAGCCAGGGGCGCGCCTTTCCACGCACCGATACAACTCCAGCCTTCGACGCAATCGTGTCGCGTGATCTGGCTGCGCGCGGGGAAGGCGCGGATGGCGGCGAGCGAAAGCCTGAGCGGGTTCTCGACCAGGCCCTCCACCGGGATCATCCAGTTCCGAAAGCCCTCCGAGGCGTGAACGTTGTAGTCGTTGGTGTTCGGATTGAGGGTGCCGTTGGCGCGGAACACCGGCGCGATGTCCGATTTTGGGAATTCCGGCGCCAGCGCATGACCGCCGGCGAACAGGCGCTGGGCACGCTTGGTGAGTTTCTCCACTTCGCCGAGCAGGTTCGCCGCCCAGGGCGAATCGGCGATGCCGGTGCACCCGGCGAGGGCGAGCGCGGAGACGGCGGCGGCGCTGCGGGCCAGGAGCGAGCGTCGGGCGATCGGCTCAGCCATCCTTGGCCTCCGTCTCGATCGCGAACCAGCCGGTGATCATCGCGCGCAGGCCGTTCAGCGGCGCCGAGGCGATCAGTGCGGCCATGTGGATGAGGAAGAAGCCGAGGAACGAGAAGGCCACGATGAAATGGATGGTGCGCGCGCTCTGCCGGCCGCCGAAGATCCAAAGCAGGATCGGAAAGGCGCTGTCCATGGTCGGCGACATGGTGAGGCCGGTCAGCACGATCAGCGGCCCCAGCACGCAGAGCACGACGAAATAGGTGGTCTTCTGAATCGCGTTGTAGTGTCTGGCGGCCTCGCCTTTGGGGAATTGCAGCTTGGCGTGGGTGACGATCTCGTGCGGGATGTCGGCGAGGTCCTTGCGGGTCGGCAGCAATTCGCGCCGGAAATGGCCGCTCCAGAAGGCATAGGCGAAATAGGCGACGCCGTTCAGCACCAGGATCCACGCGAAGGCGAAGTGCCAGAGCCGGCCCAAAGCCAGGGTGGGCGACGCACTCGGAATTGTCGCCCAGGCGGGAAAGCCGCGCACGGTCTTGACGCCGTCGGTGTCGGAGGCGCCGAACACGCCATCGGTGTTGAAGCTCCAGGGTCCGACCTGCGTCACGCCCCAGAAATGCTCCGCCGTGCCCTGGGCCGTCATCGACAGGATCGGGTGATCGAAATCCGATGTGATTCCCCAATAGAGCGCGGGATGGGCGTTGAAGATCTGCAGGCCCGTCATCAGCATGACCAGCATGACGGCGGCGTTGATCCAGTGCAGGGCACGCACGGGGATGGCGTGCCGGTAGACGAGATAGCGCGGCGGTCTGGCCCCGCGCGGCGCAAGGCCAAGACCGGCGCGCACGCGATTGACCAGGCTGTCCCAGCCCTCGCGAAGCAGGTCGCCATGGCCGTCTTGTGTGTCGCCTGCCTCGCCCATTCCCCGACGTCCAAGATCCGGACCACAGCATAGCAGGCCCGTGCGAGCTATACGCCGCGTTTGGCGAAATCGTTACAGGACCGCTGCGGGGGTTGCGTCCGGTGCCGCTGCGGCGCTAACCGGTGCAGACAGGACGCGGCGGGCAAGGCTAAATGCCCGTCGCGGTGCGCATCGGAGGAACGCCATGGCCAAAGACCGGCTGAAGACATTGACCGCCATCATCGACCAGGGCGTGATCCCGGTCTTCTACCACCCCGATGCCGAGGTCTGCGCCAAGGTCATCCGGGCCTGCGCCAATGGCGGCGCCAAATGCATCGAGTTCACCAATCGCGGCGACTTCGCGACGCATGTCTTCCTGGAGGTGACGCGGCATTTTGCCAAAACGGATGGTAGCGTTATCATGGGCGTGGGTTCGGTGGTCGATGCCCCGACCGCCGGCCTCTACATCGCCAATGGAGCCAATTTCGTCGTGGGCCCGATGACCAATCCGGAGGTCGCCCGGCTGTGCAACCGCCGCGGCATCCCCTATTCGCCGGGCTGCGGCAGCGCGACCGAGATTTCGGACGCGCAGGAGCTGGGCTGCGAAATCGTCAAGGTGTTTCCGGGCGAGAGCGTCGGCGGGCCGGCCTTCATCAAAGCCGTGCTGGGGCCGATGCCGTGGACCAAGATCATGCCGACCGGCGGGGTGGAGGCGACGGAAGAATCGCTGCGCGAATGGTTCGGCGCCGGCATCGTCGCGGCCGGCATCGGCTCCAATCTCATCAGCAAGACGCTCCTCGAGGCCAAGGATTATGACGGCATCGAGAAGAAGGTGCGCGACACGGTGCAGCTCATCAAGCAGATCCGCGCGAGCAAATAGATGACCGACGTGCTGAACATCCGTCCCGCCACGGACTGCCAATGGGACTGCGTCTCGTTCGGCGAGGTGATGTTGCGCTTCGATCCGGGATTCGGCCGCGTGCGCAACGCGCGCCAATTCACGGTGTGGGAAGGCGGCGGCGAATACAACGTCGCGCGCGCCCTGCGCAAATGCTTCGGCAAGCGCGCCGCGGTGGTCACCGCGCTGCCGCTCAACGACCTGGGCTGGCTGGTGGAGGACTTCATCCTTCAGGGCGGAGTCGACATGCGGCACGTCCTGTGGCGGGCACATGACGGTATCGGCCGCAACACGCGTGTCGGGTTGAATTTCACCGAGAAGGGCTTCGGCATCCGCGCCGCGCTGGGCTGTTCCGACCGCGCCAATTCGGCTGCCTCGCAGATCAAGCCCGGCGAGGTGAATTGGGAGAAAATCTTCGGCGAGGAGGGCGTGCGCTGGTTCCACACCGGCGGCATTTTCGCGGCGCTGGCGCCGGGCACGGCGGAGGCGGTGATCGAGGCGGTGGAGGCGGCGCACAAATACGGCACCGTCGTCGCCTACGATCTCAACTACCGCGCCTCGCTGTGGAAGAGCCAGGGGGGCCAGGAGGGCGCGCGCAGGGTCAATCGGCACATCGCCCGCCACGTCGATGTGATGATCGGCAATGAGGAGGATTTCACGGCTTGTCTGGGCTTTCAGGTCGAGGGTCTGGACGAGCATCTGTCGGCCATCGATCCGGCGAACTTCAAGACGATGATCGCGGCGGCCGTGAAGGAATTCCCGAACTTCAAAGTCGCGGCGACCACGCTGCGCAACGCCAGGACGGCAAGCTTCAACGACTGGTCGGCGATCCTCTATGCCGGCGGGGAATTCTATTCCTCGATGCTGCGCGAGAATCTCGAGATCTTCGACCGGGTCGGCGGCGGCGACGGCTTCGCGTCGGGTCTCGCCTATGCCTTCCTGGAAGGAAAGGGGCCGCAGGCGGCGGTGGATTATGGCGCGGCGCATGGCGCGCTCGCTATGACGACGCCGGGCGATACCTCGATGGTCCATGTGAAGGAGGTCGAGGCGGTGATGACCGGCAAGGGTGCGCGGGTCATTCGGTAGCTCTGTCATTCCCGCGAAAGCGGGAATCCAGAGACACAAACCGGATGCCCGCCTTCGCGGGCATGACAATTGAGAGTGGGATGTCAGGTCTGAAGCTTCACCCCGACAGGTTCTTTCCGGCGGGCGAAGAGACCCGCGCGGTGGCGCGCGCGCTGTTCGCGCGGGTGGAAAAGCTGCCGATCATCTCGCCGCACGGGCATACCGATCCCAAATGGTTCGCGACCGACGCGCCGTTTGAGGACGCGACCAGCCTTCTGTTGTGGCCGGACCACTATCTGCTGCGGTTGCTCTTTTCGCAGGGGATCGCGCTGGAGGCGTTGGGCTATGGCGATCCCAAGGCCGATCGGCGCGCGGCGTGGAAGCTGTTCGCCGCGAACTACCATCTGTTCCGCGGCACGCCCTCGCGGCTGTGGCTCGACCACGTCTTCGCCACCGTGTTCGGATTGAAGGAGCGGCTGAGCGCCGACACCGCCGATCGCTATTACGACGGCATCGGCGCGGCGCTGATGACGCCCGCTTACCGCCCGCGTGCGCTGTTCGAGCGTTTCGGCATCGAGAAGATCGCAACGACGGAAGGCGCGCTGGACGGCCTCGAATACCACGCGCAGACGGCACGCGAATGGCCGGGCCGCGTGATCACCAACTACCGGCCCGACGATGTGATCGACGTCGAGGCGATCGAGGCGCGGGGCGAAAGTTTCACCGCCAACCTGGAACGCCTGGGCGCGCTGACCGGTGAAAATACGGCGACCTGGCGCGGCTATCTGAACGCACATGTGAACCGCCGCGCCTTCTTCCGCGCTCATGGCGCCACCGCGACCGATCACGGCCCGCCGACGGTCGCGACAGCTGACTTGCCGGCGGTGGATTGCCAGGCGCTGCTCGATCGGCTGCTCACCAAACAGCGGCGACCCGGCGACACGGCGCTGTTCTATGCCCAGATGCTGACCGAGATGGCGAAGCTGTCCTGCGAGGACGGCATGACGATGCAGATCCATCCCGGCGTCTACCGCAATCACAATGCGGCGCTGTTCGCGCAATACGGCGCCAATGTCGGCGGCGACATTCCAGTGGCGACCGACTATGTCGCAAAACTGAAACCGTTGCTGGACCGAGTCGGCAACCGCCGCGATCTCACGGTCATCCTGTTCACGCTGGACGAGAGCAACTACGCGCGCGAGTTGGCGCCGCTGGCCGGGCATTATCCCTGCCTGAAGCTTGGCCCCGCCTGGTGGTTCCACGATTCGCCCGAAGGCATGCTGCGCTTCCGTCGCCAGACGACCGAGACCGCAGGCTTCTACAACACCGTCGGGTTCAACGACGACACCCGCGCCTTCCTCTCGATCCCGGCGCGCCACGACCTGGCGCGACGCATCGATGCCGCTTATCTGGCCGAGCTGGTCGTGACGCACCGGTTGGGCGAGGACGAGGCGGCGGACCTGATCGTCGATCTCGCCTACACTCTGCCCAAGGCGGCGTATAAGTTGTGACGGTGAAATAATAACGTGTCATGGCCCGCGAATGCGGGCCACCCAGGTGACGCCGCTCGACCTTCGACGAGTGTGCGCCATGCCCAACTGGATGGCCCGCATTCGCGGGCCATGACAAAGATGGTTGTTGAAAGGCTGCGGCGAAAACTCCATGTCCAAGATCCGATCCGCCCGCGTCATCGTCTGCTCGCCCGGGCGCAATTTCGTCACGCTGAAGATCGAGACCGAGGACGGCGTCACCGGCCTTGGCGACGCCACGCTCAACGGCCGCGAGCTTAGCGTCGCGAGCTATCTCGCCGATCATGTCGTGCCCTGCCTGATCGGGCGCGACGCGCACCGGATCGAGGACATCTGGCAGTACCTCTATCGCGGCGCCTATTGGCGGCGGGGCCCAGTGACGATGTCGGCGATCGCCGCGGTCGATACCGCGCTGTGGGACATCAAGGCGAAGCTCGCCGGGCTGCCGCTCTATCAATTGCTGGGCGGGGCGTCGCGCGAGGGCGTGATGGTCTACGGCCACGCCAACGGGGCCACGATCGAGGACGCGATCGGGGAAGCCGAAAAATACAAGGCCCTGGGCTATAAGGCGATCCGCCTGCAAGCCGGCGTGCAGGGCTTGGCGTCGACCTATGGCGTGTCGAAAGACAAGATGTTTTACGAGCCGGCGGATGCCGATCTGCCGACCGAGAACGTCTGGTCGACGACGAAATATATGCGCGGCGTGCCGGCCTTGTTCGAAGCGGGGCGCAAGGCGCTGGGCGACGACGTGCATCTGCTGCACGACGTGCATCATCGGCTCACACCGATCGAGGCGGGGCGGCTCGGCCGCGATCTGGAACCCTATCGGCTGTTCTGGCTGGAGGACGCGGTGGCGGCCGACAACCAGGCGGGCTTCCGCCTGATCCGCCAGCACACCACCACGCCGCTGGCGGTGGGCGAGGTGTTCAACACGATCTGGGATGCCAAGCAGCTCATCGAGGAACAGCTTATCGACTACATCCGCATGACGGTGGTGCATTCGGGCGGCATCACGCATCTGCGCCGCATTGCGAGCCTCGCCGATCTCTATCACGTGCGCACGGGTTCGCACGGCGCCACCGATCTGTCGCCGGTGTGCATGGCGGCGGCGCTGCATTTCGATCTCTCGGTGCCGAATTTCGGCATCCAGGAATACATGCGCCATACGGCGGAGACCGACGCGGTGTTCCCGCATGCCTACACGTTCGCCGACGGGATGCTGCATCCGGGCGAACAGCCGGGGCTGGGCGTGGACATCGATGAGGCGCTGGCGGCGAAATATCCCTACCGCAGAGCCTATCTTCCGGTGAACCGTCTGGAAGACGGCACGATGTTCAACTGGTGAGCACGCTCGCCGCTCCGCCCGTCTTTCGTCTCGCCGCGCGTGACGGCAATCGTTTGACGTTGGCGAGCGACGGCCCGGCGTCGGCGCATATCTTCGTGCTCGAACACGACATCATCCGCGTGACGGTGCTGCCGGCTGGCGCGCTCAAGCAACCCCGGACATGGGCGATCGCGCCGGGGCTCGAAGACGTTCCGACGGAAGGGCGCGACCGTTTCGACGTGGCGGGCTTTGCGCTGCCGCCCTTCGAAATCGAAGAGCGCGATGGCATGTTGGTCGTGACGACGGCGCGGCTGCGGTTGACGATCAAACTGGCGGGGTTCTTCTGCGCCTGGGACTCGCTCGACGGCGGCACCCGGCATCGCGTGCTGCGCGACCGGCCGACCCAGGCGTATAATTTCGGCTGGTGGGACGAAAAGGTGCACCACTATCTCGTCCGCGATCCGTCCGAGAAATATTTCGGCCTCGGCGAGCGCAGCGGCGAGATGGATCGCGCCGGCCGGCGCTTTCGCATGACCAATGTCGATGCGATGGGCTACAGCGCGAAGAATTCCGATCCGCTCTACAAGCACATCCCGTTCCATATCGCGTGGCGGGCTGACGGCGCGGCGGTTGGACTGTTTTACGACACGTTGTCGGACTGCACGTTCGATCTGGGCTGCGAGCGCAGCAACTATCACGGCCTGTTCCGCTCTTTCGTGGCCGATCACGGCGATCTGGACTACTACGTCATCGCGGGGTCGATGATTGAAATTGTGCAACGCTACACCTGGTTGACGGGCAAGCCGGCGCTGCTGCCGCGCTGGGCACTCGGCTATTCCGGCTCGACGATGAGCTATACCGACAAACCGGATGCGCAGGTCGCGATGATGGAATTCGTCGCCAAATGCGAAGAGCACGACATCCTGTGCGATTCGTTCCACTTGTCGTCGGGCTACACCTCCATCGGTGACAAGCGTTACGTGTTCCATTGGAACCGCGACAAGTTTCCCGACCCGGAAGGCTTCGTGCGCGCCTATGCGCAAAAAGGCGTGCGGCTCATTCCCAACATCAAGCCGGCGCTGCTGCACGATCATCCGCTGTTTGAAGAGGCGCGCGACAAGGGCCTGTTGATCACGGACGGGCAGGGTGAGCCGGAATGGGTGCAGTTCTGGGGCGCGCTCGGCGCCAATCTCGATTTCACCAATCCCAAAACGACTGCGTGGTGGAAGGAGAAGGTGACGACGGCGCTGCTCGACGTCGGCATGGCCGGCACCTGGAACGACAACAACGAGTTCGAGATCGTCAGTCCACGCGCGCAAACCGTCACCGGCCCCGCCATCGCGTCAAAGCCGCTGCAGACCCTGCAGATGCTGCGCGCCTCGCGCGAGGCGCAACGCGCGCACGCGCCGGACAAGCGGCCGATGCTGGTGAGCCGCGCCGGTTTCGCCGGCATGCAGCGCTATGTGCAGACCTGGTCGGGCGACAACTATACGAGCTGGGAAACGCTGAAATACAATATCAAGATGGGCCTGGGCTTGGCGCTGAGCGGCGTGTCGAACAGCGGCCACGACGTCGGCGGTTTCGATGGACCCAAGCCCGACGCCGAGCTGTTCGCCCGCTGGGTCGGCTTCGGGATTTTCCTGCCGCGCTTTTCGATTCATTCTTGGAACACCGATCGGACGGCCAACGAGCCGTGGATGCATCCCGCCGTCACGCCGGCCGTGCGCGACCTGATCAAATTGCGCTATCGTCTGCTTCCCTATCTCTACGATCTGATGTGGCGGCACGCGCGGCACTATGAGCCGATCACGCGGCCGACGTTTCACGACTTTCCGGACGATCCGCGCTGTCTGGCGGAGAACGACGACTTGCTGCTCGGTGGAGCGCTGTTGGTGGCGCCGATCGTCGAACCCGGCGCTGCGGGTCGCGATGTGTATCTGCCGGCCGGCGCGCGCTGGTTCGATTGGTGGAGCGGCGAGGCGTTCGACGGCGGACAAATCGTTTCGCGGCCGGCGCCGTTCGAGCGTCCGCCGCTGTTCGCGCGCGAAGGAAGCGTCGTCGCCCTCAACACCGCCGAGCAGCATTTTGCGGCGCGCGCCGACCGGCGCGGCTTTGCGGTCTTTCCGCTTGCGAACGGTTCACTCGAAGCCGAGGTCTTCGACGACGACGGCGAGAGCGAAGCTTGGCGCGACGGGCGCTATCGGATGTGGCACTTGCGGGTCGACTGCACCGCCGACGCGATCGACATCGCGGTGAGCGCGACCGAGAACGGCGTGGCGGCGCCCTGCGACGTGGAGATCATTCTCCCCGCGCGCGAAACGCGGCGGGTGACGGTGTCGGGTGGCCGACGCGCCTAGTTCCCCACCCAGCCCTGGGCCACGGCGGCGTCGTGGCGGGCCTTTTCGGGGCCGCCCAGCGCCTGGCGGTCGAAACCGATGCGCTTGAACCAGTGGTGCAGTCCGAGCAGGTCGGTGAAACCCATGCCGCCATGCACCTCGGTGGCGGTGCGTGCGACGAAGGTGCCGACCTCGCTCGTGTGCGCCTTGGCATGCGCCGCCATGCGCCGCGCCTCGGTGGGCGTTTCGTCAAAGGCATAGGCCGCGTACCAGATCAGCGCGCGGCACGGTTCGAGTTCGGCGATCATCTCGGCGCACAGATGCTTGACCGCCTGGAACGAGCCGATGACACGGCCGAACTGCTTGCGCTCCTTGGCATAGGCGACGGCCTTCTCGATCATCGCGCCGCCCGCGCCCAGCGTGTCGGCGGCGAGCAGGATGCGGCCGGCATCGATCATGCGCTCCAGCACGGCCGGGCCGTCGCCCGAGGCGAGCGGCTCGGCTTCGACCGAGTCGAAATGCAATTCGCCGACCGCGCGCGTGGCGTCGATGGTGGAGAGTGCGATCTTTTCCAAGCCTTTCGCGTTGGCGTCGACGAGATACAGCGCGCCGAATTTGTCCGCCACGACGAAGATGCCGGCGCCGGCGAAATCGAGTGCGAACAAGGATGTACCGGAGAGCTTTCCGTTCTTTGCAGCGATGCCGGCCTTGTCGCGCGCGCCAGAGGCATGCTCGCTGACCGCGACTGCGGCGATCATATCGCCCGAGGCAAGCTTGGGCAGATAGGTTTTCTTCTGCGCCGCGCTGCCGGCGCCGAGCAGCGCCAGCGGCGCCATCGCTGACGAGGCGACGAACGGCACCGGCGCGACATGGCGGCCGAACGTCTCGGCGGCCAGCGCCGCATCGAGCAGCTTGAGGCCCATGCCGCCGAACTCTTCGGGGATCAAAATGCCCGTGACGCCCAGTTCGGTGATCGCCTTCAGCACCTCGGCGGCGAGGCCGTCCTTTGCCGTGCGCACCCGCTCGAGCGGGCAGACGCGCGCGAGCGTCTTGTCCAGGCTCTCCTGCATCATCGTCTGGTCGGTGGTGAGGCCGAATTCCATGCTCAGGCCTTCGCCAGTTTGGGTTCGCGCGGCATCCCTAAGCCGCGTTCGGCGATGATGTTCTTCTGGATCTGCGCCGTGCCGC
Source organism: uncultured Rhizobium sp. (assembly GCA_964566095.1). Classification (GTDB taxonomy): domain Bacteria; phylum Pseudomonadota; class Alphaproteobacteria; order Micropepsales; family Micropepsaceae; genus Rhizomicrobium. Next base: position 9,943 of record CAZMHP010000001.1, on the reverse strand, counting down.
CGCCGATGATGAGGCCCAGATCGAACATGTAGCTCCACTGCCAATGTCCGTTGTTGCGCAGGTGCGGCGTGGCGCCATAAAGAACTCCCAGTTCGCCCAGCGCATCGATCGCGAAGGCCGCGAGCTGGTGATTGAGCTCGCAGCCCATCAGCTTGACGATCAACCGCGCCACGCCGAGGTCCTCGCCCTTGATGCCGGCGGTGAGCAGGCGCAACCCGTGGTACTCCATCGCATGCACGCGTGCCTGCAGCCTTAAGAGGCGGTCACGATAAACCGGGTTGTCCATCAACCGCGAACCGTCGACGGTTTCCGCGCGCATCAATTCGATCAGCGCCTTGAGCCGCGTGCCGGCCTGGTTGGGATCGCCCAGCATGCCGCGCTCATGCTTGAGCGTCGCGTTCGCGACCAGCCAGCCCTGGCCGCGGCCGGCGACGACGCTGGTCTTGGGCACGCGCACATCGGTGAAGAACACCTCGTTGAACTCGGCGCGGCCGGTCATGGTGACCAGCGGGCGCACGTCGATGCCCGGCGTCGTCATCGCGAACAGCAGGTAGGAAATGCCCTCGTGCTTGGGCTTGTCGGGTTCGGTGCGCACCAGGCAGAACATCATGTCGGCTTGCGCGGCGGTGGAGGTCCAGATCTTCTGGCCGTTGATGACGAAATCATCGCCGTCCTCCGTCGCGCGCGTCGTGAGCGACGCAAGGTCGGAGCCGGCGCCCGGCTCGCTATAGCCCTGGCACCAGACGATCTCGCCGCGCAGGGTCGGTGCGATGTATTTCTGCTTCTGCTCCTCGCTGCCGACTTCGAGCAGGGTGGGCACCAGCATGGAGATGCCTTGATTGCTCATGCCGGTGGGCAAGCCAAGCGCGATGAATTCCTCCGCGATGATGCGCGATTTCAAGACGTCCGGCGCCGCGCCATAGCCGCCATAGTCTTTCGGGATGGTGCGCGCGGCGTAACCGTGCTCGATCAGAAGGCGTTGCCAGGCGCGCATGTCGCCGGCGGGCGGCGCGCGATCACCGAATTTGACCGCGAAAGCGCGGATCTCGTCGCGAAAGGCTTCGTGTTCGGGAGAGTAGGAGAGGTCCATTGCGCCATCGTTGCCACTTTTCCTCCCCCGCTGGTGCGGGGGAGGTGCCGAGCGCAGCGAGGCGGAGGGGGCCTGTGCGGGGCGGGGGGGGGGGGGGGGGGGCGCGGGCCGCGCCCCGCCCGCCGGCCCCCCCCCCCCCCCCCCCCCCCCCCCGCACCCCACACCGCCCCAACAGCACACACAAAGCG
>CAZMHP010000001.1:0-8655 GCA_964566095.1 uncultured Rhizobium sp. | reverse complement strand
GCGGCTCCCCCTCCGTCACGCCTCCGCTTCGCTACGGCGTGCCACCTCCCCCGCAACAGCGGGGGAGGAAACTACTTACAGCCGCTCGACGATCGTCACATTGGCGAGGCCGCCGCCTTCGCACATCGTCTGCAGGCCCCATTTCTTGTTGCGGTCCTTCAGCGCGTGCAAAAGCGTGGTCATCAGCTTGGTGCCCGAGGCGCCGAGGGGATGGCCGAGCGCGATGGCGCCGCCATGGACGTTCAGCCGCGCCGGATCGGCGCCGGTGTCCTGCAGCCAGGCGACGGGCACCGAGGCGAAGGCCTCATTGACCTCGTACAGATCGATGTCGTCGATCTTCATGCCGGACTTGGCAAGCGCGCGCTTGGTGGCGGGCAGCGGCGCCTCCAGCATGATCACCGGATCGCCGCCGATGACGGTCATGTGGTGGATGCGGGCGAGCGGCTTGACGCCGAGCGCCTTCAGGCCGTTCTCGTTGACGACGAGCACACCCGAGGCGCCGTCGCAGATCTGGGAAGAGGTCGCCGCGGTGATCGCGCCGCCCTCGCGCAGCAGCTTCACGCCCTTGATGCCGTCCAGGCTGGCGTCGAAGCGGATGCCTTCATCCACCGTATGCTGCGACTCCGAGCCGTCATCGGCCTTGATCGCGAGGCCCACGATCTCGTCCTTGAACTTGCCGCCCTGCGTCGCCGCGATCGCCTTCTTGTGGCTCTCATAGCCGTAGTGGTCGAGCGTGTCCTTGGTGAGCTTGTATTTCTCCGCCATCATCTCGGCGCCCATGAACTGGCTGAACTGGATGCCGGGATACTTCGCCTGGATCTCCGGGCTCATATAGGAGCCCATGCCCTTTTCCATCGCCAGAACGGCGCTGGCGCCCATCGGCACGCGGGTCATGCTTTCGATGCCCATCGCGATCACCGCGTCCATCGCCCCGCTCATCACGGCCTGCGCCGCGAAGTGCAGCGATTGCTGCGACGAGCCGCACTGGCGATCGACCGAGGTACCGGGCACATGCTCGGGCAGGCGCGAGGCCATCACCGCATTGCGCGCGACGTTGATCGCCTGCTGGCCGACCTGGCTGACGCAGCCGCAGATCACGTCCTCGATCAGATCGGGATCGGCGCCGGAGCGGGCGAGCAGGGCATTGATCACCTGCGCGCCGAGATCGACGGGGTGCCAATCCTTCAGCTTGCCGCCACGCTTGCCGCCGGCGGTGCGCGCCGCGGCCACGATATAGGCCTCACCCATGATGCTACTCCTTCGGTTTTCTGGCGGTCTTTTAGCATCGCAGGCACGGGCTGGCAGCGCCTTTTTTGATTGCCGCTGCGGAAGCGGATTTGCCGTGCGCCGAAAGGCTGTGCGAACATCGCCACCATGAACGACAAGCCGCCGATGCAACCCGCAACCATCGCCGCGCAGGCGCTGGGCTGGATCGAGGACAGGACCAAGAGCGTTTCGCCGCCGCTCTATCCCTCGTCCACGTTCATCCGCGATCCGGACAATCAATATCGCTCCGGCCGCGCCTATGCGCGCGCCGACAATCCGACCTACGACCAGGCGGAGGCGGTGCTGGCGAGCCTGGAAAACGGCACGGGCGCAGCACTGTTCGCGAGCGGCATGGCTGCGGCGACGGCGGTGTTCCTGTCGCTCAAGCCGGGCGATCACGTGGTGGCGCCCAAGGCCATGTATTGGCTGTTGCGCAGCTGGCTGCTCGGTTTCGCGCGCGATTGGGGCTTGAACGTCGAACTGGTCGACATGACCGATCCCGCGGCGCTGAAGGCGGCGATGCGGCCGGGGGCGACGAGGCTGGTGTGGGCCGAAACACCGGCCAATCCGACGTGGGAGATCACCGACATCGCGGCGGCGGCGACGATTGCGCACGCCGCGGGCGCGCGCCTGGCGGTGGATTCGACGGTGGCGACGCCGGTGTTCACGCGTCCGCTCGATCTGGGCGCCGACATCGTGATGCATTCGGCGACGAAATATCTCAACGGCCATTCCGACCTGATCGGCGGGGCGCTGGTGACGCGCGCCGACGACGAAGCCTGGACGCGGATGAAGACCCTGCGCAGCCAGCTGGGCGGCGTGCCCGGCACGTTCGAGGCATGGCTTCTGATGCGCGGCATGCGCACGCTGTTCGTGCGGGCGCGGGCGCAGGCCGCCGGCGCGCTGGCGATCGCGGAACATTTCCGCGGGCACAAGCTGGTGGAGGCGGTGCTCTATCCCGGGCTCAAGGATTTTCCCGGCCACGCGACGGCGGCCCGGCAGATGACCGGCGGCTTCGGCGGCATGCTGTCGTTGCGCGTCAAGGGCGGCGAGGCGGCGGCGATTGCGACGGCGGCGCGGGTTTCGATCTGGAAGCGCGCCACCTCGATCGGCGGCGTGGAGAGCCTGATCGAACATCGCGCTTCGGTGGAGGGACAGGGCACGCCATGTCCGCGCGATCTGCTGCGCCTGTCGACCGGGATCGAGGAGCCGGCCGATCTGATCGCGGACCTGGAACAGGCGCTGGCCGCGGCGCCGCGCTGACGGCGCCGCGACCGACGCGGCTACTTCACGACCGCCGCGACGGACTTGGCGAAGCCGTCTTCGACATCGTCGACCGTCGTGGTCGCGCCGGCGATGCCGCCGAGCGCGAAGTCCTTGGCGACCTTGTATTCGCCGACGGTGTGGCCGCTCGAATCGCTCAGCGTCACGTCTGCTTCGATCACGATCTGACCAAGACCGATCAGCATGGCGCGCGCGAAGGCGTTGCCGCGGTCGAATTTGGTGAAGTGGATGTTCATCTTCAGCGCGCCGTTCGCATCGGCGAACACGCTGGGCGACTGCTGCTGGATGTAACCATGCACCTTCTGACAGACGACGCCGAAGTCGCCGTCCGACATCTGCACGTTGGACGCCGCGTCGGCGGTGATGTCGGAGATGCGCAAGGCGGCTTTCGCATCGGGTGAAAGCGCGCTGACGGCGGTGGGCGCCGAGACGCTGCTGGCGCAACCGGCGAGCAGGGCCGCAAATGCGGCGACGCAAAGGACATGCAACGGTTTCATGAGAGTTTCCTTCCTCAGTTGACGGGTTTGGCTGGCGCCGGATCGGCGGTTGGCGTTGCCGGCAACGGTTGCGCGCCGGCGGCCGCGGACGGCGCGGGCTTCATCTCGACGATGTAGGAATCGGGATAGGTCAGCACCGCGCCGGTCGACGCATCGACCGCGGAGCTGACGATGCCGGCATAGGGAATCATGGCGCCGACCAGGCCGGCGGTCGACATTTTGCCCGAAGCGTAGAACTTGCCGTCCAGCCAGCCCACCTTGCTGCAACGGATCGTCAACACGCTCTCGCTCTTGTCGATCATCACCGCGCCGGGCGAGACGACCGACCAACTGCCGCGGCTGTTGCTGGCGGTGCAGTCGGCGCCGTTGACGGGCATGGTGGCGATGGTGATCTGCTGGGTTGAACCGTCGACGACCGAGGCGCAGCCCGCGCAGGTCAAGGCGCATGCGGCCAGGACCGCGACATGGCGCGACGACATCGGACTTCCCCCTCCCGCCTCGATAGAGCGAGCTAACAGGAAGGTCTTTGCGAAGTAAAGATCGAAGGCGCATCAAGTATTTGCGAGCGCTGGATTTTGCGCCGGCGGCGATTCACCCTATCACGCGAATGTCATGGGTGGCCGGGGACTTTCGTCCGCAAACGGACATTTGGCCGGTCAGGCCTTCTTCTTCCTGCGTGCCGGCGTCGGCGCCGGCGGATTGGCGGCGAGCTCCGCGGCGTCGGCCGCTTCCTTGGCGAGGCGCAGCGCCTTCAGCTTGGCGGTCTTGGCGTCGAGCGCGGTGCGCTCGGCATCGACCATCTGCTTGACCAGCGTGGTGCGCGCCTCGGCCAGCTCGAAATGGTTCTGCGCTCTCTTGCGCGCGTCGCCGCCGCGGGGCGGGGGATTCATCGGATCGCTCATGCGAACTCCTTGTCGTCACGTGGCGGCGAAAACGCCGAAGGCCGGCAGCGTCGCGCGCCGCCGGCCTTCGATCAGATCCGCCTTGCGGGCATTACACCGCCTTGAGATTGGCCGCCTTGGAGCCGCGCGCGTCCGGCACGATGTCGAACGCGACCTTCTGGCCCTCTTGCAGGGTGCGCAGGCCCGACGCCTCGACCGCGGTGGCGTGCACGAACACGTCCTTGCCGCCGCCTTCCGGTGCGATGAAGCCAAAGCCTTTGGTGGTGTTGAAGAACTTAACGGTACCGGTCGCCATGGGCATTTCCTTGCGTAAGTGACGAAAGTGCACGCACGCGAACATCGCGGGCGCGGCGTGGAAAAACGGCGTCGGGCTTGTCTGAAGGTTTCCGTTCGTCCGGCGCGCCGAAAAGCGAGTCAGTAACAACAGGAGCGCTTCGTCTGCGGACGCAACAACCACGTGGGTGGAATATAGTGGTTCCGGTGCGTCAGCACAATAACCCGCGGCAAAGGCGAAAAATCTGGCGGAAAAGGGCCGACCGGACCTGCGCGCGGTTCAGATCTGCCGCGCGGCGCGGCGCTTGGACTTGGCGGGCGCCGATTTGATCTTGGCGGGGGCAAGCGTGATCTCGACCCGGCTGCCGGTGGCGGCGGCGTATTTGCGCAAGGAGGCGAGCGACGGCGAGCGCCCGCTCTCCAGTCGCGCCACGGCCGACTGCGACGTCCCCATCCGCCGCGCGACCTGTGCCTGGGTGAGCTTGGCGCGCGTGCGCGCGACGAGCAGGGCGTTGATGAGTGTTGCAGTCACAGCCTCTAATTCAGAGGTGAGTTTGCTCCTTGAGCGTGCGATACAAAAGTCCTTCGCCGCTTCCGCCGGGGACGAAAACCTCTTTGTTGAAATCCTCATCCTTTAGCTTTGAGCGCTGCATCAATCTCAAAAACGCGCCTTTCTTTACGACAGTAGGCTCACCGGCCTCATGCAAATATGCGTCCTTGAAGAATCTCATAAGCGCTTGATAGCCAGTGCTCTTGTTGAGAATTAGGCCGCTCCCAGTTGACGCCCACGCTTCAGGCCAGCGTTCCTTCACGGCATCAAAATAGTTCCAAATTATGTCTGCAATTTTTTCATCCTCTTTGTTCACGAAGAATGGCCGAAGAACGAACCTTTCGAACTCCTGTTTTGTAACTTTTGGCCATCTTCCTCCTCGTTTGCCGATGTCGCGGTCTCCAAGAGGATCTTTCGTTATGTGTTTCATTAGAGCGCGAACGAATGCCGCCTGCGACAGGGTCTCACCAAATCTACCGTCTGTGGCAACGCCCAGGCGCTTAATCCGACGATAAAATGGGCTCTTCTCCTCTGAGTCCAAGACCACTGCAATTTCGTGACAGGTCTTTTCAGGGCTGCGAGTTTCGCTGTAGGCGAAGAGATCGTAAACAAGGCTCTTGTTGACCTTGGTTTGCGCGAGGTTCACGGTGGAAAAAACCTCTGCTTCTGACGCCTTATCCAAGCCAATGAAAATCGCGATATTGATGTTAAAGTCATCATTCTCATGCTGCTTCAGCGATTCTATTCTGTGCTGACCATCAATGACGGTTGCAATCTGATGAAATAGAATTCGCTCATCCTCGTCATCGCTTGGCGAATTTGACAACGTTAATATCGCAAGATCGTTCGTTAGATTTTTGCCTGCAAGTTTCGGAATCAACTCCAGCTCAGCGGATTGCTCTTGGACCGACAGAATTATCGCAGTCGGAAACGTTGCGTCGACTGTCTCAACGTACTGTCGGATCTCTCTGACTCTCTTCGGATCAATTTCCCTCTGAATGCCCGCGAAGTCCTCGAAGCGATCCTTTCTCAAAAGCTTTCGAATATCGAAATCAGAAATCTGAATCAGTAGTTTATGGGAGATTGCCCCAACAAAGAACTCGCCAATTGGTTGGCGCACCCTGAGGACCGGAAATGAGATCGACCTCCTGTCTTCCAAAAGAGCGTTCTTATTCATGGCTCCGCCTTTCGCGCAGCTTTGCAGTCAAAGATGCAGCACCGGCCTTGTTCGTGTCCTCCGCAGACGGAGGAGGAATCTTTTCGAAGAGAGCAACTATGAAATAGGCAGAAATTGAAAGCGCATAAACAACAATTGACGACCAGGCGATGTAGCCTTCTGTGCCGGCTGTGAAGGGCTCTGGTGAGATGAGCATCCCACAGTAGAAATAGCCTGACGCACAAAGAGCAAGAATGAGCGCGCGCGCCGCCATCGCATTCCTGAACTCCTGGCTAGCCAACCAAACAACGGCCGCCCAATTGGAAATCGCGTAAAATGCCAGTTGGCCTTTGACAACATTGTCAGATAAAAACCGCGAGAAATCTAAATGCCCCGCCGCATTGAAACCGAATTTCTGGTGAAAGTACGACCATGCCGCAACGCCTATAAGCGGCAAAATACTCAAGCCCGTGACGAGCAGAACCTCGTAGGCTGTGTCGCTCCAATCCTGTGTCGTCGCGCGCTTTAGGGTTTGGAAGAACATAACTAGTCGTAGGTTCTTATTATGAGTTCAGTTGTTGAGCCTCGAAAATCTGAAGATGCTGCTATAACGCTCCGTCTAGGCAGGCTGATGATGTTGCCGACCCCACTGTAAAGGTCTCTGATGGAAGAATGGTCGGCATTGGAGACCAACACTTTCACACCGCGATCACGAGCTCGCACAACTGCATCTTTGAGACGGATTTGGTCCTCCCATCCGAACAGTTTCTCGTTGTATTTTACGAAGCCGTTGAAATTGTGCGCAGTGATATAGGGAGGGTCGACGAAGACAAAATCATTGCGCTCCGAGAGTTCTAGGATGACTTCAAAATCGGCGATGTAGACCTCCGCCGATCTCATAACCTCTGCTGCAGCGTCGAAATCATCGGTGTCGAGGAGAACTGCATCCTTAGTGCCGATTGGAACATTGAATTCGCCTCGTAGGTTCACACGGTATAACCCGTTCCAACACGTGCGATTCAGATATAAAAATTGAGCAGCGCGCTCATGGGCACAGCGATGGGCGCGATCTCGCTCCTTGTAGTAGTACGGCTTACTGTGGTTTCGATTGTGGCGTTTAAGGGCGGCGGCGACCCCTTGTGGGTTCGATCGGACTTGCCAGTAAACGTTGACTAGGTCCGCATTCTGGTCAGAAAGAACAGCCGATTGTGGCTGTAAGTGAAAATACACGGCCCCGCCCCCAAGAAAGGGTTCGAAATAGCACCCGAACTTCTCCGGAAATAGCGTCTCATATCCTGAGGCCAACCAGCGCTTTCCGCCGGCCCACTTGAGAAACGGAACCATTATTTGTTTTTGACTTTCGGTCAGCTTCCGCCCCCTAATCGCTGCCGGACTAATACTCTCTAGAAGTTCCTTGGCCGTGTCTAGATCGCGACTGTTCCTGTTGTCAGCGCCATCGCTGCAGCTCATCGCAGGCACAGGACTGGTGTCCTTCCTAACGACTCCTGCTCCCAAACGTCTTCGGCACGCCGGGCCGTCCCGCGCGCTGCATGCGTTTGCGGCCGCTCTTTCCGAGCTTGTTGCCGCCCCCTCCACCGCGCTTCGCGCGGTCCCCCTCCCCCGCTGATGCGGGGGAGGATCTGTCGGCGTCGGCGTCGTAGCCGTCCCGCACCGCCTTGAGGAACGCGTCGTCGACTTGGCGGTCGACGTCGCTTTGCCTGGCGAAGGGGTCGTCGGCGATGGCGAGTTCGGTGGCGGTCAGGCGTTTGAGTTCGTCGCGCAGGCGGGCGGCTTCCTCGAACTCCAGGTCGGCGGCGGCTTCTTTCATCCGCTTCTCGATATCGGCGATGGTCGCCTTGATGTTGTGGCCGACATAGGTCGCGCCGTCCTCAGCGAGGCCGCCATCGACGCCGACCATCACATGGTCGCGCTCGTACATCGATCCCATAATGTCGGCGATGTTGTGCTTGATGCTTTGCGGCGTGATGCCGTGGGCGGTGTTGTAGGCGCGCTGCTTCTCGCGGCGCCGCCCGGTCTCGGCCATGGCGCGCTCCATCGAGCCGGTGATGCGGTCGGCATAGAGGATCACCTTGCCATCGACGTTGCGCGCGGCGCGGCCGATGGTCTGGATGAGAGAGGTTTCGCTGCGCAGGAAGCCTTCTTTGTCGGCGTCGAGGATCGCGACCAGGGCGCACTCCGGAATATCGAGGCCCTCGCGCAAGAGGTTGATGCCGATCAGCACGTCGAAGGCGCCCAGCCTGAGGTCGCGGATGATCTCGATGCGCTCCAGCGTCTCGACGTCGGAATGCATGTAGCGCACGCGGATGCCCTGCTCGTGCATGTATTCGGTCAGGTCCTCCGCCATCTTTTTCGTCAGCGTGGTGACGAGGGCGCGAAAGCCCTTCTTGGCGATGTCGCGGCATTCGGCGATCAGGTCGTCCACCTGGTGTTCCACCGGTCGAATTTCGACCGGCGGGTCGATGAGGCCTGTCGGGCGGATCACCTGTTCGGTGAAGACGCCGCCGGTGCACTCCATCTCCCACGGGCCGGGCGTGGCGCTGACATAGACGGTGGCGGGGCGCATCGCGTCCCACTCCTCGAATTTGAGCGGGCGGTTGTCGATGCAGCTGGGCAGGCGAAAGCCGTATTCGGCGAGGGTGAACTTGCGGCGGTAGTCGCCTTTGTACATCGCGCCGATCTGCGGCACGGTGACGTGGCTCTCGTCGG